>NZ_CP034570.1:0-308942 GCF_003970695.1 Maribacter sp. MJ134
TGTTTGTGATACCAACGCAACGTACTTTCCTTGATGCGTAGATTTCTGCGGATTTCAGAATTTGTAAATGTGGTTTGATTTTGATTAATTAAATACGTCTTGAGACGTTCTAAATGATTTCGGCATGCTCCCGTAAGTGTGTCGCTCTTGCGCAGTAGAATATCAATAATCAGTTCGTTGGCTTCCTGTATATCCTCGATTTCTGTCTCGATGTATTCCTCTCCGGTATCCTTGTCATATTGCCTGTGGCGCTGCCATTGTTTGTAAAAGGTAATGCTTCTATAAACTGTAAATAATGGCTGTTCGTTCTTCTAGGTTTAAAGACCGATTTTGGCAACTCCAAAAATTCAGCGTAAGGATTTATGACTTGATGGGCTTTAGAACCCGTTGCACGTTTTTCAATAATTCTTTGGCATTGTGTTCCTGTTCGCCGTTAACTTTTCCAGCACTAATCAAACGCTGGTAATCCATTATTTTTTATCCTGTATTTCGCTCTCGTCGATGTAGAGTAAAAAACTGCGGTTGCTGTTATCCTCGTAAATACTTTCCTGTGTGGTACAGCCCGCAACACTTACAGGGCCCTCGACGGTCAAGTGTATTGTTTTCGTAGTTCCCTTACTGTCCTTATGGACTACCGTTTTGTGATTCGCTTTTTCGATTGCAGTTCCCGTAATGGGTATAGCACAGATTCCGCACCGTCCAAGTCTTCTATCAAAATCAATTTGTGTTGCAGTTCGGTTCTATTGAAGTAATAAAAAGCGTTTGCGGACAATACAGTTATCTCAACTTTATCCTCTTCCGGTATCAACTCCGATACTTTAGATTGTAAATGTGTTTTTCCCGTTCCGGAACTTCCCAAGCTGATGCAATGCAATGGATTATTTGTCTTTCTGCTCGTGAAGATTAAAAACATGGTCTGCCTGTTGTTCTCTTCCCCGATTACGCCACTTTGCCCAATCAATTTGTTGGTCTTTTTCAATAGGTCTTTAGACTTTAAAAAGTTTCGGCTTCTTTTATCTCTCTCGCAGTAAGTTCTTTATAATTGGGGCAGCAGCCTGCTGTTCTTTTTCCAATAATAAGAATCGATGATTCTCTAGTTCCTTTGTTAAATCTTGCAGGGTTCTTCTTGTTACGCTCGTACCTATCTCCAACCGCTCCGCTATCTTTCGGGTAAATTTTTCCACTTGGTTGTCGTTGTACAAATCCAAGCTGTGGCGCAACACGTTATAGCTTTTGGGTTTCTGTATGCTCATCGTAATTCGCATACTTTCGAGTTTGGTGGTCTTCAGTCCGCCGAGGATATTTACATGTAGGTGCTTTGTATGGTACTTGTAGCTATTGGGATTGGTAGTGTTTAGCATAGCCAGATTATTTTGTTCGATTTTCGATACTCCAAAAATACAATTATATTTCGTTTATCGAACATATATAATTTACTATTTCGACTTTATTGTAGATTAATATCCTTTTTCGCTACTTTTGTAGTGTATAACACTATACACAATACCCTTATAACATTGTAGAGCAAAGGATTGGGGTTTCGCATATAGTGTTTAAATACTACATTACTATGGGTTTAGCGGATAACATCAAAAAATTGAGGGAGGATAAGGGGCTTCGCCAAAAGGAAGTCGCCAATGCCCTTGATATCGGTTATTCCAACTACAACAAAATCGAGAACGGCAACCGTGAGATTTCCGTCAAGGAGTTACAGCGGTTGGCAGCGTTTTTATAATATTAGCGTTGACCAAGTAATTAACCTTGATGGCGAACTGCCCAAAGAAGTGGTCATCGAGGATAAACAGGCACAGGAACAATTAAAGCTGATGCAGGAACTTGACGAGGAAGAACGCTCCATGATCTTCAAGATGATCGATTCCTTCCTGACCAAAAAGAAGTTCAAGGACTTTTTTAATAAAAATGTCGCTTCGCTTTAGAGATAAAAAAACCGCCTCGGTGGCGGTTGTTTCAGATTGATATCTTAACTACTATTCATTGATTTCTTATTTTTTTCATGAATCCAAGGATTATCTATTGGTGGATTATGTGAATATAAAAGTATCTGTCTGTAATTTTTGTTTTCTAAATAAGTTAAATATTTCTACCCTCGTAAAACCATCTAGGATACTCTTCTGAACTTTGTTTAATATTAGCTTTGTAGGGGTAGACGATTGCTGCATATAAACTATCCCCTGAACTTCCTGACAGAACTACCAAATCACAATCACTTCCGCTTTCAAAACTATTTTGGAGTGAACTTTTGTAATCATTATTCGCTTTCTTTATGGTAAGAAAATCTTCATAGCTCTTCCAAGCTTTTTAGTATAGTAACTATACATAACAGAATTCAGTATTTTTCCTGATTCATCCACTCTAAAGCAAATACTTTTTTCAGGATAATCTTTAATTATTCTCTTTTTAAAATTTTCTTGGGTAATTTTAAATGGAGCGCATCCAAAAACATCAAAAACAATAATAAAGCTCCTATTCTATATTTAATTTGCATATCCTCATTTTTAATATTCTATTCTCGGCCCTAAAATCTTCCGTTGGTTAAAGGCATTGGATGGACAGTCTTAATATTACCTCCAAATAGAACTGTATTTATTGTCTGCCCTTGAACGTTAAAGCTTCTTGCTCCATATGTTTGTCTCTGTCCAAAGTTAAAACCTTGAGAATTTAGTTGACCTCTTATTATGTTCATCCTGTCTACTACTGGCCCCGTTCTGACATCTACATTTGTGTCTCCCACAAAATCTCTATTAGCACCACCATCAGCAACATTTGAATGTAGTGATTCATGTATAAAAGTCATACCAAAGCCCATTGTACGATTATCTACTTCTCTTGCACCCCCTATAAACTGATTTGTTATTTGACCTATATCTAAATTTATATTATTTCCTCCAACTTCTGTTTCTCCTAAATCATTTGTAACTCTAGAGCCTCCACTATCTACAATTTGTGCTTTTGCAATATCTGTGGAACTTAAAGCGCCTATAACTGCACCTCTTGCCTCTGAACTACCTAATTGATTTCCGTCACTATCGGTAGCAATTATAGCATTTCCATCATCATCTGTAGTATGAATAAGTTTACCGTTTTTAAGCTCGAATGAAAGTCCAGTAATAGTACTTAAATCTTTTTTTATGTTATCAAGTATACTAGTTCCGTTATCATTGTCATATTCTACTATTTGGGATACATCTATGCTATCTCCTTGTATTTCTCTATAAACCATAGGATTGTTAGCTGTAAAAGAATATGGCGAAATAGGATGATAATTCTCGGCTAACCTATCTATTTTATTAAACCTACCAATTGTAGGATCGTAGTCTCTCCATTGATAAGCTATGGTATTTTTACCTAAATCCTCTTCAAACTCTTCATTCGCATACTTCCATTTTTTAGCCGTGGAATTACCAAGAGAAGATACGTTATTATTGTAGCCTTTTTGCTGTAAGCCGAATGGGTAATGATTGTTTTCTTCCACTATTTCGTTGTCAGAGTCTATGCTGCCGTTGTTATCGGCATCTGTATAGCTAAGTCTTACTGAACCAAGATGGTCAGTATAGTTGTAAATGTACTTATAGCTGCCATTTTCGACCGATACATAACCTTCAGGATGTGGAAAAAATTGAAGAATATCATTTTGATAAACAAATCCTCCATCATACTTAGTTGTATTCAAAGAACCATTATTATTTGTTTTCTTCTCTAGTTTGATACCTAAAGCATCATAAACATAAGTAATAGTCTTTTGACTGCTATTATCAAACTCAACTTGAGTAGGTAGGTTCAGGTGGTTGTATTCAATTGAAGTAATTCCTTTGTTACGGTCAATTTTTAGGTTTCCGTTAATATCGTATTCAAAGTCGTCGTTGGTGTTCGTCCCGTCCTTAAAACCGTGGGCACCGTTTCCACCGTCCGTAACTTTTGTCAGTTTATTACCGTTGTCGTAATCGTAGTCCAGAACGTCCATGTTCGTAAAGTTGGAACTGTTCTGATACCCATTTCTTGTCAGGCTTTGAATATTTCCGTTTTTATCGTACCCGATGTTACTGACGTTATAGTTGTTCGTGTTGTCCGTAGCTGCTATGATTCGGTTGAGTGCATCGTACCTATAACTATAGCAAAATTTTGTAAAGCGGTCGCATATTTTCGGCGGACGCACCTAAAAAAGAAGTTTTTCAGTATGTTCAAGAACGTTGTCTTTAGCTAAGATAAATATAACGTTTTTCAGGTCTTTTTATTGTGGTTTTTCCTACGGATTGGAAGTATCTAACCATTAAGTCCGCGCAGGGCAAGTCCAGTATTTTCGTGCCTCAAAAACCTCTGTACCTGCCCTGCTTCCTTGCAGCCGCATAATGCCCTAGCCCCTGATGTTGCCTACAACACTTTTTCGGTATTTTAATATTGTCGGTCAGCGGTAAAAAAGAGTTGCGAACGGCAACGGGGCAAGGTCATTTTCCAAAGCTATGTTACATAATAGCTTTTATACTTCTCTGGTCAGGCACTATAAAAGTTTATTATGTAAAATATCCGCTCTTGCCGACGCGCACCTTTTCGCAAGCCGCGCACTTCATAGTATTAGTTTTGGTAAGATTTGGGGGATGATGGCTTTTCCTATTGGATAAAGTTCGGGGCGTTTTCCCGAAGCTCGGGGATTTGACAAACAAGGGAGCGTTTTAAAAAAGAACGATTTAGGGGCTGGCGATGCTGCGGAGAATCGGTCTTTTTTAAAATGATAGGCTAGCGACGATTGAGCGTCCCGACCGAGTAAGCTTTTTTTGGTTCGGATTTGAGCTGTGGAAGTGCGGCTATTTTACATAGTTTACATTATAACTTACCGCTTTGGCGCAGCGGTGGATCTGGCGGCGGTATTATAATGCAAATTATGTAACTTAGCTTGGGATGGTTTTTATGGCGGATTTTTTGTTTCGAGCGTTGGCGCAACTGTTTGCAATTGTGAGGCACGAACAACTTGTAAAGTGTTGCTTTGGTTTGGCTACAAAAAATATGACCTAAAAACCATAGAAGTGGTGGCGAGCGGAACAAAACAGAACACAGGAGCTTTTTGCTTTTTCGCAAAAAACTGGGTTCTGTTTTGTGGGGCCTTTTTAGCTTAAAGGGTGGTACTGGTTTATGACCTGTTGTAGTTGCTGTAGATTTTCCTGTACATATTTTTCGGTGGTGCTTATCCTTCTATGCCCTGCCATTATCTGTACTTTTCTAAGGTTGTATTTTGAGAGCCAATTTACGATTACGCTTGCACGTATCTGATGGATATTTTTGACTTTGTGGTTGACCTTTCGCAGTTTTTTTATGATGTTGGCAACGGTATCGGTAAGCCGACCGTTTGTAACGGGGAACAGCTCTTCCCCGTTCGTTCCTTTTCTTCGTGCCAACTCTGGTTGTATTTCATTTATATATTCCAATAGTTCCATGACCTGCCAAGGCATCAAAGGCAGTTCTCTACGACCACCTATTTTACCCGATGGTATATAGACTTTCCCTTTTTTCGGTTGTACATGTTCATTTTGCAATCGTTTCATATCCGTTGTCGATAAACCCTGATAGACCATCAACCCGATCATAACTTTATTGCGTTTGTCGGCAAGTTGTCCGCTTCTTCTCATATCCATATCCGTAGGGTAACTGTAATACAGATCTTCGAGTTCATCGGACGATAGAATATTCTGCAACATCTTTTTGGTCTTGTCGCCCTTGACCAATAATTCGGCAAAAGGGTTTTCGGCGCATTCGCATTTTTCTACAAGAAAATTGAAGTACTGTCTTGTGGCAGCTATCTTGCCGTTGATCGTTCTAATGTTGGTATGCCGTTTTTGCAGATATGCTACATAGCTGACCGCTTTTTTATAATTAAAATGTATCAGGTCTTGTCCTTCCTTTTCCATCCATTCCATAAACTTTTCGGCTTGGAAGGTATATGTCTTGATACTGCTTTTAGTGAACCGTTCTTTTTCAAGATATTTTCTAAAGTCCATCATACTTTTTCTGTTAAATGGGTGTAGAGCTGTGTGGTCTCCAATGAGGAATGACCTAAAAATTGTTGTATGCTTTCCATCGGTGCACCCTGCTCTAAAAGATGTGTGGCAATGCTATGGCGCAACGTATGTGGTGTAATCTTTTTTCTTTTAGTTCACTATTTCCCGTCAGCTTCACAAGGATACCTAAACGGTTACCAAAACTTTGCCGCCCCAATCGTTTGCCCTGCTGTCCGATAAAAAAAGCTTCGCTTTCGTTGGCTTTGTAAAATTCCAACCGTGCATCGTACAGGTAATCTTCCAGTATTTTCAGGTTTCTATAATTGATGGGTACGAACCTTTCTTTATAGTTTTTCCCTTTTCGAACAAAGACCAGTTCCCTATCAAAAAGGATATCCCTTCGGTCAAGGTGTACAGCTTCGTTGACCCGTAGCCCGCAACTGTACAATGCCACCAACATCGCTTTATCCCGTAGGCATACATGACGCATTACATAACTATGTTCGGCAGCTTCAAAGAGTTCCTTTATTTCCTCTTGGGTCAGTACCGTTTGCCAACCTTCCTCTTTTTTGGCTTCCGCTCGTAGATGCACGGGCATAGGTTTTCCATTATGTTTTTTCAGGTATTCATTAAATTTTCGAAGTGCTTGTTGGTGTTGGTTGAGCGCTGCCTTACTAAGTGCGCCGTCCGTCCTTTGGTTGGGTCGTTCTTTCAGATAATCGTAATAGTCTTTTATGGTAGTTGCTGTAATGGCATCTAATTTGTAATGTCCTTTTTCCTCCATGTTGTGGAGGAACTCTTTTAAGCAATTCGGATAACTTTCTTTGGCACTTCTGCTATACCCCAAAATCCCTAACCAGTCTTTAAAGGCAATCAATAATTCTTTGTAGCTTCGATTCTCTAGTTTCAGTTTCTTCATTTTTTTGCCTGTTGGTGCTACCAACTTTTATAGGTCGGTTGCATTTTTCGAGTTGTATTGCGAGTTGTAGTTAACTGACTGATAGTTATTCGATTGACCTCGCAAAAAGTATATTTGCGAGTTGGTTGCGACTTTGCGGGTCGAGAGCCTCGACGGGCAATTGTTATTTTTTGCCTTTTATGCGGTCGATACAGTCTTGCAGGGCTTTGTCTATTTGCTTTCGTAGGTTATCGTATTCGCCCAGGTCAACGATTTCAAAACAATAGCTTTTGGTCTTTGCCTTTTTGATTCTATGGATGTAGTTCTCCGCCAATAATTGTTTGTGATACCAACGCAACGTACTTTCCTTGATGCGTAGATTCCTGCGGATTTCCGAGTTGGTAAAAGTCGTTTGATTGTTATTGATTAGGTAGGTTTTCAAGTTCTCTAAATGGTTTCGGCATGCTCCCGTAAGGGTGTCGCTTTTGCGCAGTAGAATATCGATAATCAATTCGTTGGCTTCCTGTATATCCTCGATTTCTGTTTCGATGTATTCCTCTCCAGTATCTTTGTCATATTGCTTTTCCCGTTGGTACTGTTTGTAAAATGTAATCGCTTCTATGAACTGTAGATAATGTGAGTTTGTCCGTCGGGGTTTAAAGACCGATTTTGGCAGCTCCAAAAATTCAGCATAAGGGTTTATGACTTTGATGGGCTTTAGAACCCGTTGCACGTTTTTCAATAATTCTTTGGCATTGTGTTCCTTTTCGCCATTGACTTTCCCTGCGCTAATCAACCGCTGGTAATCCATTATTTTTTATCCTGTATTTCGCTCTCGTCGATGTAGAGTAAAAAACTACGGTTGCTATTATCTTCGTAAATACTTTCCTGTGTGGTACAGCCCGCAACACTTACAGGGCCCTCGACGGTCAAGTGGATTGTTTTTGTAGTTCCCTTGCTGTCTTTATGGACTACCGTTTTTGTGATACGCTTTTTCGATTGCAGTTCCCGTAAAGGATATAGCACACTTTCCGCTCCGTCCAAGTCTTCTATCAATATCAATTTATGTTGTAGTTCGGTTCTGTTGAAGTAGTAAAATGCGTTTGCGGATAAAACCGTTATCTCAACTTTATCTTCTTCCGGTATCAGTTCTGCTACTTTTGATTGCAGATGTGTTTTTCCCGTTCCGGAACTTCCCAAGCTGATGCAATGCAAAGGATTGTTTGTCTTTCTGCTCGTAAAGATTAAAAACATGGTTTGCCTGTTGTTCTCTTCTCCGATTACGCCACTTTGCCCGATTAATTTGTTGGTCTTTTTCAATAGGTCTTTAGACCTTAAGAAGGTTTCGGCTTCTTTGATTTCACGTGCGCTAAGTTCTTTTCGGTAAGGTGCGTTGGCGGATGCCTCTTTTTCTAACAGAAGGAATCTATAGTTTTCGAGTTCCTTCGTTAAGTCTTGCAGGGTTCTTCTCGTTACGCTCGTACCTATCTCCAACCGCTCCGCTATTTTTCGGGTAAACTTTTCCACTTGGTTGTCGTTGTACAGGTCGAGGCTGTGGCGCAGTACATTGTAGCTTTCGGGCTTTTGTATGCTCATCGTGATGCGCAGACTTTCAAGCTTATTGGTCTTCATTCCCCCGAGGATATTGACCTGCAAGTGTTTCGTGTGGTATTCGTAGCTATTGGGGTTGGTGGTGTTCAGCATAGTTCAAACTATTTTTAGACAATATGACTATTGCAAAACTACTTATTAGATTCCGTATTGACAACTATAAATGTTCGTATTGATTATTATATTGATAAAACTATACGATTTGACTACTTTTGTACTGCACATATATAACATGTGCAATATATGCAGTATGAACATAGCTGAGAACTTAAAGGCGTACAGGGAACAAAAGGGATTGTTGCAGAAGGAAGTGGCCAATGCCGTAGGCGTCCATCCGTCCAACTATTCAAAAATGGAAAAGGGCGAGCGTGATGTCTCCATCGAGGTGGCCGATAAACTGGCAAAATATTTCGGGGTCAGTATTGACGAGCTCGTGCATATGTCGGGCAATGTTCCCGAAGAAGTCAGTATCGTGGATAAATCTGTTTCCGAGCGTATCAACCTGATACAGCAGTTGGAAGAAGAGGATAAAAAAGCCCTGTTCCGTATTATCGATAGCATGCTGACCAAATCAAAGTTCAAGGACTTTTTCAACAAGAACGTGGCGGCACTATAATGCATAAAAAAACCGCCTCGATGGGCGGTTAAGTTTAATCTTTACATTTAGATACTTCTTACAAACAGACCTAAATCATCATCTAGACTATTGAAAAAACTAGGCTTAATCTCTAATGCAACATTTAAGTAATAGTCATTTCCAATTTGGATTGTAACGTATTTGTTAGTTAGGTAGCACCATACATTTTCTCTTAGTATTAATTTCGTTAAAATAATCGCATCATTTAAATTCAGTACTTTTCCTTCCTCTAACGATTTATAGATTTCATCACTTTTATTATCGTAAGGGACGTTATCTATTTTATTTAGAGAATCGTCAAACTTTTCTAAACCAACTACCCTCAAATAGGAGCTTTCTGTTTCATCTAAAATCTTTTTAATTACATTGATATACTTGGCTTCCACATCCAAATAATCATCGACAGTTAATAATTTACCATCATAAATCTTACCGATATCGCTTATCGAAGTCCAATCATCCTTTAGATATTTACCTTCTTCCGTTTTAAATGCTGGGTCGTATTTAGATATTTGGAATTTTGTCATTAATCGCCTATTTTTTGAAAAAGTCCGTCAAATGTACCTAATCTAGTCTTTTTACTGCCCAAATCTCTTAAACTATTAGCCGCTTTCCAAATACCTCCATTATGTCCGTCTACATCAGGTGAAATAAAAAGTTTGCCATTAGAATAGACTTTCTGCCCCCTTGAATATTGACCTTTCACGACTTTAAAACCGCTTGGCACCAAAGCTTCAACTTTCTTTCCAGCCTGTATGAATTTAATGACTTTAGCTCCTTTCGCTAGTTTGGTAAATGGTATTATTGCTAAAACAGCTAAAGCTTTGTCCGAATTACTGTCCCCTAGTGTATATTCGTAATAAACACCTGTTAAACCTGTTGGCTCAATGGTTGCCAGGATTTCAGCAACATCCTTCAGATTTTCATTGGTTGTATCAAGATTTTCTTGCGATTCTTTTAAATATGCTATTGCAGATGCTACATCTTCCTCACTTTGTGCTTCATCAAGCTCATCGCTCGCTGATTTTATATCTAACCCAAATGCGTGAAGTAATGCATTTTTTGCTCGTTTCATCATTTTAGCTACTGGGTTATCATTACAACAATCCCCTTCTCCAGATGAATTTAAACCGTACTCTTTTTGTACCGTATCCCAACTTACCTCATTACCGTCTTCGTCTTCATATCTACCAGCACCCCAATTATAAGTTGGTGCCATCCCATCAGGATCGATAAAGAAAATAGGATTGTCAAAAGCATAATTGTAAGGCGAGTGCCTCCGCATCTGTTCCGCCAGCGGGTCAAGGTTCATCCAACGCCCGATCGCGGGGTCGTAGTTCCTCGCCCCAAAATCATAGGTATCGATGTTAAGACCATTATCGAGTTCCTTGCCGTTGAACTTCCAACGCTTGGCGGCACTGTTGCCATATGGGCTTACGGTCGCCGTGGCACTGCGCATAAGAAGACCGAAGGGGTAATAGTTGTTTTCCTCGATTATCTCGTTCGCAGGGTCGATATTTCCATCATTGTCGGCATCGGTATAACTAAGCCTTACCGAACCTAGGTGGTCAGTATAGTTATAGACATAGTCATATCCGCCTTGTCCATCGGGCGTTACATACCCTTCGGGATGATTGAAAAATTGCAATTGCGCATTCCCGACACCTCCTTCGTAAACATACCCGTTGGCGTAGAGTGTTTCCGTTCCCGTACTGGAAGTCCTTTTCAGTTTCACACCGTAAGCATCGTAAACATATTTGATGTTATCGCTCCCGAAGTTGACTTGTTCGGGCAGGTTCAGATGGTTGTAGGTTATGGAGGTGATTCCCTTGTTACGGTCAATTTTTAAATTTCCGTTAATGTCGTATTCAAAGTCGTCGTTGGTATTTGTACCATCTTTAAAGCCATGTACCTTGTTTCCCGTATCGGCTACTTTCAACAGCTTGTTCCCGCTATCGTAATCATAGTCCAGAATATCCATATCGGTAAACGTCGAACCACCCTGATAGCCGTTTCGATTTAAAGTCTGGATATTACCGTTCTTGTCGTAGGATATGTTACTGACATTATAATCGTTCGTATTGTCAGTAGCGCCTGTAATTCGGTTCAGGGGGTCGTACCTATAACTATAGCAAAATTTTGTAAAGCGGTCGCATATTTTCGGCGGACGCACCTAAAAAAGAAGTTTTTCAGTATGTTCAAGAACGTTGTCTTTAGCTAAGATAAATATAACGTTTTTCAGGTCTTTTTATTGTGGTTTTTCCTACGGATTGGAAGTATCTAACCATTAAGTCCGCGCAGGGCAAGTCCAGTATTTTCGTGCCTCAAAAACCTCTGTACCTGCCCTGCTTCCTTGCAGCCGCATAATGCCCTAGCCCCTGATGTTGCCTACAACACTTTTTCGGTATTTTAATATTGTCGGTCAGCGGTAAAAAAGAGTTGCGAACGGCAACGGGGCAAGGTCATTTTCCAAAGCTATGTTACATAATAGCTTTTATACTTCTCTGGTCAGGCACTATAAAAGTTTATTATGTAAAATATCCGCTCTTGCCGACGCGCACCTTTTCGCAAGCCGCGCACTTCATAGTATTAGTTTTGGTAAGATTTGGGGGATGATGGCTTTTCCTATTGGATAAAGTTCGGGGCGTTTTCCCGAAGCTCGGGGATTTGACAAACAAGGGAGCGTTTTAAAAAAGAACGATTTAGGGGCTGGCGATGCTGCGGAGAATCGGTCTTTTTTAAAATGATAGGCTAGCGACGATTGAGCGTCCCGACCGAGTAAGCTTTTTTTGGTTCGGATTTGAGCTGTGGAAGTGCGGCTATTTTACATAGTTTACATTATAACTTACCGCTTTGGCGCAGCGGTGGATCTGGCGGCGGTATTATAATGCAAATTATGTAACTTAGCTTGGGATGGTTTTTATGGCGGATTTTTTGTTTCGAGCGTTGGCGCAACTGTTTGCAATTGTGAGGCACGAACAACTTGTAAAGTGTTGCTTTGGTTTGGCTACAAAAAATATGACCTAAAAACCATAGAAGTGGTGGCGAGCGGAACAAAACAGAACACAGGAGCTTTTTGCTTTTTCGCAAAAAACTGGGTTCTGTTTTGTGGGGCCTTTTTAGCTTAAAGGGTGGTACTGGTTTATGACCTGTTGTAGTTGCTGTAGATTTTCCTGTACATATTTTTCGGTGGTGCTTATCCTTCTATGCCCTGCCATTATCTGTACTTTTCTAAGGTTGTATTTTGAGAGCCAATTTACGATTACGCTTGCACGTATCTGATGGATATTTTTGACTTTGTGGTTGACCTTTCGCAGTTTTTTTATGATGTTGGCAACGGTATCGGTAAGCCGACCGTTTGTAACGGGGAACAGCTCTTCCCCGTTCGTTCCTTTTCTTCGTGCCAACTCTGGTTGTATTTCATTTATATATTCCAATAGTTCCATGACCTGCCAAGGCATCAAAGGCAGTTCTCTACGACCACCTATTTTACCCGATGGTATATAGACTTTCCCTTTTTTCGGTTGTACATGTTCATTTTGCAATCGTTTCATATCCGTTGTCGATAAACCCTGATAGACCATCAACCCGATCATAACTTTATTGCGTTTGTCGGCAAGTTGTCCGCTTCTTCTCATATCCATATCCGTAGGGTAACTGTAATACAGATCTTCGAGTTCATCGGACGATAGAATATTCTGCAACATCTTTTTGGTCTTGTCGCCCTTGACCAATAATTCGGCAAAAGGGTTTTCGGCGCATTCGCATTTTTCTACAAGAAAATTGAAGTACTGTCTTGTGGCAGCTATCTTGCCGTTGATCGTTCTAATGTTGGTATGCCGTTTTTGCAGATATGCTACATAGCTGACCGCTTTTTTATAATTAAAATGTATCAGGTCTTGTCCTTCCTTTTCCATCCATTCCATAAACTTTTCGGCTTGGAAGGTATATGTCTTGATACTGCTTTTAGTGAACCGTTCTTTTTCAAGATATTTTCTAAAGTCCATCATACTTTTTCTGTTAAATGGGTGTAGAGCTGTGTGGTCTCCAATGAGGAATGACCTAAAAATTGTTGTATGCTTTCCATCGGTGCACCCTGCTCTAAAAGATGTGTGGCAATGCTATGGCGCAACGTATGTGGTGTAATCTTTTTTTCTTTTAGTTCACTATTTCCCGTCAGCTTCACAAGGATACCTAAACGGTTACCAAAACTTTGCCGCCCCAATCGTTTGCCCTGCTGTCCGATAAAAAAAGCTTCGCTTTCGTTGGCTTTGTAAAATTCCAACCGTGCATCGTACAGGTAATCTTCCAGTATTTTCAGGTTTCTATAATTGATGGGTACGAACCTTTCTTTATAGTTTTTCCCTTTTCGAACAAAGACCAGTTCCCTATCAAAAAGGATATCCCTTCGGTCAAGGTGTACAGCTTCGTTGACCCGTAGCCCGCAACTGTACAATGCCACCAACATCGCTTTATCCCGTAGGCATACATGACGCATTACATAACTATGTTCGGCAGCTTCAAAGAGTTCCTTTATTTCCTCTTGGGTCAGTACCGTTTGCCAACCTTCCTCTTTTTTGGCTTCCGCTCGTAGATGCACGGGCATAGGTTTTCCATTATGTTTTTTCAGGTATTCATTAAATTTTCGAAGTGCTTGTTGGTGTTGGTTGAGCGCTGCCTTACTAAGTGCGCCGTCCGTCCTTTGGTTGGGTCGTTCTTTCAGATAATCGTAATAGTCTTTTATGGTAGTTGCTGTAATGGCATCTAATTTGTAATGTCCTTTTTCCTCCATGTTGTGGAGGAACTCTTTTAAGCAATTCGGATAACTTTCTTTGGCACTTCTGCTATACCCCAAAATCCCTAACCAGTCTTTAAAGGCAATCAATAATTCTTTGTAGCTTCGATTCTCTAGTTTCAGTTTCTTCATTTTTTTGCCTGTTGGTGCTACCAACTTTTATAGGTCGGTTGCATTTTTCGAGTTGTATTGCGAGTTGTAGTTAACTGACTGATAGTTATTCGATTGACCTCGCAAAAAGTATATTTGCGAGTTGGTTGCGACTTTGCGGGTCGAGAGCCTCGACGGGCAATTGTTATTTTTTGCCTTTTATGCGGTCGATACAGTCTTGCAGGGCTTTGTCTATTTGCTTTCGTAGGTTATCGTATTCGCCCAGGTCAACGATTTCAAAACAATAGCTTTTGGTCTTTGCCTTTTTGATTCTATGGATGTAGTTCTCCGCCAATAATTGTTTGTGATACCAACGCAACGTACTTTCCTTGATGCGTAGATTCCTGCGGATTTCCGAGTTGGTAAAAGTCGTTTGATTGTTATTGATTAGGTAGGTTTTCAAGTTCTCTAAATGGTTTCGGCATGCTCCCGTAAGGGTGTCGCTTTTGCGCAGTAGAATATCGATAATCAATTCGTTGGCTTCCTGTATATCCTCGATTTCTGTTTCGATGTATTCCTCTCCAGTATCTTTGTCATATTGCTTTTCCCGTTGGTACTGTTTGTAAAATGTAATCGCTTCTATGAACTGTAGATAATGTGAGTTTGTCCGTCGGGGTTTAAAGACCGATTTTGGCAGCTCCAAAAATTCAGCATAAGGGTTTATGACTTTGATGGGCTTTAGAACCCGTTGCACGTTTTTCAATAATTCTTTGGCATTGTGTTCCTTTTCGCCATTGACTTTCCCTGCGCTAATCAACCGCTGGTAATCCATTATTTTTTTATCCTGTATTTCGCTCTCGTCGATGTAGAGTAAAAAACTACGGTTGCTATTATCTTCGTAAATACTTTCCTGTGTGGTACAGCCCGCAACACTTACAGGGCCCTCGACGGTCAAGTGGATTGTTTTTGTAGTTCCCTTGCTGTCTTTATGGACTACCGTTTTTGTGATACGCTTTTTCGATTGCAGTTCCCGTAAAGGATATAGCACACTTTCCGCTCCGTCCAAGTCTTCTATCAATATCAATTTATGTTGTAGTTCGGTTCTGTTGAAGTAGTAAAATGCGTTTGCGGATAAAACCGTTATCTCAACTTTATCTTCTTCCGGTATCAGTTCTGCTACTTTTGATTGCAGATGTGTTTTTCCCGTTCCGGAACTTCCCAAGCTGATGCAATGCAAAGGATTGTTTGTCTTTCTGCTCGTAAAGATTAAAAACATGGTTTGCCTGTTGTTCTCTTCTCCGATTACGCCACTTTGCCCGATTAATTTGTTGGTCTTTTTCAATAGGTCTTTAGACCTTAAGAAGGTTTCGGCTTCTTTGATTTCACGTGCGCTAAGTTCTTTTCGGTAAGGTGCGTTGGCGGATGCCTCTTTTTCTAACAGAAGGAATCTATAGTTTTCGAGTTCCTTCGTTAAGTCTTGCAGGGTTCTTCTCGTTACGCTCGTACCTATCTCCAACCGCTCCGCTATTTTTCGGGTAAACTTTTCCACTTGGTTGTCGTTGTACAGGTCGAGGCTGTGGCGCAGTACATTGTAGCTTTCGGGCTTTTGTATGCTCATCGTGATGCGCAGACTTTCAAGCTTATTGGTCTTCATTCCCCCGAGGATATTGACCTGCAAGTGTTTCGTGTGGTATTCGTAGCTATTGGGGTTGGTGGTGTTCAGCATAGTTCAAACTATTTTTAGACAATATGACTATTGCAAAACTACTTATTAGATTCCGTATTGACAACTATAAATGTTCGTATTGATTATTATATTGATAAAACTATACGATTTGACTACTTTTGTACTGCACATATATAACATGTGCAATATATGCAGTATGAACATAGCTGAGAACTTAAAGGCGTACAGGGAACAAAAGGGATTGTTGCAGAAGGAAGTGGCCAATGCCGTAGGCGTCCATCCGTCCAACTATTCAAAAATGGAAAAGGGCGAGCGTGATGTCTCCATCGAGGTGGCCGATAAACTGGCAAAATATTTCGGGGTCAGTATTGACGAGCTCGTGCATATGTCGGGCAATGTTCCCGAAGAAGTCAGTATCGTGGATAAATCTGTTTCCGAGCGTATCAACCTGATACAGCAGTTGGAAGAAGAGGATAAAAAAGCCCTGTTCCGTATTATCGATAGCATGCTGACCAAATCAAAGTTCAAGGACTTTTTCAACAAGAACGTGGCGGCACTATAATGCATAAAAAAACCGCCTCGATGGGCGGTTAAGTTTAATCTTTACATTTAGATACTTCTTACAAACAGACCTAAATCATCATCTAGACTATTGAAAAAACTAGGCTTAATCTCTAATGCAACATTTAAGTAATAGTCATTTCCAATTTGGATTGTAACGTATTTGTTAGTTAGGTAGCACCATACATTTTCTCTTAGTATTAATTTCGTTAAAATAATCGCATCATTTAAATTCAGTACTTTTCCTTCCTCTAACGATTTATAGATTTCATCACTTTTATTATCGTAAGGGACGTTATCTATTTTATTTAGAGAATCGTCAAACTTTTCTAAACCAACTACCCTCAAATAGGAGCTTTCTGTTTCATCTAAAATCTTTTTAATTACATTGATATACTTGGCTTCCACATCCAAATAATCATCGACAGTTAATAATTTACCATCATAAATCTTACCGATATCGCTTATCGAAGTCCAATCATCCTTTAGATATTTACCTTCTTCCGTTTTAAATGCTGGGTCGTATTTAGATATTTGGAATTTTGTCATTAATCGCCTATTTTTTGAAAAAGTCCGTCAAATGTACCTAATCTAGTCTTTTTACTGCCCAAATCTCTTAAACTATTAGCCGCTTTCCAAATACCTCCATTATGTCCGTCTACATCAGGTGAAATAAAAAGTTTGCCATTAGAATAGACTTTCTGCCCCCTTGAATATTGACCTTTCACGACTTTAAAACCGCTTGGCACCAAAGCTTCAACTTTCTTTCCAGCCTGTATGAATTTAATGACTTTAGCTCCTTTCGCTAGTTTGGTAAATGGTATTATTGCTAAAACAGCTAAAGCTTTGTCCGAATTACTGTCCCCTAGTGTATATTCGTAATAAACACCTGTTAAACCTGTTGGCTCAATGGTTGCCAGGATTTCAGCAACATCCTTCAGATTTTCATTGGTTGTATCAAGATTTTCTTGCGATTCTTTTAAATATGCTATTGCAGATGCTACATCTTCCTCACTTTGTGCTTCATCAAGCTCATCGCTCGCTGATTTTATATCTAACCCAAATGCGTGAAGTAATGCATTTTTTGCTCGTTTCATCATTTTAGCTACTGGGTTATCATTACAACAATCCCCTTCTCCAGATGAATTTAAACCGTACTCTTTTTGTACCGTATCCCAACTTACCTCATTACCGTCTTCGTCTTCATATCTACCAGCACCCCAATTATAAGTTGGTGCCATCCCATCAGGATCGATAAAGAAAATAGGATTGTCAAAAGCATAATTGTAAGGCGAGTGCCTCCGCATCTGTTCCGCCAGCGGGTCAAGGTTCATCCAACGCCCGATCGCGGGGTCGTAGTTCCTCGCCCCAAAATCATAGGTATCGATGTTAAGACCATTATCGAGTTCCTTGCCGTTGAACTTCCAACGCTTGGCGGCACTGTTGCCATATGGGCTTACGGTCGCCGTGGCACTGCGCATAAGAAGACCGAAGGGGTAATAGTTGTTTTCCTCGATTATCTCGTTCGCAGGGTCGATATTTCCATCATTGTCGGCATCGGTATAACTAAGCCTTACCGAACCTAGGTGGTCAGTATAGTTATAGACATAGTCATATCCGCCTTGTCCATCGGGCGTTACATACCCTTCGGGATGATTGAAAAATTGCAATTGCGCATTCCCGACACCTCCTTCGTAAACATACCCGTTGGCGTAGAGTGTTTCCGTTCCCGTACTGGAAGTCCTTTTCAGTTTCACACCGTAAGCATCGTAAACATATTTGATGTTATCGCTCCCGAAGTTGACTTGTTCGGGCAGGTTCAGATGGTTGTAGGTTATGGAGGTGATTCCCTTGTTACGGTCAATTTTTAAATTTCCGTTAATGTCGTATTCAAAGTCGTCGTTGGTATTTGTACCATCTTTAAAGCCATGTACCTTGTTTCCCGTATCGGCTACTTTCAACAGCTTGTTCCCGCTATCGTAATCATAGTCCAGAATATCCATATCGGTAAACGTCGAACCACCCTGATAGCCGTTTCGATTTAAAGTCTGGATATTACCGTTCTTGTCGTAGGATATGTTACTGACATTATAATCGTTCGTATTGTCAGTAGCGCCTGTAATTCGGTTCAGGGGGTCGTAGGAATAGGTAGCAGTTTTACAATAAATGACGGTCCATAGAAATTTGACAGAATTAGTCAGTTCCCTTTCACGCTTCAAGTTTTCTATTTCTTGTTTTAATCTTTCATTTTCCTTTGCCGTCTTCGAGTCCTGACAAGAAAAAATTAAAAAAGCGAAAAAGAAAATTGTTAATTTATTCATTGGTTAGCGTAAAAATTCATAATTGCAAGCAACGGTTGAGCTATGAACAGTACGGTAGCAAACCAGCGTTTGCTTTCCGCCATGCACATAGCGAAATCTTTTGGTTTTCTTTTTTTCTTTGTCCCGCTAAAAAGCAAAATCCAAAAGATTTTGCGGACTTTATAAAAATACGCAAACCCTGCGACTATAACGGAAGCCCGTATTGTTTATAGGTTTTGTTGTGCAACGTATTTTATTCGTAATATTCTATTAGTCTTTCCCAAACCATTCCTAATTCTCCATTTGAACTTCTCCTTTTAGAAGTCCAATTTCCATTTTTGTCATAAACATATTCGAATGATGTTTGGTGTTTTTGTTCGTCTTGTTCGTTGAACCAATTTTGAACTATCATATTATCCATTTCATCATATTCCGACACGAATTTCGTAAAACTTCCATCAGGATTGAATTTGACTTGCAAATTTTCGTTACCGTCTTCATCGTAAGAGTATGTTCTTTTGTCTTTTAGACTACCATCAGGTTTATATCTTAACTGTTCAATTTTTTTGTTGTCAAAATTATATTTGTAAACATATTTCCATCCATTTTCACTTTCTGGTTTTTTAAGCAACATCTCAATGTTATTTCCGTCTTCATCATACTTATTAGATTGGATATTTGTCAGCTTATTTTGCGAATTATATGTTTTAACCTCAATCAAATTATTATTTGAGTCATAATGGCTAGTCCAATAACTTTTTAATTCGTCCAATGAATTTTTCTTAATTGTTTTTTGAGCAACTCCTTCTTCGTTTCTTGTATAAAAAGTTTTTTCGTAGATAGTCCCGTCTTTTTTATATTTTCCGTATTCAATTACCTTTTCATTTTTGTCATAAATCTTATATGAACTAATGTTTGAGTCAAAAAGATTTTCTCGTTTTTTTAATTGTCCATTTTCAGGTTTGTACAAAACTTCTTTTACCATTTTTATTTTAGATTTAAGAGAGTCAGAAGCAGTTTGAGCATTTAGATTTATACCTGAATTTAAAATCAAAAACCCAATTATTATTAAATATTTCATTCGGTTGTTAATATGTTGCACAACGGTTTTGTGTATGATTTCGTTGCGTGTTTAAGCACTAAAGTTAGCAAATACAAACCAAATAGAAAGTCCGCGAGGACTTTCGTAAGTAGGCTATAATTAGCAATGAATTATACACGGTGTGCCTGTTGCACAAGTTAGGAAAAAAACGGGTCGTAATCATTGCCGATCGTGAGATGGATCGTAACTTTAGGTATGCAGGGAAAGAAGGGCTACCAGGAAAAGCTGTTCGCGAGCTTCCAGCTCAGCGAACGTATACCAAAGGACAATTTTTATAGACGCTTAAGAGGTACAATCGATCTGGATTTCCTCTATCGGTTGACCAAGGGATATTATGGGGAGAGCGGCCAGAAGAGCATCGACCCGGTGGTTTTCTTCAAGCTGTGTTTGGTGGGCTATTTGGAGAACATCATCAGCGACCGCAAGCTTATCGACCATTGTTCTATGCGCTTGGACATCCTATTTTTCATTGGCTATGACATCGATGAGGAGCTGCCCTGGCACAGCACCATAAGCAGGACCCGTCAACTGTTCCCGGAGTCCGTTTTCGAGGAGGCGTTCACCAATATTCTGTCCATGTGCGTGGAGAGGGGTATGGTGAGCGGCCATACGCAGGCGATCGATTCGGCCCCTGTAAAGGCGAACGCAAGTATGGATACCTTGGAGCTGAAGGTGCCCGAAGAGGATTTGGAGGAGCATCTGAAAAAGATACGTGCGATCAGTTCAATGGACAGAGAAGGACCCCACCGTAAATCCAAGAACGATAAATCGGATGAAGGTCAACGGGGTATTACTGCGAGCAAGAGGGAACTTGACGCGATAAAGGGCCGTAACAAGAGATGGGCAAAAGACCAGGACCAACGTCCCGGTGCCGGGAACAAGGGGTCGAAATACACGAGCAACAAGACGCATTACAGTCCCACGGATCCCGATGCCAGGATAAGCGTAAAGCCCGGGAAGGCGCGCAAGCTGAACTACCTCTCCCAATTGAGCGTGGACACGGCGCACCACGTGATCACCGACATCAGGGCGTACCATGCCGACGGAAAGGACAATCAACAGCTACAGGATATCGTACCCCGCTTACAAAGAAGGTTATGGCAACAGGGTTTGGTGTTCGAGAACTGTGTGGCCGATACGGGTTATAGTAGCGGTGAGAACTATGCTTTTCTGGAGACCATGGGACTGAAGAGTTTCATTCCGCCCCACGGCACCTACAAGGGCGGTCCCGATGGGTTCGAGTACATCGGGGAACATGACCGTTATCTGTGTCCACAAGGAAAGGTGATCCCTTTCACCAAGGTTTTCAAGGACTACCGTACGGGAACGAAAAAGAAGGAATACAGGGCAAGGAAGCATGTCTGTACCGATTGTCCTATACGTAGCACGTGTCTGGGAAAGAGTGCACAGGAGAAGAAGTTCTCGGTGACCTATTACCGTGAAGAGTACGAACGTAATAACGAAAGGGTCAACAGTCCACAGGGGAGGTACATGAAGGGCAAGCGGCAAAGTACGGTCGAGCCCGTGTTCGGCACGCTCACACAGTTCATGGGGCTGAGGAAGGTAAATACCATCGGCCTTGCACAGGCCAACAAGGTGATGCACCTTTCGGCCATCGCCTATAATTTGAAGAAGTACCTGAAATTCGAACGAAAACGGGTAAAAAGCGGGGCGGGACAGCTTGCTTTGAAGGCATTGGCCAAAAGTGTGCTCCAAAACCTGTTTCAAGCTTCCATGACGCATCGGAATTTGGACTTCCGTTTCTGAGCCGACAAGAAAAAAGCCCCTTAAAGGGACTTGTATTCAATCTGTATTTTGAAAATCACAGGCTTGTGCAACGGTTACCATTGTTAGGCACAGTCTTTTTCGATTTCTTGCTCAATTCCCGAGTATAACGTTTTTCCAACCGCCCAACTTTTCTATCTCTTTTTAGCATGTCGTTTTGGGTCAAATATTGAATAGCTAAAAATATTTGAATATTTCTATCTTTTAAATTCCATTCTTCGGAATGGTCAACTAAGCTTATAGAAATATCATTGATGTTATTGAAGCCCCCGACTATTTCTAGTTTTTCCGCATAGTTTTCTAAGAATCTATTTGATTTACCTAAAGCCTTTACGAAGCTAAGTATAACTGGATTTTGGCTGAAGCAAATCATTTTATGTTCATATTTTGGTTTACTAACTAAAAATGTTGAATTGCAAATCGCCCAGATTTTGTTGAACGTAGAATCCGAGATTTTAGAGTATAATTTTTTCTGTTTTTTCCAACTGATTTTTTTCCGGAGATATTTATATTCCCAGTCATTAAGTTTGGGTAAAGAACTAGTTATGCAACTCCCAAATTTTGTCCTGTCCGTATTTCCACAAAACTCAGATTGGAAAAAGTCCGTAATCAGATTCAAGTCCATAATCTCCGATTCCGAAAAGTATGTTTTCAAGTCCATTTGAGAGCTTTGTCCAAGACAAGTCCCAAATGTCAAAAGCATGAAGTAGAGTAGAGGGAATTTCATTGGTTTAAGATTGTGCCTAACGGTTGAGCTATGAACAGTACGGGAGCAAACTAGCGTTTGCTTTCCGCCACGCACATAGCGAAATCTTTTTGTTTTGTTTTTTCTTTGTCCCTCTAAAAAGCAAAATCCATAAGATTTTGCGGACATCATAAAAATACGCAAACCCTGCGATTAAGCCCGAAGCCCGTATTGTTTATAGGTTGTGTTGTACGCTGTTATTTTTCCGATTCAATTTTCGAAATCCTTTATCGTTTTCCATATTTCTCCGTCTTTTATATGCCATTCAGTTCCGTCAAATCCAGAAAAAATATTGAAATCAGAGCTTTTCTTAATCAAAGTCCCTTTCGAAATTCCCTTTGCTTGCACATACATAGAGTCCGGAAGATTTGCTTTTTCAGACAATGCTTTTAAAACTAGAATCGATTGTTTTTTAAATAATGGGTTTTTTGCGTCCTCCGTGGATTCATATAAGTCCGTTACATAATGTGCGAAAACGACAGAATCCCGCCCTTGGTTAAAAACTCGAGTAGAAAATCCCTTGAATTTCACGCTGTCCTTGTCCGAAACACTAAGCCACATAAAGTCCGACTGTTCCGTTTTTTCATTTTCCACAACTTTTTTTGAATTAGAAGTCTCCTGTCGGCACGCAATAAAAATCAAGAGAAAAGATAGTAGTAGAAGTGGTTTGTTCATATTTTAGAATGTTTTTGTATAATAGCGTACAACGTCGCGTATAATTATAGTTGCGTGGTTAAGAAACTAAAATAGCAAATAAAAACTTGCCAGAGGAAAATCCGCAGGATTTTCCGAGTAAGAAATAACGGAGCAATTATTTTTATACAATGTTGCAAACAGGTTTCTGTATCCTTTAAAAATCCGCAACATTTTTTTTCTTTTTTTTTATGACCTTTTTAGTGTTTGAGTAAGTTCCGCTGTTTTTCTAATTCAGCACTTTCTAAATTCCGATTTACTGATGAGTGATAATCAGTCGTTTTTATACAAAGTCAGACTACGCAAACCATTAATAAATCCGTATTATTTACGTTTCGCTTTTTCTCTTAAATACTTGTTTGCAACGTCGCGTATAAATATAGTTGCGTGGTTAAGAAGCTAAAATAGCAAATAAAACTTGCCAGAGGAAAATCCGCAGGATTTTCCGAGTAAGAAATAACGGAGCAATTATTTTTATACAATGTTGCAAACAGGTTTCTGTATCCTTTAAAAATCCGCAACATTTTTTTTCTTTTTTTTTATGACCTTTTTAGTGTTTGAGTAAGTTCCGCTGTTTTTCTAATTCAGCACTCTTTAAATTCTGATTTACTGATGAGTGATAATCAGTCAATTTTGTATAAAGTCAGACTACGCACACTATTAATAAATCCGTATTATTTACGTTTCGCTTTTTCTCTTAATTACTTGTTTGCAACGTCTCGGCTATGGCAAGTAGGGCAGGCAAGGAAACCTTTCGTTTCCGTCTGCGCGTGTAGCCAGAGCTTTTTGTTTTGTAATTACTTTTATTTTTTTAATTGCCAAATCCAAAAGATTTGGCGGACTCAGTAAAGAAACCCAAGCCCTAAAATTAATCATTATCCGCCCTATTTGCTATAGCCATTGTTGGCGGTAGTTTTTATTTCCTTTTCAAACTTTTGTATAGTGTAATAATTTTCAGCATTATCTGGTAAAAATTTTAAAATCCCTTTTTTTTGAATTTTCAGAGTAATTCCGTTTTCTGTTTTTTCTGCAGTTAATATTGAGTGAAAAAGTTTTCTTGGAATTTCTATTTTTAAAAAGTTTTTAGACTTTTCCAACACCTTTAATTTTATTATTGATTTTTCAGTCAAATCAGTTATTTGATTCCAGTTTTCATCGCTGTTTTCCATATTCAATTTATGCCTCGATTCCAGAAAATCGGTCATTTCCATTCCGTTAAATTTTTCGTAATCAAATAAATTCCAAAAAATAATTCCGAACGCAGTCCCAAACCCCATCATGGTTGGGAAAAACCAATAAAAACTATCGATACCGATTATGAAAGTCCAGATTCCAAATCCAATTGGAAAAAGTATTAAAGTTTTGTATATGAATTTTGTCGTCTTATTTTCCATATTGCTTAAATTACCGCCAACGGCAGTCTGTCTAAAAACCCTGCCGGATTTTTTAAATATAATCGAAAATAATCCTTTTGCCCGTTGGTGGGCCAAAATGTGCGGTTATAATTTTTGGACGGCATTTGGTCCGGAAACGGGCCAACCCCTTTGTTAGGTTGCCCAAAATGGCGGTTAAAGTCAGGTATGCCGGCAAAATGGGCTGATTCCCGATCAGGTTGAGGATCCTCCTGAGGTTGTAGGCGATAAATATGAGTCCCACATCGGCCGAGGCCCTTGCCTTTGTCCTTTTGGTCATTACATGGTCGAACCCCCATTGCCTTTTGATAGTGCCGAAGGGATGCTCTACGATGGCCTGTCTTTTCCTGTACAGATTTTGGTTTTGTGCCACTCGCCGTGCATTTCCGTCGGTATGTTCCTTGAACTCGCTTCGCTGTACGATCTTCCCGTTCTGTTTGGCGGTCGTGCATAGCTCCCGTACAGGGCAGCCTTTGCAGGCGTTCGTTCTATACTGCTTGAAATAATAGTTGCGCCCTTTGTACCGGCTTCCGTTGCTCTTCAGGACATGCCCTTGCGGACAGGTATAGGTGTCTTCCTCCCGGTCATAGGCAAAACGTTCGGCATTGTACGCTGGATCGGGTGCCTGTGACGCCCTTCCGATTCCGGGAACGGCCACTAGGGTATCGATGCCCAGGTCGTCGGCTATCTTGAACTCGCTCCCGGTATGGTACCCCTTGTCGTAGAGTGCGGTAAAGCGGTCGGTCCGCAGGATGGTCTTGGCCCGCCGCAGCATGTTCCCCATGGCCTTGGTGTCGTTGTCGCCCGTCAGGCGGTAATCGATGGGTATACAATGTTCGGAGTCCACGGTGGCCTGTAGGTTATAGGCGACCTCGGTAATGTTGTTGCGCACTATCATGTGGCGGCTCTCCGGATCGGAGGTGGAGATCTGTTCCTGTCCGGATTCCCTTAGCTCCCTCTCCAATTTTCTGTACCCTTCCCTTCTTTTGCCGTGTCGGTCGATATCGTCCTTTATACTTTCCTTGTCCCCGTCGCCTTTTTCGAGCTGCCCTTGGTACTCTTCCAGTTTTTTGTCGATGTAGGCGATATGGCGGTCTATCTTCTTTTGGTTGTAGTTGTTCTTCTTGCTGTTCTGGGCGCGCAGTTTGGTACTGTCACCGGCGATCAACGTGGCACCGATAAGGCCGAAGTTGCGTGCGATCTCGACGGTGGCGCGGAAGACCCTTTTGATGGCCCTGGGGTTGTCCTTCCTGAAATTGCTTATGGTGTTATGGTCGGGGGCAAGGCCCTCGAGCAGCCACATGACCTCGATGTTCCGCCTGCACTCCTTTTCGAGCTGCCTGCTCGAACGAAGCTTGTTCATGTAGCCATAGATATAGAGCTTGAGCAAAGTGGCGGGCCGGTACGCCGGCCTGCCGTTTTCAGGGAAATGTACCTTGAACCCCAGTTTTTCCATATCCAGGCCGTTCACGAACGTATCCACGGCCCTTACGGTATTTTCGTTGTCTATGGCGTCCTCCAGGGATATGGGAAAGAGGGAGGACTGCCTACGGTCTTTTCCTTCTATGTACTTCATATCCTTAAATTACGACCCTATGTGCCGAAGGTCAAGATCCCGGCCTAAAAGTAATCAACAGGGTTATCAAGAATGGAGAGGTTTTTAGACAGTCTGACGGTCTCGTATAACCGTCAGTTACGGGTTAAATTAGCGTTAATTTTCGGTTTAGTACTGACGTTAGCAATTCCGAGTGGATTCGGACGTAGTCGAATCCGCCGTAATTGCGGTTATACATTGTTGTGCAACGTTTTTTAAGCGACTCCATTTACCATAAGATCTTTAAATTCCATCGTGTCAATGTTTATTGTAATTCGCCAATAACAAGGGCCACCATCTTCAACCATTACATATTCTTTGTGCCAATCCATTTTTGTCCATTCATTAATTCCATTCTCCGGACTTGGTGGGTTTTCCAAAATCTCACAAAATGCATTTATTTCAACAAGTCTTTCTCCATTTTTATTAACGTATGGTACATATTGGCGATAGTATGACTCTATACTCTCTTTAATTGGTTTTTTTAAAAAGTCAAATTCTTTATCATCTATTGCTTTATCCAAAATTTCTTGGACTAAATTCAAGTCTTTGTCAGTTGGATTCCAGCTTTTAAATCCGTAATTTTTTTCCAACCAATTGTTATATTCTGTGTTTCTCAGAATCGCAATTTTTGATTCAACCGTTTCAGTTTGTTTTGTTTTAGTAAAGGAATCGGTATTCTCTTTTGGATTTTTACAAGCGCAAAAACAAATTAAAATAAGTCCAAATATTTTCAATGTATTTCGCATTTCTCAAATGTTGCACAACGCTCCATGTATGGTGTCGTAGCTATCCCGCAGGGTAGCTATGCACTATACATATTGTTAGGTTTTCGTTTTTTTTATTCATTACAAATACATAAATGACTGTGGAGCTGTAAAGTTTGCATACTCTTCCTTCGGATTTATTGGCTCTTCATATAAAACAGGATTGTCAACTTCTATTGCAAAAGCCAAGTCTCTACCGTCATAATACTCGTTAAAGAAGTTTTCGTCAATACCTGAAAATCTCTTTGTTTTATCCCAAATGGATTCAGGAGAATCTTGGTGAATATGTTTGATAGAGAATTCACCAATTATCCTACCTACTGGCATTGTTGAATAAACAACAACTGTTTGCACTTCAAGATTTTTAAATACTCTTTTTCTAAATTCAAATTTTTTCTCTCCTGAGAAAATCTTATTTGCGTATTCTGGTTTTATAGATAATAGTACTTTCATATTTTATATGCTTCTTTATATATTTTTATAAATGAATCCCATCCAATTTCTCTAAATCCTCTTGGAGCATCATCTTTATCTTTTAAAACTCCGAGTTCAATTAGTCGGCTCATATTTGGTCGATTGGGGAAAGAATAGGCGTAAAGAAAGTTCACGACAAAAGGTTTTCTTTTATATCTATCCCAATAGGCTGATAATTCTTCATTTGTCAACGCTGTTCGTTTTCGACAAATTGTTTTTAATTCTTCTATGGTTGATGGATTAATCACATTTTCTACTATCCCAATAGTAGTAACTACACTTTTATAATAGCCACCAGTTCTATAAAAGACAATTAAATCTCCTGCGCTTAAATTTCGTTCGAGTGAATGAGAGATGTAAACCTTCTTAATGGCGTTTCGGTGAGGTTCATTCTCCACAAAGTTTAAAGGAGATTCAGTTCTCAAAATAGAATCAGGGAATAACTCAGTATGGTATTCTGGATAAATGGGAACTATAAATACTTTTCCTTCTTTCGATAAAAATGGGAATGTGAGTTTAGGATTGTCTTTATCAGCAGGTTTTCCAAAAGGTCTTACGTAAACATTTTCTGTTCCTGTAGATGATTCTTTTGTTCCCCAAAATGTAAAGCCCCAGTATTCAAGTAATTCGATTAGTCTTTTTTGTTCAGGACTTTTATCAAATATTGTTACATAGATTTCTTCTACTTTGAACTGTAAAGCATTATCAAAAATGATTTTTAAGAACCGTTCCCCAAGTTTAAAACCATTTGCGGTAACCTTAAACGTACCAATTTTTAATCTCTTTTTCGGAGGCAGAGGAGGAGTGATGTCAGAATAGTTTTCAGTTTCGTCTTCTTGTTTAATGAAAAGGAAAGCATTTGTCACACCAGTATAGGAGCAGATGTATGATATTTCTTCTGATTTTTTATTAAACCATTTGTCAAACCCTAAATAATCCTCTCTGAAACTATCAAAGAAAGAGTCACTTAAATTGATATTTCCGAAATATTCCTTTTTAACCGAAAGTGTCTGATAATCAACAAGTGAAGGATTCTCTGCAATTGCTTTTTCAATGAATGAATCAATTCTAAATACCTTATCATCAATTCCAAGAGAAAGAGCTTTTTGATGTATTTTTTTGTCTTCTGTTATTAGTAAATCAACACGAGAACAATATACTTCATTAAGCAGTAAAGTGTCGTTTATATCATTGTCCGTGGTGTCAACATCTTCACTTATATTTTCAACATCTGAATGTAAAGGGGCAACAGTTTTTAATACTTGATAGCTTTCAAGTTTAATACCAATTGTTCGTACTACTTCCTCGTCCGAATGCCGTTTGAGTTCGTCAACAGTTATTGGATGAACGCTCTTAGCATGTTGCAATCTATCAAGCCAATGAAAGAGAGTACCAATATTCTCGTTAACAATTTTACTTGTTTCACGGTGAATAACAATATTGGTATCTAATAAAGCTTTCATTATAGCATCTCAATTAGGGATTGATAATTGCCATCTTTTATTTCAATAAATGGCACATTCAATTTTGACGAAATTTGTTGAGCATACTCTTTTTCAGAAGTTTGCATGGTTTCTAATAAATCAAAATCATACCCTTTGTTATCTCTCTTTTCCAATCGTTTTTTAATTAAGTCAATTTTAGTGGTAACGATTGCTATTAATTTCGGTGCAATTTTCTCAAATGTTTCCATTGGCACTTTTTCAACTTGACCTTCTGAATTGAATAAACAAAAATGACCATCTAATAAATAATTCTCATTTTTCTTTAATGCTTTATCAAGTCCTGCAATTAGTCTATCCTGTGTATTCTGAATGTTCTCAACCTTTTTGTTGTCAGGTTTACTTATTTCATCCCATCTTAGAATTTCACTTGCTGTTATATGCACAAAATCTGTTTGCTCACAAATTTTGTCGCAAATAGTGCCTTTACCTACACCATGAATACCTCCTATGAATATTAGGCTATTCAAAATGTTTGCTTCTGTTTTAAAATTCTATTAATCTCTTTCATTTGTAATGTCAAAAGTCGGTTTACAAAACATAATCTACTTACGTTCTGCTTGCAGTGGGAAGTAGTAATTGTCTTACATCCACATTCAAAGTCTCGGCAATTTCGACAAGTGATTCTAAAGAAGGTTGCATTTCATTTGTGCACCATCTTGATATAGTTGCAGTATTCTTGTCTAATTTTTCTGCTAACCACTTGTTCGTTCGCCCTTGCTCTGCCAAAACAACTTTTAGTCTATTAATTGCTTTTTTAGCCATTTTATATTGCGTATAAGTTAAATCTAATAACGAATCAGACAAATATAATTAACAAAAACCGGACCAACAGTTGATGTAATTCATGCTTTAAAGTGCTTATTACATCAATTAATTTGCGTATTTAAAACTATTGTTATAAATTTACATCAATAAAAAATGATGTTATTTGCAAATAAAATTAAGTTATGAGTAGAAGATATACCAAATCAGATTTAGAAGAAATCGTTTCAGTTCAATTGGAAAATTTAAATGCAATGCATGATTTATTGAGTATTATGAAACATCAAAATGAACTGTTGAATGGTGCTAATAAGAAATTGAAAGATGAAATTACAGATTTTAAGCAAAAGCTATATCCAACGCGAAAAATAAAATCTTAGCGATTTTATTTCTTCATAAAATTAGGTGTTAGCTTATAACCAAAGTTCTTTCCTTTAGCATACAAAGGGCTAATGTTATTGTTTTCGATTAACCAATTTTCGTATCCTTCTATTGATGAACCTGCCATATTTAGAACGAATTCTATTCCTTTGAAAGCTATTACAAAGTACATTTCCCCAGCTTGTGTTGCCAAAAAATCACACTCAAAGACCATGTCCATTGATTGACCATTTTCAAGAAAGAAGCTTTCATCCTCTTCATATATTTTTCTTGAACTATATACCCAGTTTTCATTTTGTTGATTAAATCGAGCATAATTTCTTACAGGGTCTAATGCAGGTTCTTCGGCAAAGAAGTCTTGGTCATTTTTATCTTTCTCTAAAATCCTCAAAGCCATCATCTCAAGCCCAATTTTTGCTAAAAACCGAGATACTGTTTTATCATCTTTTTGAAAATTAGTATTGAATGGGAGAATCAAGTGTTTAATCTTTCCGTTTCTCACTAAATCAAATGATTCAGTATCTAAGATTACTTCAATCGGTTTTTCTTTTTTCTTGTGAAGTATTACATCAGCTTCATATTTAGTCTTTGGAATTAAAGCTTTGCCTTTAGGGATTTTTCCTTTTTTAGATTCAATTCCATTCCTATGTCTTAAATTTTTAAAGAAATCAGTTTCTAGTACCTTCTTTTCTACTTTGAGAGCAAAGTAATTATTGCACTTATCACAAACAACACCTTTAGGTAACACATTATTCTTGTTGCCCAAAGATTCTGGAACTATGTGTTCAACACTTTTGGAATGGGTAGCATCCTGTTTGCAAAAAATACATTTCATGGTCTGGGTAAATGAAACCTAACGGTTGGGCTAAGCGTAGTGGGGGCAAGGAAACTTTTCGTTTCCGTCTGCCGACGTAGCTAAAGCTTTTGGTTTAGTTTTATTTTTTCTTGTTCAAAGCTAAATCCCAAAGATTTAGCGACTTTATAAATATACACAGACCTTTGGTATTGCCCTAAAGTCCGCATTACGTTTAGCCATTGTTGTGATGCGTTTTTTTGCGTTCTAATTTTCAGTCAATTTTTGTCCATTTTCCTTTTCGGAAATACATATTACTGAATTTAGGAGAATTAAATACCATAAAAAAGTCCCAACTTTCTCGATAAATAGTTGGGTTGGTTGTCAATATATGATGATTAGGTTCTTCCATTTTTATTACGAGCCTTGCGGATTTATAAGGAGCAAGAGTTGATATTTTTCCTTTATAAGTTTCCATTATATCAGGTCCGTCTGTAACATAGAAATAGATTGAATCATTTTCTCTAATCTCAAACCTGAAATTGTCGTATTGCCAATCCGCCTGTTTTCCAGAAAAGTAATTTCGGTCAATTGTATAATGACCGTAAAAGTCCTGTTTTTCTAAAACTTTCTTAGAATTAATTAGGTGCAGAGCATACATAGCAAAGTATAGAGTGAAGATTCCGCCCCAGAAATATAAGATTGCTTTTCCATAAGCTTTCTTTTTTGTAATTGCCCAAATTATTAGAAATACAATTGTAATTATTAGTAGAATAAATAGAACAATCAATAATAAAAATCCACCCATTTATTCTTTAATTCTATTGTTTTTCAAAATGCATCACAACGTTGTTGTGTATGGTTAGTTGCGTGGTTAAGCAACTAATTTAGTAAACAAATACGAACCTGAGAAAATTCCGAAGGAATTTTCCAAATAATCACTTGCCAAAGCAATTAATTATACACGGTGTTACCATACGTTTTTATTCCGCTTTTAATTCAGTCAGAGATTTAATTGGAACAACAATAGTTTTCGCCCATAAATCTCCAACTCTTTGATTTAAATCAGTATTCTTAATTGTTACAATTCCGACCAACCCAAAAAAGAACATATCGATTGGGTCAAGTAAATGTCTTTTAAAAGATTCGCCAAAAGTCAGTTTTCGGTTCGTTCCGTTTTTTGGAATCGGTTTAAGGCCGACTAATGAATTTCCGAGTGTTGCTCCGAAACCAATTTCAAGTCCAACAGTCATAATCAGCCAAAAAATCATAGGTATTAGAGCAGGCAATCCGTTTAATGAATATCCACCTTCGTCATTCGGTTCACCAATTGCATAAATCAAAATGAAAGTTACTGTGTAAATTATAATATAATCCACTAATCCAGCAGTAAACCTGTTTCCAATATTCGGTTCGGTTTTAATTTTATTATTCAAGTTTGTTTCGTTCATATGCTTTTATTCTTTTTCTTTTCTTTCGCTTAATATTTTGTTTATTCCAGCGTATAATAATTCAGGTGTATGTTTTTCCGCAAGCCAAGTCCAAACTTTCTTTTTCTTTTTCTCACTCTTTAAAATCAAAGAGTTATTCTTTTTCTCAACTTCATTAAATTCAGATATTCGAATTTTTTTATATCCGAATAAGTATTGAGTTAATAGGGTTTCATTTTCAAGAATTAAATAAGGTGCTTTTCTTCCTTTGTAATTTTGAGTCAAAGTAACTGTTCCGATTAAAATCCATCCATACTGAAAAAAAAGTCCCATTGAACCTGTAAGCAAGCTCGCAATTCCTATTCCCAATTGTACTATTCCAAGAATGAAATTTCCTTTTAAATGTGAATTAGAATAATTGAATTTCATAGTTTTTCTCAAATGTATGGTAACGGTTTGGCTATGAACAGTACGGGAGCAAACTAGCGTTTGCTTTCCGCCCCGCACATAGCGAAATCTTTTGGTTTTGTTTTATCTTTTCCTGTCCAAAGCAAAATCCCAAAGATTTTGCGCACTTCATAAAAATACACAAACCTTTCGATTAAGCCCGAAGCCCGTATTGTTTATAGGTGGTGTTACCAGCCGTTTTTTTACGTAATGTTTAGTTTTTCTATGCGATTTCCAATTGTAAAGTCCTTCATTTCTGCTTCGAGTTTTGTAAAGTCCGTTTTTACAACACTTTTTATAAATTCCCCGTTTTTCAATAGATGTATTTCGTCACAGGTTTCTGCTAAAGTTGAAAAAATATGTGATGAAATAATTACGGTTTTGCCCAACACTTTTAGTTTATGGATTATTTCCGCTATTAAAATATTACTTTGAATATCTACGCCATTAAAAGGTTCATCAAGAATGATACAATCGTTGCCTTGCAAAAGGATTGCGGTTAACGCCAGTTTCTTTTTCATGCCTGTAGAGTATGTCGATGCATACTGGCTTAAAGGAAGATTGAATATATTACTTTCTTCAATATTTTTTAGTTTCTTATTTCTTGCATTTACAAGTAATCTTATGTATTCGGTTCCAGTTATTTTTGCAAAGAAAAATGGTTCCGTCATTAGAAGACCCAAGTGGTTTTTTAAAATTTTAAAGTCCGATTTGATTTGTCCATCATATTTTTCAAGCCCAGAAATACACCTGAACAATGTAGTTTTTCCCGAGCCGTTTTCTCCTACGATTCCATAAACTTGTCCTTTTTCGAAAGAAAAATTAATGTTTTTAAGGACTTGTTTTTTACTATAATGTTTTGATAGGTTCTCTATGTAAATCATTGTAGAATGGTATTTAACCGCTTTGTGGATTGAAAATAGAAATATGGAATGATACCGATTAAAATAGGCGGAAAAATTAAACTAACAGCAATCAGTAATCCTTGCGGAATATTCATTTCATTAGGATAAACCGAATATTTGGCTAAAATAATAGTAATGAGAAAAGCAAAACCCAATATTAGAAAAGTTAGCAAAGTTTCTAGTTCCGAGTTAAAGTATATTACCAAAGCTATCAAAATCGGAGTGCTCGATAATGTTGTGTGCAAAAGTCCTGTTTTTATTTTTTCGATAAGAAAATCTTTCGGCGATAAATTGAACGACCAGATATAATATTCATTTTCTAGTTTTGAATAGTAAGATAGCGACACTAAAAACACCAATAACATTGAAAAAACGCCAAGATTAAAATTCCCAACGGAAATGGAAATGTAGGTCAAAGAATAGGCCAAGGGGAAAACTAAAAAAGTGTTTCTAAAACCAACCGTAAATTCAAACGGTTTTTTGTAAAATGGTGTAGGTATAGTTAAATTAAGAGTTGTATTAAAATTGACAAAAGCTAAGACAATTGTTAAAGTTATAAGAATAGGGATAAAAACAATTGATTTTTGAAATATCAAGAATAAAGCGAACGGAAGAATGATTATTATGTTCTCCAATAATCTTAATTTAATATAGTCCTTTTGGTTAAAACAAGACTTTAGAAATTCGTTTCTTTTTATGTTGGTCAATTTCGTGAGAAGGCTGAATGCTAATAAGATGTATAAATATTCTGCGAATTCTGATTTGGAAAATAAATAAACAGAAAGTCCGACAAAGGAAATAGTTAATAACGCATAGGCCAAAAAAGGGGGCAATCCAAATTCTGTCAACTTTCTGTTAGACATTCTAAATTGAAGTTGAAAATATTCCTTCATTGGCAATTTTTTTTTCAAAATGGCTGGTAACGGTCTCGTATAACCGTCAGTTACGGGTTAATATACACAGACTTTTCGGTTTAGCACAGACGTTAGCAATTCCGAGTGGATTCGGACGTAGTCGAATCCGCCGTAATTGCGGTTATACATTGTTGGCATTTCGTTGTTTTTATTTGGACTTACTTTTTTTATTTCGTTCGATAATAATAGTTCCGATTAATGCAACTCCAATTAGAACTCCACTTAAAGAATCTATTAATTCTCCAGTTCTAACTGCTCCATAAATTCCAGCAAGTATAGAAGCTATTCCAATTCCGATTATTAAATATTCTGTTTGTTTTCTCATTTATTTTATTGTTTCCCCAGTGTTTGAGTAAATTCGGTCAGCTATTTATTTCGTAAATTTTTTCAATTCCGACTGAGTGAGCAATTCCGAAATTTGCTAAATTCCGTATTCAGTTCGGCTTTTTGTTTTCAATCCAGTTTACGATTCCACAAAAGAGTTAAATAATCCGACGTAATTTTTACTTATCAATCTTGAGGGACTAATTAAACATTGGTAATATAAATTCCTTGAGAATGAAAACAACAAGTGCTCCAACTAACATTCCGACATAAAAGTTTCTTTTACTTTTTGGTTTTTTATCTTCCATATTTTATTTAGATTTTAATTATTATTCTATGTTATTCGGCAATGAATGCCAACGGCCTCGAATATGAAACGTAGCGCGTGTTTGGGACGCAGTTCCTTGGTGTTGTACCGGAGCCGGATTTTCGGATCTGCTTTTTACCTTGTTTTTCCAAAAAAGTTGAATCCGAAAATTCGGCGGCCTTCCCGAGCAAAAAGTCTCTCAGCCAGCCGGATATAGCTATGTTTTATATTCATTGTTGGCAACTGGCCTTTTCGCAGTCTTTCAAATTTAGGTTGTCCGGTGTCTTCTGAACTAATTTGGCATTAAATTTTTTTACAAATAATTTAGTTTGCTCTGATGGATAAGGATCAACTATCACTATCAGATGATTTTTAAAATTGAAATATTTTTCAATCATATTATTAATTTCAATGTCTCCACAACCGTACCCTATGATTATTAATTTATTTGAATTCGATAAATTTTTTTTAAAGTTTTTAAAGACTTTATCATAGTAGGAAGGTTCTCCGTATCTTAATATTTTGGAGGTTGTTCCAGATAAGAAATCCGAATGGTAATTTATCCAGTCATTGACATAGCTGAAACCGCCTTGACCGTCATCTACTTCTTTATATAATTCGGTTAAACCAATTCCAAATTTAATTTTGACGTATGTGTCAATTCCTGAATTTTGTAAATGAAAGGGAACTTGGTCAAAACTACCGTGTAGTTTATACAGCCTAAATTGATTCGTATAATTATTAGTAAAATATGATAGTCTTACTTTTACCCCTCCTTTTATTTCGCCATAATATTTAGAACCCATTTCTTCAAAACCGTCTGAAAAATTTCCTTGAATCCAATCCGAATGTGATAAGGTCTCGAGAAATATATCATGATTTAATGTATGTATATGAGTCAACCCTTCATTACCCCAGAATTCTAAACAGTTTAAAAAACCAGTATAACCCGGATAATGTGGTTTACTATAGTGAATTGAATCATAAAACCTTTTACCTTCTCCATCTACTATAAAACGTGATATTAATTGGTTAAAAATGTTTTGGGTCCGACTAATTAGATTGAGATTATCTGTTTTATTATGATACTCGTTTCTGAAATTGTCGCAAAGTTCATCGAAACCTGTATCTTGTTCATTTGGGTCGATATTATTTAAGAAATCGTAGAATTCTTCGTAATTAAATCCATCAGTTTTATTTTGATAAAATTTTATTAGTTCAACAACAAAATACTTATGCCTCGAATCACTTGCGTAGTCGTTTGGGTCTTTTTCGGTTCTTTTTTTCAACAAAACTGTACCATCGGAAGACACCCAGAAATCTTTTGGACTTAATTCCTTAATTCGCTTATTTAGTTTGTCGGCAGTTGGATAACCCTTATTAACCGAAAAGCCTGCTCCAAGAAGTATCGATGTTTCTTTCATTTATTGGTTGTCTTGGCTTGTTGCCAACGTCTCGGCTAAGCGTAGTGCGGGGGCAAGGAAATTTTTCATTTCCGTCTGCGCACGAAGCTAAAGCTTATTGTTTAGTTTTATTTTTTCTTGTCCAAAGCTAAATCCATAAGATTTAGCGACTTCATAAATATACACAGACCATTCTATTTTGCCCAAAACCCCGTATTACGTTTAGCCATTGTTACCTGCCGTATTTTTCTGTACTGTTTTAAATCGTTTTTCCGATGTAATTAAAAGAATAACACCATTAATAGCCCTTGAGCCATAAATACTTAAGGACTGTTCTTTTGTCAAATATTTGATTGCTGAAGTTTCAACTAGTAAAAGCTTTTTTAAAATATCTCTATTTTCTATCGGGTAGCCATTCACAACAATTAGTGGCTCAGGATTTTTATCTATAAAATCTCTCACTATAATTTTTACGTTTGGATTTGAGTCAGCGATGGTAAGTCCAGAATTTCCATTCTGGTCAATCTCTGGTTTGTATTTAAGAACTTTAAAAATAAGCGAGTCCACATATTTATATAGTTTTTCGTCCTTAAGCTCGTCGAAGCGCATTAAGTCCAACTTTTTAATATCGTAGGGATATTTTTCGATTCTTTTTTCGTTATAGGAGATAACTCGAAACTTGTCAATCGATTCTTTATCCCGCAAAATTTCTAATGTTTTACCAAAATCTGTATTCTTTAATTTAAGTTTTTCTTTTGCATTATATTCTTTAACACGTCCCGGTTCAGTACAATTATTAACTTCACTTATTTTAAAACTGCTCTTAGCCAAAGTCCATTTAATTTGGTGACAGCTTTTTTCATTCTGATAGAAATGATTTATGTTTTGATGAAGTTGTATTGTGTCCGTTTTAAAGTATAATTCATTGTCATTTTTCGATTGCCATTCTCCATTTAAGTCCTTCTTCCGAATTTGGGAATAGGAAACGAATGAAAGAAGTAAAAATGTTGAAATTATTAAAGTAAGTTTCATTTTTTGCAATATGGCAGGTAACGGCAGTCTGTCTAAAAACCCTGCCGGATTTTTTAAATATAATCGAAAATAATCCTTTTGCCCGTTGGTGGGCCAAAATGTGCGGTTATAATTTTTGGACGGCATTTGGTCCGGAAACGGGCCAACCCCTTTGTTAGGTTGCCCAAAATGGCGGTTAAAGTCAGGTATGCCGGCAAAATGGGCTGATTCCCGATCAGGTTGAGGATCCTCCTGAGGTTGTAGGCGATAAATATGAGTCCCACATCGGCCGAGGCCCTTGCCTTTGTCCTTTTGGTCATTACATGGTCGAACCCCCATTGCCTTTTGATAGTGCCGAAGGGATGCTCTACGATGGCCTGTCTTTTCCTGTACAGATTTTGGTTTTGTGCCACTCGCCGTGCATTTCCGTCGGTATGTTCCTTGAACTCGCTTCGCTGTACGATCTTCCCGTTCTGTTTGGCGGTCGTGCATAGCTCCCGTACAGGGCAGCCTTTGCAGGCGTTCGTTCTATACTGCTTGAAATAATAGTTGCGCCCTTTGTACCGGCTTCCGTTGCTCTTCAGGACATGCCCTTGCGGACAGGTATAGGTGTCTTCCTCCCGGTCATAGGCAAAACGTTCGGCATTGTACGCTGGATCGGGTGCCTGTGACGCCCTTCCGATTCCGGGAACGGCCACTAGGGTATCGATGCCCAGGTCGTCGGCTATCTTGAACTCGCTCCCGGTATGGTACCCCTTGTCGTAGAGTGCGGTAAAGCGGTCGGTCCGCAGGATGGTCTTGGCCCGCCGCAGCATGTTCCCCATGGCCTTGGTGTCGTTGTCGCCCGTCAGGCGGTAATCGATGGGTATACAATGTTCGGAGTCCACGGTGGCCTGTAGGTTATAGGCGACCTCGGTAATGTTGTTGCGCACTATCATGTGGCGGCTCTCCGGATCGGAGGTGGAGATCTGTTCCTGTCCGGATTCCCTTAGCTCCCTCTCCAATTTTCTGTACCCTTCCCTTCTTTTGCCGTGTCGGTCGATATCGTCCTTTATACTTTCCTTGTCCCCGTCGCCTTTTTCGAGCTGCCCTTGGTACTCTTCCAGTTTTTTGTCGATGTAGGCGATATGGCGGTCTATCTTCTTTTGGTTGTAGTTGTTCTTCTTGCTGTTCTGGGCGCGCAGTTTGGTACTGTCACCGGCGATCAACGTGGCACCGATAAGGCCGAAGTTGCGTGCGATCTCGACGGTGGCGCGGAAGACCCTTTTGATGGCCCTGGGGTTGTCCTTCCTGAAATTGCTTATGGTGTTATGGTCGGGGGCAAGGCCCTCGAGCAGCCACATGACCTCGATGTTCCGCCTGCACTCCTTTTCGAGCTGCCTGCTCGAACGAAGCTTGTTCATGTAGCCATAGATATAGAGCTTGAGCAAAGTGGCGGGCCGGTACGCCGGCCTGCCGTTTTCAGGGAAATGTACCTTGAACCCCAGTTTTTCCATATCCAGGCCGTTCACGAACGTATCCACGGCCCTTACGGTATTTTCGTTGTCTATGGCGTCCTCCAGGGATATGGGAAAGAGGGAGGACTGCCTACGGTCTTTTCCTTCTATGTACTTCATATCCTTAAATTACGACCCTATGTGCCGAAGGTCAAGATCCCGGCCTAAAAGTAATCAACAGGGTTATCAAGAATGGAGAGGTTTTTAGACAGTCTGACGGTCTCGTATAACAGTCAGTTACGGGTTAATATGCGTTAATTTTCGGTTTAGCACAGACTTTAGCAATTCCTAGTGGATTCGGACGTAGTCGAATCCACCGTAATTGCGGTTATACATTGTTGTAAGCTGGCTTTTTTTATCTGCATCGTACTAATATTCCACCTTGAGGAAAATTTAATTCCGCTATAAAATCTTTATCCGTCAGGCATCCATATCTTTTTCTGAATTTCCTTTCTCTAAAATCATAAACTCTTAAAATCAGATATCTTCTTTCAAAATCTTGCTTTTTCATTTCAATTCCAAAATTCCCGATTTGATGTCCGTTTCTTTTGAAAGTATTATAGTCAAAAGTCAGAGTGATTTCTTTTGTCAGGTCAGAGTCTATTTTTTCCCAATCTTCTGATTGAAGAATCAATTCTCCAGGATGATATCCGACTAAATTTCTGCTTTTAGTTCCATCCGTATTTTCAAAATTCAAATAAGCGCCTGAAATTTCGGAAGTGACTAATCTTTCGTTTACTTCAATTACCATATTCAGATTTTGTCCAAATCCGTTAATTATAATTCCAATTAGAAGTAAAAAAGTCAATTTAAGTTTCATTCGCAGTTCGTTTTTCAGCTTGCTTACAACGCCTGAGCTATGAACAGTACGGGAGCAAACTAGCGTTTGCTTTCCGCCACGCACATAGCGAAATCTTTTGGTTTTGTTTTTTCTTTTTTTCTGGGCAAAGCAAAATCCCAAAGATTTTGCGGACTTCATAAAAATACGCAAACCTTTCGTTTAAGCCCTAAGCCCGTATTGTTTATAGGTTTTGTTGTAGTGCGTATTTATTTCAACCGAGTTGCGATAACTTCTCCCGTTTCATTTGGTACACAATAGAATTTTAAAATTTCTTCATTTACTTCGCTAATAGGTAAAGTTACTCCTTTACGTCCATGATTAAAGATTGAAATAAAGTAGGTTTTGTCTAATTTCTCTATAATCATTTTTGAGCCTTCTTTCCATTCCAATTCGTCAAGTCTTTTTTTATCCCACAGTTCTTTATTGAAGGCAATTTTGTTTTTTGTTTTACCCTTTTCTTGAAATTCAAAACTTAAGCTTTCAATTTCTTCTTGATTTAAATCTGTTTGAGTGGGTAAAAGTCTAACGAAGTCCATTTCCATAATAACTTTATCATCGTTAAAAGTTCCGTCAATTAAGAGTCTCAAAAAATTTTCATTGAGCAACTTTAAGTCCGCGTACTTTTCTCCATTTTCGAGAATTAGAGTGCTATCGCTTACTTTTAAATCTAATTCAGATTTTGTCAATTGCAATTCGGTAAAAAGTCCCGCATTATTATTTTCAAAGTTTAGAATTTGAATTCCAGGATTTTTTTTGAATTCCTTATAACCAACTTCTTTCAGAATCCATTTCCCGTCCAATTCTTGTCCATAAGTTGGTTTAATAATCATAAATGTTAATATTAGAAAAATGGCTTTTTTCATATGCACTACAACGGTTCAGCTATGAACAGTACGGGGGCAAGTTAGTACTTACATTCCGCCACGCAATTAGCCAAACCTTTTTGTTTTGCTTTTTCTTTTTTTCTTTAATGCCAAATCCAAAAGATTTGGCTGTGTTGATCGATATTCCGGGTTTATATCTTAAGCAGCTAAGCCCGTATTGTTTATAGGTTGTGTTGTAAAACGTTTTTAATTGAATATCGATTTTAGTTTGTACCAAAAAGAAACTTCATTATTGGATGCGTTTTCGCTAGATTTTATTTTGTCCCAATGCTTATCTAAATCTTTGATTGTTCTTATTTTAAGACCTCTAATATTGTGTTCCGCTAATCCAGTTTTTAAACTATCAGACATATTCTTATAAAGGCGAATATTATCCTCTTCAATAGTTGATACCTCGGTGCCCTTAATTAGAGAACTAAACTTAGTCGTTAGCTTTTCCCATAATTTGGCGTCCTTATAGTCTGAATTATAATATACTACGGGTTTTTCTTTCTCGTTTTCATTAACAAATTGAATAATTTCCGAAAATATTTTGGTTTTTTGCTCGTCATTCAAACCAACGTTACTCAAGTCGTCGATAAAAATCGTAATTCCTTCAAAATAAGTAGACCATACCTCATATTTCTTTTTATTCAGTTTATAGATAATCCCTTCACCACGAAACCCGAATTTAATATGCGAAAAATTGGTTGTTTTATCTGAGGACATTAACTTGATTAAATGTTTTACAACGACTGAGCTATGAACAGTACGGGAGCAAACTAGCGTTTGCTTTCCGCCACGCACAAAGCGAAATCTTTTGGTTTTGTTTTTTCTTTTTTTGTATCAAAGCGAAATCCCAAAGATTTCGCGACCTCATAAAAATACGCAAACCTTTCGTTTAAGCCCGAAGCCCGTATTGTTTATAGGTTTTGTTGTAACAAGTTTTTTTTCACGATGCGGAACACAGCAAGTAAAATACCTATTCCGATTGCCAATAAATTCAATTTTAATTTTTCGCTATTTTGAATTTTATGATATTCATTAATTCCGACGTATTTATTCATGAGAAATATAAAACCTAACGGAATTAAGAAGAAAAGAAGTGCATGAAAAAAATCTGTTGCGTCTTCTATTCCGTTTTCGATTATGCTTCTTACTCCGTTTGTAATTAGGAAGAAGAACCATCCAGAAATTAAAGTCCATCCAACTTTGTTTTTTAAAAAGAGTCCAATGCCTAATACTGATGCTGCTAGTGCTGCAGTAAATATGTCAGTAATTTTTAGGGCATATAGGAAATTTGCTAAGTCCAGTTTTTGATTCCCGTCAAATACGTTTTTGAAAAATTTATCAAATTCAGTTATTTCCCATATCCAGATTCCCAAAACTAAAATGAAGAGTAGGGAGTAAATTCCAAGAGTAATATGTCGGTTAGTTAAATGCTTTTTCAAAATTTGTTACAACGGTTCGGCTAAGCGTAGTGCGGAGGCAAGGAAACTTTTCGTTTCCGTCTGCGTACGAAGCTAAAGCTTATTGTTTCGATTTATTTTTTCTATTCTAAAGCTAAATCCATAAGATTTAGCGACATTATAAATATACACAGACCTTTCGGTTTAATCCTAAAGTCCGCATTACGTTTAGGTATTGTTAGCTGTAGTCTTTCTTTTGCACACTTCTATTCATTATGTCTTTTTATACCATTTGAGTGATGTCCGTCTACATTAACTTACTCGTAATCCGTTTACATTTGAGTCAATTTTTTAAAGGACAAATCCATAAATAGTTACTACAAGGCCTGCTAGAATGATTGCCCAAATATCTATTTCAAATTCCATTCTTCTCCAAAAATCAAAATTACTCTCCCACTTTATTGAACACAGATTTCTTCCATTTCTTTTTTTCATTAACGATAAGCCATATGATTCCAATTATTAGTAGCGTAATACCAAGTAAAAAAATCAAAACGTTTTTAGGAATAGAACTATTCCAGTCCAAAATTAAAAGAAGATAGTTCATTAGTTTTATGTCAGATTCTTACGTTTTACTATGTATGCTAGAAATCCAGCCACAATAAATCCAAAACCTGCTATCATAGAGGAAGGCCCTTGTTCGCGAAGAATAACATCTCGAGATTTTAAGTAGTCGTTTTTAGAGTCAGATATTGAAATTGCTAATATTCTTTCATTTTGCTCATTTAATAATTCGCGCTGTTCCTTGAGAATCTCAATTGACAGCTTATGTCCTGAATTCACTATTTGTTCAAACCTTGACTTGTCAAACAGATTTATATGATTCGCGCTAATTTGAAAGTCATTCTCATAGTCCATGAATTTGAAAATATATCTTTTTCCGTCTGACCTCCAGCCTGAATTGTCTATAAAGGAATAATTCTGAACTATTCCAGTAACATTTATCAAATCCGTTTTGCTATTCAATTTCGGCTTGTCGAAATGCATATAAAAACATCCAACAGCGAAAAGTAGACAGAAAATGGCTCCAAAATATTTATCTGTGAGTTTTAAATATTCCTTCATACTTTCTTTGAGGATATTTTTTGAGATTACAGCTAACGGTTCGGCTATGGCAAGTAGGGCAGGCAAGGAAACTTTTCGTTTCCGTCTGGTCTGCGAGCCAGAGCTTTTTGTTTTGTAATTATTTTTTCTTTTTTAATTGCCAAATCCAAAAGATTTGGCGGACTTAGCAAACACGCCCAAGCCTTTAAATATAGCATTTTTGCCCTATTTGCTATAGGTATTGTTGCCACCAGTTATTTTATCCCCCTCACCTTTTCAACCGGCTCTGTGAGATAGTTAAATTCAAGCTTTTTCATTTTATGAACCGGACTATCAAATCCAACAATAAAATCTCCACTAAATGACCTTAAATCTAATACCCGAAATTTCTTTTTGTATTTAGTCAATGTATGCTTTTTCAAATCTACAATTACGATTTTCTGAAATGTCCCATGAAAGAAATTCTTTTCCCAAATCGGAATCGCCACTTTCAATCCGTTTCGAGTCCAGATAGCTGGCCCTCCGCACCATTTATCTATAAGAACATTATCCAATTCAATGGAGGAAAGTTTACAGATTCCTCCAATCGGCGCCCCCATTCCAATTTCCACAAGGTTTGTGTACTCTAATGTCCCTTTTTTTTCGTCCACTTGTCCGTTTGAGTTTTCATTTGGAAAGTCCCAAGGGTTTGGATATTTTAGAGAGTCAGTTGAGTATCCAACCATTCTACCTATTGAAAGTTCATCAAATTTTAGTGCTTCTAAAATTATTCTTGCAGTGTACTTATCCTTCTTTTTCGATGCATCAAAAAGGTCCATTAATCCACTGGTAAAAAGGCGTTCATTACCTGACATACCTTCAATTCCAATAACATTATTTGCTTTTTCGTAGATTTCCTTTTTCGTCATTTTATAATTGGTGGCAACAATTGGATAGCATCATTGATGCTATCCTGCTTATGTGCACACTAAGATAATAAATCTTTGATGTCCATAAATGATCTGTCTGCTACATGGGTGTAGATTTCTGTGGTTTTGGTAGAACTATGTCCCAGAAGTAATTGAATGTGTCTAATATCGGTTCCGCTCTCTAAAAGATGGGTCGCAAAACTATGCCTTAACATATGCGGGGTTACTTTTTTTAGAATGCCGGCTTTTTTTGCTGCCGCATCAACTATATTCAATACGCTTGTACCGCTATATTTACCTCTTTTTGCTCCTTCGAAAAGGTATTTGCTTGGTCTATACTCCTTATAATACTTTTGTAAGTCCTTAAGAATGCGTGGGCTAAGAACACTATACCTGTCCTTATTCCCTTTGGCGTTCTTAATATTAATCATCATTCTTTTACTATCGATATCAGTTACGAGGAGATTCAAAAGCTCCCCACGACGAAGTCCAGAGGAGTAGAGAAGACCTATAATACATTTATGTTTTATATTATTGGCACACTCCATGATATTGATGACTTCTTCTTTTGATAGAACCTTCGGTAATGGGTTCTGTTTTCGGGGTCTTTCAATAGAGTAAAACCTATTGGGCATACCTAAAACTATCTCATAAAAAAATTTGATACTATTTACCGCCAAGTTTACATAAGAGTTCGATTTTTTCTCTTGAATCAATTTTTGTAGATAATTTCGGACATCCATTTCGTTAAGATCAGTTGGATCTGTATCGTAATAATGATTGATAAAAGCCTCAAAGCAAGAAACATAATTGCGGACGGTACTTTCTGCATAACGCTTCAACTCGAGTTTAAGCAAGTACTCTTCAGGACAGTATTTATAGCCTTTTTTCGCAGGTCGATTTCTGATTTTTTCCAGATTTACCTCGGGATTATCCCTACTAACAATACGTTCAGCAAAAAAATAATTTCCATTCACCCAAGCCACTCCGCGAAATGTTTTAAATAGGAGCTCAAGATTGGTTTTATTGTTCGGTATGTAGAACATGCCAAATCCTTTACTCCAAGATACGTTTGGTAATGAATCGATCAAGGCCTGTACAACTTTGTTGGTGTTGAACTGAAGACCAATACATTTATGATTATCAATAAGCAAGTGTTTTAAAGTGATAGAGCGATTTGAATCCATAACGATAGTTTTTTCCAAAGTAGAGGTTACTTTTGATTTAATCGTATCTTAATCGAATAGAATACGTATAAATATCACTTAATTTGTCAATAATGAGAATTCATAAAGAATGTTTCCATTGTGCTAAGGCACTTACGGGTAGAACCGATAAGAAATTTTGCGACTCACATTGTAAAAGTGCATATCAGTACAAAAAGGAGAAGGAGAGTCCAGAAAGGTTTTATAACAAAGTGGATAACCAACTAAAACTCAACAGAAAGATACTTAAGGAATTCAATAAAGGCGGTAAAGTGACTATCAGAGCTAAGGTTCTTATAGAATTAGGTTTTAACCCAAAATTCTTTACGCACTATTGGAAAAACCAAAAAGGGGAGGTATATCTATTCGTTTACGAATATGGGTTTTTGAAAAAGAATGAAAATGGAAAGGAGAAATATGTTCTAGTTACTTGGCAAGAATATATGAATTAGAATTTTAGGAATCAAAATTCCGATAAATCCTCTTTGTAAAAGACGCCTAAAATTTGCATCCAAATGTGCGATTTTCGATTAAACTATTTTCATCTATTGTCAGGTGTTTTCAAATTTGGGAAGACCGGAAATCATTTACCATATTGGAATCTATGAATGTTATCTGCATCGAGGAAAAAGCTTTTTACGCCCTATGGGATAGGATGTCCAATCCCAATTGGAAATCAACGCTGACTATAAATGGATAGTCAAAAAAGAAGCAAAGCGGTTATTAGGAATAAAATCGGATACCACCCTACAAAAATTGCGTTACGAAGGCCATATAAGTTTTTCACAGCCCGAAAGGAAACACATTCTTTACGACCGCGATTTTATCAACGATTATCTTGAGGCGCATGTGTTGGAGCCTTTTAAATGCAAATAATTTCTTCTTGCTTCGGTTGAATTTGAAAAATCTTCAGCCTACACTTTTTCTCATTATGTTTCTTTGAAGGATAAACCCTAAAAATTGAGTTTACTTTAAAGCAAAGGATTTTCATATCTTTTAATTAGGACATAGACTTGTTCGGCCATGTTCCTGCGGAAGTCTTGCAAAATTTCCACTCCTATCCTCCCGAGCGGGCGACCTTCGCCCGCCCGCTTTCGGTCGTCTTTCCGTTTCAATTTTGCACGACCCCCTCGCTGCCGCGCAAAAGAACAAGCGGCGAAAAGGCCGCTTGCTCTTTTCTCTCCCCACCCACAAAAAACCTGAACACTTCCGTATTTCTTTCCATTTTTTCAACACCATATTAGACCATATTAAAACTACTATATGTACCCATTTGAACCCAAATGATCTTATCTGATTTTAGGTGTTAAATAATTGATTATAAGTTGGTTATATTTTATGATGATTATATATATTTATCCGTGAAACGGATAGCGAGGTGTATTCTAAGTAACTTAGAATTATCTACTTCTGGCGAAGTGTTTTGCTCCGAAAAGCAATAAAAATGGAACAACGGAAAAGAGGTCGAAAACTATTGGGAAACAGGAAGCGGCACCATAATATTATGCTTCGGTTCAACGATACGGAATACGAAAAATTGAAGCAACTATGCGAATCGTACCAACTGGATATTTCCAAAAGGGGAACGGTAAGTCCGCTACTCAGAAGATTGATCTTGCAACAAGGGGCAGCGGAAAAGGATAGGCTCCCCGACACTTCGAACCTTGCCTATCATTTCAATAAAATAGGAAACAATATCAACCAATTGGTCAAGCTGGCACACCATAAAAATCTGAGAAGCCCTAACAGTAGTTTGCACAACGAAATACAAAAAACCAATGAATTGCTTTACCAACTTTTGGAAATCGCGAACGAAGAAAAACTGGGATGATAGCAAAGCTGATTTATGGGGATACCTGTCGAGGAACGATGAAGTACGTTCTTGGAAAAGAGGGAATGCGAATACTGGGTTACGGCAATATATTTTCGCAGAACATATCGCCAAAGTTCTTTGAAAACGTATTACATTTTCAGGGACAGCGCAACGCTACAAAAAACCGTTATGCACACATCAGCTTGAACCTTCCCCATGGGGAACACTTGGACGACAAGACCTTCCTAAAAATATCCGAAGAGTACATGGAGAATATGGGCTACAGGGAGCAGCCCTACGTTGTTGTCAGACATACGGATACCGAGCATGAACACGTCCATATCGTAACGACCAATGTAAAGGAAGATGGAAAAGTACTCGGCACCTTCAACAGCCATAGAAGGAGTATGTCGACGCGGCAACACCTGGAGAAGAAATACGGCCTCTCCCCCGCACCCACAACGAAACAGAAAAGACAGCTGCCGATATACCGATTACCCGAACTACAGTTCGGAATGGATGCGGAAAAAGGAACAAAATATTACTTACAGGATGTACTCAACAGCATCAACCAAAAATACAAAGTGCGCAGTTTCGATGAACTGGAAAGATTGGTCAAACCCTATCATATCGAAGTCAAACAGACCAAGAACGAATCTGGAAGGATAGGGGTAAAGTACGGAGTGGACAACCAAAAAGGTTATCGAACAAATTTCATCAATGGCTCCGAGGTTCACCGTAACCTAAGCGGCCCAAAACTGCAAAAGGTCTTCGACATACATTCAAAATCGAAGTTGTTACCGATGCAACGCAAACGCCTCTTGAAACAGATAGAAACGACCTATGACCTTTTCCGAACCATCCAACCACATGACCTTGAGGAAGTCCTAAAGGAATATCAGGGAATCGACATCAAACTGGACATAAAAGGAGATGTTATCGAGGGGTACACGGTCTTTGACAAATCGCGCTTTGTTTTTAGGGCAAGGGAACTTTCCAGAAATATCCGAATGCAAAAACGTTTGGACATTTTCGGCAGTGGGGACAAACCTACTCAAATCGATATCGAAAGCAAGCAGTTCAGATTGGAAGTCCAAAAAGTTATAAAAGAGGCATTGACGACATCCTATCTGAAATCCCAGAAACAACAAGGACTGCTATCCGAACATATCGAGAATATGAAGTTCAGGGATATCGTTCCGAACTTGTTGGTCTCGGAAAGACATATTTTTTTGGAATGCTACATCCCAAAAAATAAAAGGACGGAATTCAGGAAAGCCCTAAAAAAGACCTTTCTGATTGTCAGGGAAAGGTTGTATGAACTCGAGACCAAGAAGGAGAAGGCCGCTCTGCAAGACATATTCACTCTCATAGGCAAGGTATTGAAAAATAAAATCTTCAATGTCGGCACGGAGCAAGGTAGCGTCCGTCTTTTGTTCCAAGCTTTGGGCATAAAGTATTGTAATGACCAATTGTCCTTTACGAATTCTGACAGGCATACGATTCCCGTAAAGTTGGGCAAACTATCTTTTCCGGAATCTATGGAGAACTATGTGTCCTCGGGCTTTGTCCGTCAAAACCATTTGATTCTGGAAATGTTATCGGAACAGTCTTCCGAAAGCGGTCCGAAGCTGACGGCCACCGCTATGTTCCTGCCGATGATATTCCCTAAGCTTTATAAAAGAATGAATTCTGTTTACAAAAAGCAATATGAGAGTGTCGCTCTAGAAACATATGTAAAAGATGCCGAACGTATGCATGCGCCTTTTGAAAAATCACCGAAGGACTATATTGCACACTTCAATGCCAAAGGTTTCTATTTTGTAAAAGGGAAAGACGGGTTAAGGGTAAAGTCGATTTATACAGGCAACGAATCGAGCCATACCTTGTCCAGAAGAACAAGCCTTTATTTGGGTTCGATTCCCGATTTAACTAACGTTTTGCAGCAACAAAAACCCGTCATCCAAGACCTATTGGAAGAGGGTAGGAGCAATCTGAAGAATCTATGGGCAGGGCATTTGATGGAAAGGGGAATGTACGATAAGGTCGCCTTTATGCTAACTGCAGAAAAAGCATACCCGAACCTGCACCGGAAAATAGTGCAGTACCATATGGACAACGGACTTCGAGAAAGTGTGAACGCGGCATCATCGAGGCAAACCGATATCCAACAAAAACGATTGCTCAGAAAAGGTTTTTATGCCGTTAGCACTTTATTGGGCAGTAGGGGCAAGAAAACCGAAGAAGTCTATAACGGGTTCAATGATGAATTTACGGATTTTACAAAATCCAAAAGGAAAGGTATGGGCATGGGACTTCCATGGTAAAACTTGAAGAGGAATTTTGCGCCCTGATGGGCGCTTTTTTGTGGATAGGGAGAGAAGAGGGGTGGTGTGCCGAGCAAAGGTTCGGTCGCGCCCTACGGAGTTTCTTCTTTACGCTTATCTACCGAAACGCTAAAGAAACTCCGCAGGATCCACGCGCAGGTTAGTTATGGTAAGATTTGGGAAGGACGGAAAAATATTCAAAGGAATAGACAATGGGTTTGGTTGTTATCTGAAAGGAAATTAATGAATTCATTTTTCTGAAAGTTGTCCAAAAATTTCATTTTGATACTCATCCATTTTACTTTTCCTCAAATTTGCTAAATACGCTTGTGTTGTGCTTATTCGCTTATGCCCTAACATTTGAGAAATAGCTGTAAGAGGAATTCCCATTTCATTTGCACCGGAAGCAAATGAGTGGCGTGCAGCGTAGCTCGTGATATTTTCTTGAATTCCCGCTAGCTCGGCCAGTTTTTTCAAATTATCGTTATACCGTTTTCTTGCCCAAACGATTTGGTTGTAGCTTTCAATAGGATTTTCACTCTTGACAACACCTAACAAGTAGTCGCTTCTTTTCTTGCCTTTGGTAAAATAGGTCAACAAAGGTTTGAGTTGGCCGTGGATTTTTATGTTAAAGGGTTCATCTGTCTTCTTTCTTGAATATCGGATACGACCATCAACGATATTGGAAAGCTTGAGATGGGCCATATCTACATAGGACATGCCGTTGAGCAGGAAGCTCATCATAAAAATGTTTCTGTCCCTGAACAGGGCGGTATCCTTTTCCAAATCAAGTTCAGCTATTTTACGGATAGCATTAATAGGAAGAGCCCGTTTTTCGGGCTTTCCATTTCGAATGACATAGTCATCAAAAGCATACCCTTCTTTGTCGGCAACCCCTGCTTTGATGGCTTTCCGGTTGATTGCCCTTATAGTTCTCAAATAAACACTTAGGCCGCCCAGCTTATTACCCTTGGCCAAATGATGCTTTTCAAATCGGTTAAGGAAATCTAGGTTCAGTTCATCGAATGTAAAATCCTTGTCGTTTCTGAAATTCTTAACTGCTTTCAAAGCATGTTTGTAGGCCCTGGCATTTCCGATACGGTTCGCTTTGATCAGGTCGGCTATTTGCTTTTCGGCGAACTGATAAAAAGTAACCTTTTTGGTAGTACGGGTAATATGGCTCCTTACTTCGGAAACGCTCATATATTTCAATTTGTCCCCATCTTCCAATTTCGTTAGGATATCCACCATGCGCGCCATTTTCTTTTGCAGAAGATTGTTCAAACGGGAAGGGGATTCCGTGCCTTTAAAAGATGGCCTGATTTTTTGTCTTTTTTCGTCCCATTCGGAAGTTGCCAATTTATGCCCCGTTCCAATACTTGTAGATTTCCGGTTATGGGTCAAACGAAAGATTAAAGGGAAGGTTTTGGTATCTTTCCTTCGTGTATCCAATGAGAGTTTAATATAGGTAGCCATGATAAATGTTAAAATCTGCGTGCATATGTGCACGCAGATTGCACGCAGAATGTGGTTTTTTATGGTCTCAAATGTACCTAAATATACAACTAGTCGCTGAAAACCCCCGTTTTTATTAGAATTTTAATTCATCTGAAGTCAAAAAAAATCTGCCTTACAAGCAGGGGGTCACTGGTTCGAATCCAGTAGGGCCCACAAGTAAATAAAAGCTTCCGAGAAATCGGAGGCTTTTTCTTTTTTACCACATGAGAAATTAGTTTTTCACTTACTGCCAATACGAAAATTTAAATGATTCAAATCTAGAACGCAGGTCTTCTTCAATCTCTAATTTTGGGTAATGAGGAGAAAAAATAGGTAATGCCTTTTTTTAGCGTTTATGGATATTAAATTTTAGGGGTTCTTAGACATTAATAATTATAGTAACTCTTATGCCATTGAATGAATTTAAATAACCCATCGCTTAATTTGGTTTTAGGCCGATAACCAATTGCATTTTTTAATTTGTCGGAATCGGCATAGGTGATTCTTACATCACCATCTTGCATGGGCATGAAGTTTTTAATAGCTGCCGTTCCCATTTGTTTCTCCAGACCAGAAATAAAATCCATTAGTTTAATTGGTCTAGAATTGCCAATATTGAATATTCTTGACCTTAGTTCTTTTTTTCCGGCCAAGTTCAATGTTAGCTTTGCTATTCCTTCGATTACATCATCGATATAGGTAAAATCCCTTTGCATATCACCATCGTTGAAAACATCTATAGACCTGTTATTGTGAATAGCGTCTGTAAAGAGCATAGGAGCCATATCTGGCCTACCCCATGGACCATAGACCGTAAAAAAGCGCAGCCCCGTGGTCTGTAAGCCATATAAATGAGCATATGAGTGTGCCATTAATTCATTACTCTTTTTAGTCGCTGCGTAAAGACTTACGGGTTCGTCTACTTTTTCGGTTTCAGAAAAAGGCACTTTGCTTCTATTTCCATAAACCGATGAACTAGAGGCGTAGATTAAATGTGCTGTTTTGTGTTGCCTGCAACATTCCAATATATTTAAAAAGCCTACAATATTTGATTGTATATAAGCATGCGGGTTTATAATGGAGTAACGTACCCCAGCCTGTGCGGCCAGATGAATAACACAATCAAATTCTTCTGCGACAAAGAGTTTTTCCAAGCTCTCTAAATCTGTGATATCCAGCCTAGAAAAACGATAATTATGGTACTTCGTACTACGTACAAATAGTATATCATTGGTATTTTCTTCGGTATTTGGTTTTTCAAAATGTATTCCTAAGGCGTTGAGACGGTCATATTTTAGTTTTACATCGTAATAATCATTAATATTATCTATACCTATAACTACTTCGCCTCTTTTGGCCAGTGATTTGGATAGATGAAAACCAATAAATCCTGCTACTCCTGTAATAAGTATTTTCATTTATGTTTCCTTTATAAGCCTATAGTTCTCAATGTGTCATTTCTATATTCATATCCTATCGAAACCAAGAAGATAAAAATGAAATATGTTTTGGTTTTATGATTATGAAGTAAGTCGATCATAAGTAATCTACAAAATATTTGTTATCAATAAAGATCTGATTACAGTATTAGGACATTCATAAATATCAAGTTAGAGGATTTGCTCCAAAACTTTTTAGCAGAGATGTTTCACAAATTTAACTCTTCCAGCATAAATAAACCGTGCTTTTTTATGTAGGATTATCGCAAATTAAAAAGTAATTTGATTACTAAATGAAGAAATTTAAATCAACAAAGATAATTTCAGCTAAAAATACATGTTATGGATAAACTAAAGAAAGAAGATATTAAACAAGAAGTGTTTGACCTTTATGACGATTATGCACATAATAGGCTAAGCCGAAGGCTTTTTGTGGATAAACTATCCACTTATGCGGTAGGAGGATTGACCGTCGCCTCCATAATGAGTTTTATTTCTCCGGATTATGTAAAGAAGATTCAAATTTCACAGGATGATTCCCGATTAAACTCTGAGTTTGTACAATACGAATCCCCAAAAGGAGGGGGGACCATAAAAGGATTATTATCTAGACCGGTTGATACCATGAAACGACTTCCTGGTATTATTGTGGTGCATGAAAATAGGGGTTTAAATCCCCATATAGAGGATGTGGGAAGGCGCGCAGGTCTAGCAGGTTTTATTTCTTTGGCGCCAGATGCCCTTACTCCTCTGGGAGGTTATCCAGGAAATGACGATGAAGGAAGAAAACTGCAAAGGGAAAGGGATAGAAATGAAATGTTGGAAGATTTTATTGCTGCCTACAAACACTTGAAAAGTCATCCCGAGTGTAACGGTAAAGTGGGCGTTGTAGGCTTTTGTTTTGGAGGATGGATTTCTAATATGATGGCTGTTGAGGTTAATGATTTAGGAGCTGCCGTGCCATTTTATGGAGGACAACCTAAAGAGGGGACAAGTAAAATCGAAGCACCGTTATTGCTTCATTTTGGAGCGTTGGATACTAGAGTTAACGCAGGTTGGCCAGCTTATGAGGAGGCACTCAAAAAAAATGGAAAGGAATACATGGCGCATATGTATCCAAATGCTAATCATGGATTCCATAACGATACTACGCCAAGATATGATAGGGAAGCTGCCGAACTCGCTTGGAAACGTACTATAGACTTTTTTCGGGAAAAGCTTGCTTAATCTTTTGAAGACAAATGGGCTAAGATTTAACGAAATGATTTTGACCCAAGTTTACTTTATCAAAACAGATTTTAATTCTACCTTAGCGCACTTTTAAGGGATATTAGCTCAGTTGGTTTAGAGCGCTGCCTTGACAGGGCAGAGGTCACCGGTTCGAATCCAGTATATCCCACAATTTTTTGTTTTCACGACAGATTTTGTAAACCTCGGGAATATTCTGTTAAAAGTACATATAATCTTATAGAGCATATGTTGTGTATTATCTATTTGCTTCACAATCAATACGTTTTTTATGCGTTAGTAATTTAAAGTTTTAGATTCTACTTTTAAAAAGTATTGAATTCAATAAAATCATGCTAAACAAAAGCATAAAATTCCTGATAGAGAACAAAATAGTAGCTTGGTCGTTACTATTCGTTTGTTTGTTTTGGGGAATAGTCCACACTCCTTTTTTGGCAAATAATTCTTTAATTCCTTCTTATCCGGTTGCCGTGGATGCGATTCCTAATATTGGAGAAAATCAACAAATCATCTTTACGGAATGGTCGGGTCAATCTCCTCAGGATATCGAAGATCAGATTACCTATCCCTTAACCACCAATTTGTTGGGAGTACCGGGTGTGAAAACTATAAGAAGTACCTCTTTATTTGGTTTTTCCAGTATATACGTCATTTTTAATGATGACATTGATTTTTATTGGTCCAGAAGTAGGATTCTAGAGAAAATTAATAGTTTGCCAGATAATCTCTTACCAAGTGGCGTGAAACCTACCTTGGGTCCGGATGCTACAGCTTTAGGTCAACTATTTTGGTACACCTTAGAAGGCAGGGATGGTAACGGAAAGGTTACAGGTGGCTGGGATTTGCATGAGATTAGGACAATTCAAGATTTCTATGTTAAAAATGCATTGTCTTCGGCGAAAGATGTTTCTGAAGTAGCATCTATTGGGGGCTATGTACAGGAGTACCAAATTGACTTAGACCCTGAATTGATGCGTCAATTTGGAGTTTCCATTGCCGACGTGGTTACGGCGGTGAAACAAAATAATAGGGATGTTGGTGCAAAAACTATAGAAATCAATAATGCGGAATATTTTGTTAGGGGTCTTGGCTATATAAAGAGCACCTCGGATATAGAGAATGCCCAAGTACTATCTAACGATTTTACTCCTATCAGAATCAAGGACATTGCCAAGGTAGGGCTAGGTCCGGCAGAAAGAAGGGGAATTCTAGATAAAGAAGGTGCAGAGGTAGTAGGCGGTGTCGTTGTGGCGAGATATGGTTCCAATCCAATGGAAGTCATTAACGCAGTTAAGGATAAAATCAAGGAAATTACCGTTGGTCTTCCCACCAAGACCTTAAAGGATGGAACGGTTTCAAAGCTAACCATTGTGCCGTTTTATGATCGTAGCAAACTCATTGAAAATACGTTGAATACCCTGGGAGACGCACTAACCTTTGAGATTTTGTTTACGATTTTAGTGGTGCTTATTATGTTACGTAATTTAAAGGTTTCTTTAGTTATTTCCAGTTTACTGCCGTTAGCAGTGTTGCTTGTTTTTGTAGCAATGAAGGTTTTTCATGTAGAAGCCAATATAGTGGCACTTTCTGGAATTGCCATAGCAGTAGGCACCATGGTAGATTTAGGAATCATACTTTCAGAGAATATCATAAGACACCTAGAGCACCATAAAGAAGGAAATACAATCAACGAAGTGGTTTATAAAGCTACCATTGAGGTTTCTGGAGCCGTTATTACGGCTGGCCTCACAACATTGGTAAGTTTTATACCTGTATTTGCCCTTAGCGGCGCGGAAGGAAAACTATTTACACCCTTGGCCTTTACTAAAACAACGGCACTATTAGCGGCTATGTTCATCGCCATATTCTTAATACCTCCGTTCATCGCCCAATGGTACGGTAGCAGACGTGGAAAAATAAATTATTCCCTTATTTTTCAGATAGTTGTGTTCATAGGCGGAATTTTGATGTTGTCTTTTGGTCATTATCCCGGTATAATTTTGGTAGGTATCGGCGTAATAGGAATACTGAATTTTTACAAGGTTATACCAAAGGATAAAACGCAAAATTATAACCGCTATTGGATAATCATAGCTGTGGTGATTTTATTGGCACGCTATTGGCGACCATTAGGTTTTTCATACCCTTATTTTTTTAGCGTAGTGTTCATAATTCTTACTTGTCTCATAATTCTTGGAGCGCTACTTCTTTTTAGAGCCTATTACGAATCTATATTGAAATGGGCTTTGGAAAATAAACTCCTGTTTTTAAGTATACCGTCGCTATTGATACTTTTAGGCTTTTTAGTTTACAAGAACATTGGAGAGGAGTTTATGCCAAAGCTAGACGAAGGTTCTTATTTGTTGATGCCTACGTCGATGCCGCATTCCGGAGTTACTGAAAATAAGCGTGTGTTGCAGCAGTTAGACATGGCCGTTGCTGCTCTTCCTGAGGTAGAAACAGTGGTCGGTAAGGCGGGTAGAGTTTCTTCCGCTCTTGATCCAGCTCCGTTATCCATGTATGAAAATGTAATTATTTACAAACCGGAATATATTGTTGATGAATACAACGAACCAGTTTCGTTTAAGGTCAAGGATGGCTTGTTCCAAACTAAAAGGGGAAGTCAGGTGGCTTCCGGTTCAGGCATAAATGCAAACGAACTTATTGAGGATGATGAGGGAGCTTTTTATCGCAATTGGCGACCCGAAATTAAGAACAAAGAAGACATTTGGAATGCTATCGTCAATGCTTCAAGCCTACCAGGAGTTACTTCTGCACCCCAGCTGCAGCCTATTGAGACAAGGTTGGTAATGCTACAGACGGGGATGCGCTCTCCAATGGGAATAAAAGTCTATGGACCTAACCTTAAGGTTATAGAAGAATTTGGACTGCAACTGGAACGTTATTTAAAGAACAGTGAGGGTGTTGATGAAGCTTCCGTTTTTGCGGATAGGATCATCAGTAAACCTTATATGCTTTTAGACGTAGATAGAGTAGCCGCGGCAAGGTTTGGTATATCAATTGAAGATATACAGGAAGTATTGGAAGTTGGTATTGGCGGTAAAATTTTAACTCAAACCATTGAGGGTAGGGAGCGTTTTGGGGTGCGGGTAAGATATCCCAGGGAGCTAAGAGCAAATCCTTCAGATTTAGAGAATATATATTTGCCCTTGAAAAATGGTGGTTCAATCCTGCTTAACGAAGTTGTTACGATTAGATATGAACAGGGACCTCAGGTTATTAAGAGTGAAGACGGGTTTTTAACGAGCTACGTGCTCTTCGATAAAAAGGCTGGTTACGCTGAGATTGATGTCGTGTCTAATATGAAGGAAAAATTAAAAAATCAGATAGAACAAGGATTACTAGTGGTCCCAGAAGGGGTGAGTTATCGTTTTTCGGGCACTTATGAAAATCAGTTGCACGCGGAGAAAACACTGGCATTCGTCATTCCACTGGTCTTACTTGCTATCTTGTTTATTCTGTATCTTCAGTTTAGGTCTGTTGCTATCTCGTTTATGGTTTTCACGGGAGTAGCGGTTGCTTTTTCAGGAGGCTTTATACTCATATGGTTGTATGGTCAAAGTTGGTTTTTCAATATCGATTTAGGAAGCATAAATGTTAGGGATTTGTTCAACATGCAGACTATAAACTTAAGCGTAGCTATCTGGGTAGGTTTTATTGCTTTGTTCGGTATTGCCACAGATGACGGGGTAGTTATGGCGACATACCTTACTCAGACATTTAATCGTAATAAACCTAAAGATGTTGCGACTATAAGAGCATCGGTACTAGAAGCAGGAAAGAGAAGACTAACGCCATGTCTAATGACAACTGCTACAACTTTACTTGCCCTGCTGCCCATTTTAATGGCAAAAGGCGCAGGCAAGGATATTATGATTCCAATGGCAATTCCCAGTTTTGGAGGAATGTTGGTTACTTTGGTATCTTTGTTGATAGTACCCGTGCTATATAGTTTAAGAGAAGAGTTAAAACTAAAACGTAATGAGCGATAAAATTTTAGAGTTACGTAGTTTAAAAAAATATGGAGGTTACGCCGTGGTGCTCCTAATAGGTCTTTTGTTGGGTTATTTTCTTTTTAATTCGGGAACAGAAGAAAGGTACCATGATCGTACGCAAGAAACACTGGCAGTAACTAGCTATACGTGCTCAATGCATCCACAGGTTTCTAAGGATAAACATGGAAAATGTCCTATGTGTGGTATGGATTTAGTGGCTAAGAACATAATGTCAGATGGCACGACCTTAGGGGTAAATCAATTTTCCATGAGTGAAAACGCCTTGGCATTGGCGAATGTCCAGACCACTGTCGTTGGTTTCAATGATAATAAGGACAATAACGGAACTACTATGGTCTTATCGGGAAAAATAACTTCCAATGATAGGACCAATGCTGTTCAAACCACATTATTTGATGGTAGAATTGATAAGTTGGACGTGAATTTTGTTGGAGAATACGTAAAGAAAGGGGATAAAATTGGACTTATTTATTCGCCCGAAATGTATTTGGCGCAAGATAAACTGCTCACCTCTGCATCTTATAAGGATACACATCAAAAGCTATATGCTGCAGCTAGAAATACACTAGGTCTATGGAAAATGACAGACGCTCAGATAGATGAGGTTTTAAAGACTGGTAAACCTATGATGAATTTCCCGCTTTACGCAGATGTTTCTGGCACCGTTACGAATATCATGGCCGCAGAAGGTAATTATTACAAGCAAGGAGATCCGCTTTATAAAGTAAGTAATCTATATACGGTATGGGCCGTTTTTGATGCATATGAAAATCAATTACCGTTCTTAAAAGTGGGCCAGGACATAATAATTAATTCTAGTGCTTTTAAAGGAGAACCGATTAAGGCTAAAATCTCTTTTATAGAACCGGTAATGGATGAGGATAAAAGAACGGTATCGGTGAGGGTTACATTGAATAATAAGGATAGAAAGTTTAAACCGGGAATGTTTGTGCAGGGAAGTGCCACAGTTAATTATAAGAGTCAGCAATTAACAGTACCAAAAAGTGCTGTGCTCTGGACTGGGGAACGTTCAGTAGTTTACGTTAAATCGAACGCGGACGCACCAACTTTTGAGATGACTCAGGTTAGCCTTGGAGAGAGTGTCGGTGATTCTTATTTTATTTTAGACGGCTTAAGTCCAGGGGCAGAAGTGGTAACCAATGGAACCTTTACCGTAGATGCAGCTGCCCAGCTCCAGGGTAAAAAATCAATGATGAATTCAAGAGAAGAAGGTAACGTGTCATCATTAAATTTAGAAGGAACTAAGGTCCTACTAGAAATAAAGGAGAGTCCACATATTTCAAAGTTAGTACACGCTTACTTTGACTTAAAGGATCAATTGGTGAAATCCGATTCAAAAAAGAGCAGTGCAGAAGCCTTAAAACTCCAAGCTATTCTAGGTCGAATAGATTTTAATCATTTGGATGAATCCTTGAAGGCGGACTTAGAAAACTTTAAAGAGTACAATAATGCTATAGCTGTCGCTAAGGGTTTAGAAGAACAAAGAGTTCAATTTAAAAATTTATCTCAACAGATGATTATCATAGTGGATAAGATAGGAGGCCTAAGTAAGCCAATATACCTGCAACATTGTCCTATGGCAGATAATAATAGCGGAGCCAATTGGTTGAGTTTTGATAGTGATATCAAAAATCCCTACTTCGGGGACAAAATGTTGACTTGTGGAACAGTAGCTCGAACGATTCAATGAGTTTGTAGTATTTCTAAAATTCGCTCTAAAGCCATACCCCTAGAGCCTTTAATGAGCAAAGTACTGTTTGGATTTAGCTCCTCAGCAAGTAAGTGGCTTTTCAGGTCATTGAAAGACCTGAATTTTTTAAAGTTGCTTTTTACCTGATAAAAGTGCTCACCAATCAAAAAAACACTTTCAAACCCAAGCTCTTGAGCTAGCGCTGCAATATTTTGATGTTCCTCCTCTGCTTGATCTCCAAGTTCGAACATATCCCCTAGAAATAAGGATTTTTGCTCGCCTTGCATTTGTGAGAAATTTTCTAGTGCCGCTTTCATACTTGTAGGATTGGCATTATAGGCATCGAGAATAATTTTATGACCGTTATTTTCGATTACTTGGGACCTATTGTTATCTGGCACATAAGATTCTAAACCTAATTTTATATGGTCAATTGGCACATTAAAGTATTTGCCCATAAGGATGGCCGCGCAACAGTTAGGAAAATTATAAGACCCTATAAGCTGTGTTTTAATATGTGCTTGTTCGAATTTGATTTCAACAAAAGGATTTGCCTTTGGCATTTTAATAATGGTAAAAGCCAGGTCGTTGGTACTAAAACCATATTTGTTAATATAGGAAGCTAGCTTTTCTCTTTGAATGGGGTCATCGGCATTCATGAATATGCCTTTGTTTTCGGCAATTAGATGTGTATAAAGCTCACTCTTTCCTTTGATTACTCCTTCGACTCCGCCAAAACCTTCCAAGTGTGCTTTCCCGAAATTAGTGATGTACCCAAAATCTGGTTGTGCAAGATTACTTAGAAATTCGATTTCTTTTTGATGGTTGGCACCCATTTCTACAATGGCAATTTCGGTCTCTTCCTTAATAGATAATAAGGTCAAAGGAACTCCGATATGGTTGTTTAAATTACCTTTCGTGGCAATGGTCCTATATTTTTTGGAAAGAACCGCATTGATCAGTTCTTTGGTTGTCGTTTTTCCGTTACTACCTGTTAAGGCTACGACTCTTGCTTTGCAATAATTTCTATGGAAAGTAGCTAAACGCTGCAAAGTAGTAAGCACGTTTTTTACCAAAATAGTTCTATCATCAACAACGAATTTTTCCTCGTCTATGATGGCATAGCAAGCCCCACTTTCAATAGCCTTTTTTGCATATGTGTTACCATTGAAATTTTCTCCTTTTAGTGCAAAGAAAATATCGTTACTTAAAAGTTTTCTGGTATCCGTGCATACCGACGGGTGCTTGAGAAAGATTTTATGGAGGTCTGCAATTTTCATAAAATCGAAGATAAAAAAAAGCCCTTTAAGAAAAGGGCTTTTTAATACTTTAGATAAGCGAAATTATTTTGCTTTCTTACCTCTTACGGTCTTATTTTTTGTTTTAGACTTTGATCCAACTCTAGACATTGCACATCTAAACCCGATATAATCCGTGGCCATATATTGTGGCATATATCTTCTTTGCGCAGGATCTAACCAATAAGCTCTATCTCTCCAAGAACCTCCTTTGTATACTCTTACCTCATCGTTAATCAAAGAAGTTCTAGTATTGGATTGATCGTACTGTCTTGTAATTTTCCCGTCTTCATCTCTCTCAACTTTATGTTGGGGAGAATTGTACATACTTGCCTTATCGCTTTCCTCATCTTCATCGCTGAATCTATCGAAGAATCTAGATGAACCTGGGTCACCGTCTCTATAACCTCTGTTGTCACTAGAGGAGAAGTTAGTTCTTAGGTAAGTTTCGTTTTCATCTACAGGTACCTGCTTAATTTCACCGGGTAGGTTTACTGCCACGACCTTACCATTAGGAAGCGTGTCGTAAAGCACAGAATCTCTGAGGATGTTTACCTTACCGTCCTCTCCAATAGCACTTTTCATGTAAATGTTACCTCTGTAGTAGTTAAAATCACTCACCTCGTCATCAACTATTGGTCTGTATACATCAGCTACCCATTCAGCTACGTTACCTGCCATGTCATAAAGACCTAGGTCATTAGGCTTGTAGGACATAACCTGAGCTGTGATGTCCGCACCATCATCAGACCAACCGGCAATTCCGCCGTAGTCTCCTTTTCCTTGCTTAAAGTTTGCTAATTGGTCTCCTCTACCTACACGTTGTCCGTTTCTGGTATAGTCACCTTCCCAAGGATATTTTTTTCTACCTCTATAGTTGTTATATTCCCTTGATCCCACTTGAGCTTGAGCAGCATATTCCCATTCCGTTTCCGTTGGTAATCTGTACTCCGGCATAATAACACCACTACTTCTTTTGGCAAAAGTAGAAACACTGTCCTTTTTCTTTTTACCCTGTAGAGAATCTATCTGTCCGTTATAAACAGATTCTGGTCTGTTCAGGTATGCTTCCGTGCTAAAAGTACCGGCTACTTCACCGCTGGCGGCTTGGTATTTAGCATCCTCGGATAAATAACCTTCTCTCTCTAACATTACTTCGTTAACACGGTCAGTTCTCCATTCTGCAAATTGTGTGGCTTGTATCCAATTTACACCTACAACGGGATATTCTGCGTAAGCAGGGTGTCTTAAGTAGTTATTGGTCATCGTCTCGTTAAAACCTAGTCTGTTTCTCCAAACCAAGGTATCTGGCAAGGCTCCTTTGTAAATATTGGTATACTTAGGATTTTCCGGAGGATAAACACTTTTCAAGTAATCTAAATACTCTAGGTACATAACATTGGTCACCTCTGTTTCATCCATGTAGAAAGATTGTACGTGCTGTGCGGTGGGCGTGTTGTTCCAGTCATGCATAACGTCATCTTGTACTTTACCTTTAGTAAAAGTTCCGCCTTCGACAAATACTAATCCAGGAGCGGTTTCTTGCTCCTTAAAATCGGTATTATATTGGAAGCCGCCTTCCTTAGCATTGATTTTCCAACCTGTAGCTCTAGACGTATTTTTAGAGGAAGATGAGGATTTAGAACAGCTGGTTACTGTAAAACCTCCCGCTATAACGGTTAATGAGAGTACAAACTTTGTAAACTGTTTTTTCATAATTAGGACTTGAGTTCAATCTTCACAAACTAACTTTTGGCGAATTTGTGTATTGGGTTTTGATTAATTTGATGTCACTTTCGCTGTTTAAAACGATGTTTTCATCATAATATTTTGTTGGCTATTTTTTTTTTAGCCATAACTAGTAAATAATGCAATAAACAGCATTACTAACAGTCATAACGTGGCAAAAACTATTATAGTATGGGTATTTTGTTTTCTTTTAATGGATACGTAGCCCAAAGCGGTCAGTGTTAGGGAATTTTCCAGTTAGCTCTATCTTTTTTAGATGTAGAGCGCTAAAAATAGTAACGGCTTCATACAAGATTATTGTAAAACGGTCGTTTACATGTAAAATACATCATATCACCCTAAAAGTAACACGCTATATTTTATTCCTAAATCAACAATAAATTAAATGAGAAAGATTTCAATATTCTTCATGCTGGCTTTTATTATAAAATCAGTGGCACAGGAAGACCAGAGAGTGATAACTACCGCAGTACCATTTTTGACTATTGCAGCAGATGCACGTTCCGCAGGAATGGGTGACATGGGTGTGGCCACTTCCACAGATGCCTTTTCCCAACAATGGAACCCGGCAAAATTCGCTTTTGCAGAACGGAAAACAGGTATTGGTTTGAGTTATACACCTTATTTAGAAAGTATAATAACGGATATTTCTTTACTTAATGCCAGTGTTTATAATAAGTTAGATGAAAAAAGTGCATTTGCGGTAAGTCTTAGGTACTTCACGTTGGGAGAGATAGAACTCCGGCAATTTGCAAATGACCCGGGAACCCTGGCGAAACCTAACGAGCTTGCTTTAGATGGTTCTTATTCCCTTAAATTAAGCCCGACTTTTTCGATGGCCGTTGCGGGTAGATATATAAGGTCTAACTTAAGATTGCCTCAAAATGGAACAGAAGATTCGCAAGCGGCTAGTTCTTTTGCTGTTGATGTAGCTGGTTTTTACAGGTCCAGAGAAGTCGCCTATAATAATTTTGATGGTCGATGGAGGGCTGGTTTCAATATTTCCAATGTTGGGGGCAAGATTCAATATGACGAAGGTGGACAGGAAAATTTTCTGCCAACTAATTTAAGAGCGGGATTAGGCTTTGATTTTATCCTAGATCAAGACAATGTTATAGGCCTAACCACCGAATTCAGTAAATTGTTGGTTCCAACACCTCAAGATTTTGATAACGATGGCGATATAGATTCTGAGGATAATGACATTTATCAAAACGAAAGTGGTTTTAGTGGTATACTAGGTTCTTTCTCCGATGCACCAGATGGTTTTAGTGAGGAGTTAAAAGAATTCACTTGGGCACTTGGTGCAGAATATTCCTATCAAGACGCCTTCATGGTGCGTACGGGTTATTTCAACGAAAGCGAGGAAAAGGGTTCTAGAAAGTTCTTTACGTTAGGAGCTGGCTTCAAGTTCAAGGCGGCCCAGATAGATTTATCCTATCTTTTCTCCACTTCTCAAGTTAGAAATCCTCTAGAAAACACATTGCGTTTTTCACTTACGTTTAGTTTAGGAGAGGAATTTTATAATGATTAAGTAGCACTAAAAATATAGTATCAAAAACCTGCTACACGGCAGGTTTTTTGATTTTTAACCCTTTGGAAGTGGTTCTTATTTTTGAGAATACCTTATTTTTGATAAGTAACTCCGTATTGTTTTATACCCATTTTAGATGCCTTTAGAAAAGAGTTTGAGTTTTGACATTACCATTTATGATTCTCTAGAGGAACTAAATGAATTGGATAGGTCTTTAATGATGCAGTCTATTGGTGCTAGAGAAAATGCTTATGCACCCTATTCTAGATTTAATGTTGGGGCGGCGGTATTATTGGAAAATAGGGAAGTTGTAACTGGAAATAATCAAGAAAATGCCTCCTATCCTTCCGGTCTTTGCGCGGAAAGAGTAGCCGTGTTTTATGCCGGAGCTCAGTTTTCTGGAGTTAAAATAAAAACAATAGCGATTACAGCGGCATCCAAAAATTATGAAGTTGCAACTCCGGCAGCACCATGCGGCAATTGTAGACAGGCTATTCTTGAGTACGAGTTTAAACAAAAAGAACCTATAAAGCTTTTATTGATGGGTGAAGTAGGCAAGATAATTCAGTGCAATTCCGTTGCGGACATACTTCCATTGGGATTTAATAGCACCTTCTTAAAATAAGCGTGATTTTAGTTGCTAAAACACACGCAGCACATAATTTTTGTTAAGCCTATAATTTCTTTCTCCTTTTGTTTCTATTTTTTTTATCCATTCATTAATATGTGTATTTTTGTTTTCTTTCGGCATAGATAAGAGCCTTTGCTCTGTGGCCCGAAAAATAAAATACCTCAGGGACGAGCCCATAAGGTATTCTAATAGAAAATAACACGTGGTTTCGAGGTTAGCCTCGGAGCATTTTTAATCTCGATTATCGAGTAAATATTAATTTAGATAATAGATTGATGGAAAAAATTACCAAGGAGACGTATTTGAAATGGTATGAGGAAATGCTTTTCTGGAGAAAATTCGAGGACAAACTTGCTGCTGTGTATATACAACAAAAGGTAAGAGGATTTCTTCACCTGTACAACGGCCAAGAAGCAGTCTTAGCAGGAGCTTTGCATGCTATGGATTTAACGAAGGATAGGATGATTACCGCCTATAGAAATCATGTTCAACCCATTGGAATGGGAGTTGACCCAAGGAAAGTAATGGCGGAGCTTTATGGTAAAGTTACCGGAACTTCAAAAGGTATGGGAGGTTCCATGCACATCTTTTCAAAAGAACATAGATTCCACGGAGGTCATGGTATTGTAGGGGGTCAGATTCCCTTAGGTGCCGGGATGGCCTTTGGAGATAAATATAATGGTAGTGATGCGGTAACACTCTGCTACATGGGTGATGGTGCCGTTAGACAGGGGTCGCTTCATGAGACGTTCAACTTAGCTATGCTTTGGCAACTACCTGTGGTTTTTGTATGTGAGAATAACGGTTATGCCATGGGTACCTCGGTAGCAAGAACATCCTATTCCACAGATATATGGAAACTTGGATTAGGGTATGAAATGCCCTGTGGTCCTGTTGACGGAATGAACCCTGTTACGGTTGCTCAGGAAATGAGTAAGGCAATTGAGCGGGCAAGGTCTGGTGGTGGACCAACTTTTCTAGAAATGAAGACGTATAGGTATAGAGGTCATTCTATGTCCGATGCACAGCATTATAGAACTAAAGATGAAGTAGCGGAGTATAAAAAGATAGACCCGATTACTCAAGTATTGGATGTCATCAAAGAGAAAAAGTATGCTACTGATGATGAAATAAAGAGCATTGACAAAAAGGTGAAAGCTTTAGTTTCTGAATGTGAGAAATTTGCGGAGGAATCAGATTATCCACCAGTAAGCCAATTGTATGATATGGTTTACGAACAAGAAGATTTTCCATTTGTTCAACATAAATTATAAGTAAATGGCTATAGTTGTAAATATGCCCAGATTAAGCGATACCATGGAAGAGGGTACCGTTGCCACATGGTTGAAAAATGTGGGGGATAAGGTTGAAGAAGGAGATATATTAGCCGAGATAGAAACCGATAAGGCTACGATGGAGTTTGAGTCCTTTAATGAAGGAACACTATTGCACATCGGCATAGCTGAAGGCGACACGGCTCCAGTAGATTCGTTATTGGCCATTATTGGTGAAGAAGGAGAGGATATTTCCGGTTTGCTTAATGGTAATACCGCGCCCGAAGCAGAGAAGGAAGAGTCGGAAACCCCTGAACCAGCGGCGAAGACTGAGGCTGCTGCTCCGGAGACTACTGAAATTCCAGAAGGTGTTGAGGTGGTTAAAATGCCACGTTTAAGCGATACCATGGAAGAAGGTACGGTTGCTGCATGGTTAAAAAAGGTCGGTGACACGGTTGAAGAGGGCGATATCTTAGCTGAGATAGAAACCGATAAGGCTACAATGGAGTTCGAGTCATTTTACTCCGGTACGCTGCTCTATGTAGGAATCCAAGAAGGAGAATCATCTCCAGTGGATGCGGTGTTGGCCGTAATCGGGCCTGAAGGAACGGATGTAGATGCCGTTTTAAATGCTAAACCTGCAACCGCAAAATCTGAAACTACAGCAACAGAAACAAAAAAGGAGGAGTCAAAAGAAAAAGTTCAGGCCGATGCAAGTACGGAAAAAGTAGCTGTTGCAGATGGTAAGCGAATTTTTGCATCGCCTTTAGCAAAGAAAATAGCCGAGGACAAAGGAATAGATTTGGCTGCTGTTTCCGGTTCTGGGGATAACGGAAGAATTGTTAAAAAAGATATCGAGAATTACCAACCATCACAGGCTACCGCTGCCCCTGCTGCTCAACAGAAACAAGAAGCTGCGCCGAGCCTAGCACCTATCAGCTTGCCCGTAGGCGAGGAAGGTTCGGAGGAAGTTAAGAATTCTTCGATGCGCAAGGTAATTGCGAAAGTATTGGGACAGTCAAAATTCACTGCACCACACTTTTATCTTACCATAGAGGTAGATATGGACAATGCAAAGGCTTCTAGAGCACAAATAAACAGTCTGCCAGATACTAAGGTTTCATTTAATGATATGGTATTGAAAGCTTGTGCGATGGCTTTAAGAAAGCACCCACAAGTAAATACTTCCTGGAACGGAGATACTACGCGCTATAACAAACATATACATATGGGTGTTGCGGTTGCCGTAGACGAAGGTCTAGTTGTGCCGGTAGTTAAGTTTGCGGACCAATTAGGTCTTACACAAATAGGTGCTGCCGTTAAGGATTTGGCCGGTAAGGCTAGGACCAAAAAGATTGCACCATCGGAGATGGAGGGTAGTACCTTTACGGTATCTAATTTAGGGATGTTCGGTATATTGGAGTTTACTTCTATCATCAATCAACCTAACTCAGCCATACTTTCAGTCGGTGCTATTGTAGAAAAACCGGTAGTTAAAAATGGAGAAATTGTTGTGGGTAATACCATGAAACTGACACTTGCGTGTGACCATAGGACGGTAGATGGGGCAGTCGGAGCCCAATTTTTACAGACCCTGAGATATTTCGTTGAAAACCCGGTAACGATGTTGGCATAAGCCAAATTTTAAATAAAACAGTAAAAAAGCATCCTCTTTTCGGGATGCTTTTTATCTTTAAAATAAAGTGGAAAAATGAAAAGACTGATCATTTTAGCTCAAACACTCTTGCTAATGGCATGTGGTGCTCAGAACAGAAACGCCAGTAACACGATGAATACTACCAATGAAGCCACTGGTGCTTTGGTGGGAGCAATTGGTAAAGAAGAGAAACCAATGGTAGTAAAGGGGTCAGCCTTAAATGCGACCACTCAAATGTCCTTTACATCGGCAGAAAAAATGGAAGGTCTCATGGCCTTTTTGGCATCAGATGATTTAGAGGGCAGAGATTCTGGAAGTATGGGTATAGAAAAAGCTGCTGATTTTATAGCGGGTATTTTTAAAAATAACGATGTATCGCCCTATTTTAAAACGTATAGGGATACACTGAGTAATTTTGAGAAACCAACTTCTAATGTGGTAGGTTATTTGGAAGGCACCGACCCACAACTAAAAGAGGAATTTATAATTATTGGTGCCCACTATGATCATATAGGTATCATGGGTAGCGATAATGGTGATGCTATTGCTAACGGAGCAAACGACAATGCCTCCGGAACTAGTGTTGTACTAGAGCTGGCTAGGTATTTTGGTGAAACAAAATCAAATAAGAGGAGTATTATATTTGCGCTATTTAGTGCTGAAGAAAAAGGACTACTTGGTTCCAAACATTTAGCTGAAAAGCTGAAAGGTGAAGATATTACGCTTTATACGATGCTCAATTTTGAAATGGTCGGCGTGCCAATGGTCAATAAAGATCATTTGTTATACCTGACCGGTTATGAACTCTCAAATTTATCGGAAGTAAGTAATATATATGCCAAAGAAAAATTGACAGGGTTTTTGCCAAAAGCTAAGGCCTTTAATTTGTTCAAGCGATCGGATAACTATGCGTTTCATAAGGCTTTTAATGTGCCGTCACAAACCTTTAGTAGTTTCGATTTTACCAATTTTGAATATTATCACAAGGTTGGCGATGAGCTTGATCTAATGGACTTTGAGCATATGGCGCGCGTGGTGAATAGGATGATACCTGTTGTTGAAGGAATATCGAATGCACCTGTTAAAGAAATAAAATATAACTAATGGCCAAAATTATAGTTACAGGAGCAAGTAGAGGTATCGGTTTTGAACTAGCACAATTATTTGCCAAAGAAGGCCATGAAGTGTTGGCCTTATCTCGAAACGAAAATCCGATTAAAAGCTTGGGTATAAAGAATATTCATACCTTTCCTTTTGACATTGCAAGCGATACGGACCTAGTAAAATTAGAGCGTTTTTTGAACGAGAATTGGAAGAGGGTTGATGTGTTGATAAATAATGCGGGAGCGCTTTTGAACAAACCTTTTCTAGAAACCAGTAAAGAAGAATTCAAAGCCGTTTATGATGTAAATGTCTTTGGTGTGGCCGCCATAACTAAATTGGTCATACCGTTTATGGACAAAAATGCCCATGTTGTTACTATCAGTTCTATGGGTGGGGTTCAAGGAAGCATGAAATTCCCAGGTCTTTCCGCGTATAGCTCAAGCAAAGCGGCAGTGATCACGATGACGGAGCTATGGGCGGAAGAATTCAAGGAGGCTGGTCCATCCTTCAATGTGCTTGCTTTGGGTGCGGTACAAACAGAAATGTTAGAGGAGGCTTTCCCTGGATATGAGGCACCAATAACCGCTTTGGAAATGGCGGGGTATATTAAGGATTTTGCGCTGACCGGTAATAAATTGTACAACGGTAAGCTATTGCAAGTGAGTAGTAGTACACCTTAATCTATAGCTTCACATAGGCTTTATGTATGGTGTCTAGTTTTGGAAATAATGCTAAAAAAGATTTTCTATCAGTATACATCAAGTCTAGAGTATCCATCGTGGTGTCTGCATAGCCAGAATGTAGGCTTTCAACGACGTCCATACCATTCACAACTTTTCCAAAAGCAGGAAAACCTTTAACGTTATTGTATATAATAGTATCTAGGCGATGATTGTCACTTAAATTAATATAAAGATCTGTAGTTCTTGTTTCTGGTCCGCCTCTACCAAAACTTATCGTGCCTTTTGAGTTTCCCAGAATCACTTTTTCATCAGGAACTTTTACACTGTTCCAATAATTGTAATTTACGCTGTCCGTGCTTCCAAACTGTGCTACGAAACCAGGATTGACACGATAAAAAAGTTGATTATCAAAATAACGATGTTTAACAAGTTGATAGAACCTATCTGCGGCTTTAGGAGATAAGGACCTTGTTATCATCACATCAAAGTCTCCTTTTGAGGTATTAAATGCTACCGTAAAATTTTTAGGAGCTATTTCTGTAGTCCATTTTTTAGAGAATATTTTAGGGGAACAGCTCACAATAATTAGTGTTACTATGGCTATTAAGTACTTCTTCATAACAAGAATCTTATGATTTTGAAGATATTACTTATTTAAAATAAACCAATAGTATTTTTTCAGGTATTTTTGTTGTGATGGATAATGTTCTCATGAAATATTTACCCGAAAGAGCAGTGCCTTCTTGCATGGAGCTTATACGAGTAAATAATGTTCATTTAAAAATAGTGAATGAACGGGTTACTAGGCATGGCGATTATAGAAGAACAGCGGACGGCCAGCATCAAATTACCGTAAATGCAACACTGAATAAATATCGGTTTCTGATTACACTTGTTCATGAAATTGCCCATCTGGTGGCGTTTGAGAAATTTGGAAGGCGCATAAAACCTCATGGTTTGGAATGGAAAAAAACTTTTCAACATCTGATGCTTCCCTTTATACGGCCAGAAATATTCCCATCCATGCTTTTGCCCCTTTTAGCTTCACATTTTAGAAATCCAAAGGCAAGCAGCAGCACTGATGCCAGATTGTCAATAGCTTTAAAAACCTATGATGCGCAACAATCCGAAAAATCCTACGTTTTTGAATTGCCTTTAGGAAGCATTTTCAGAATGTACAATGGCAAGCTTTTTAAAAAAGGGAATAGAAGAGTAAAGCGATATGAATGTATTGAGGTGGAATCTGGTAAAATGTACCTTTTTCAGCCCAATGCAGAAGTAGAATTAATACGTAATTAAGATGAATAAAAATTATTATGCGGTTTTGATGGCAGGTGGAGTAGGGTCAAGATTTTGGCCAATAAGCACTGGTGAATATCCAAAGCAATTTCATGACATGTTGGGTACGGGTAAAACCTTGATACAAAAAACATTTGAACGCTTAAACAAGTTTGTTCCAACAGAGAATATTTTGATATTGACCAATGAAAGATATAATGATTTAGTGTTGGAACAATTACCCAAGGTAAAACAGGAGCAAGTAGTTCTAGAGCCCGCAATGAGAAATACGGCACCGTGTATTCTTTATGCAGCACTTAAAATTAAGAAGATGAATCCCGATGGGGTTATGATAGTGGCCCCGAGTGATCATTGGATTGAAGATGAACAAGCATTTGCAGAAGATGTTACCGCTTGCTTTCAAAAATGTGAAAGGGAGGATGTGTTATGTACTTTGGGGATTAAACCCACTTTTCCCAACACGGGTTTTGGATATATAGAGTATAATAAATCAGACGATAATCAAATAAAAAAGGTAAATCAATTTAGGGAAAAACCGGATTACGAAACCGCCAAGGATTTCTTGGCACAAGGTAATTTTTTGTGGAACGGTGGTATATTTATGTGGAGTGTAAAAACCATTGTGGGAGCTTTTGAGGCCTATCAGCCCCAGCAATACCAGTTATTTGAGTCAGGTTTTGCATATTACAACACAGAGAAAGAGCGTGGGTTTATAGCAGAAAATTACCCAAAGGCCGAAAATATTTCAATTGATTATGCTATTTTGGAGCATAGTAGCTCCATATATGTTTTAGCAGCAACCTTTGATTGGAACGATTTGGGCACTTGGGGTTCATTGTTCGATAAGCTGGATAAGGACTCCGACGGTAACGCAGTAGTAAACGCCAAAGTTTTGGCCGAGGATGCCTCAGGAAATATGATACGTGCGGCGAAAGATAAAATTGTAGTCGTAGATGGCTTAAAAGATTATATTATAGTTGATAAGGAAGAAGTACTTTTAATCTATCCAAAATCGAAGGAGCAAGACATTAAAAAAGTCCTGACGAAGGTCAAGGACAAGTTTGGAAGCGAACATGCATAAGATATGAGTCAAGGTTTAAATCAAGATAATATCACCCCTACAGAGAAACCTCAAGAAAGTGGTGAGGAGGTAAAAAAAGACCTGAAGGGTTTAGCGGGTAGTGTAAAAAGGTTTTTATCCGAGCTGTTGGATATACGAACTAACACGGATCAGGATGCCACCAAGGAAGCTATTATTGCAGACATTCCTTTCAAAGGGCACACGTCTTGGATTCTTATCTGTTCTATTTTTATAGCCTCTATCGGGTTAAACGCGAACTCTACCGCTGTTGTCATTGGTGCGATGCTTATTTCGCCATTAATGGGCCCTATCTTAGGAATTGGCTTGTCTATTGGCATAAACGATATTGATACTTTAAAGCGTTCTCTTAAGAATTTTGCGGTAATGGTTATACTAAGTGTTTTAACCGCTTTTCTTTTCTTTAAGTTTTTTCCGCTTCGAAATGAATCATCCGAGTTATTGGCAAGAACCGCACCAGATATAAGGGATGTTTTAATCGCTTTCTTTGGTGGTCTGGCCCTAGTTATCGCCAGAGCTAAAAAAGGAACTATCGCAAGTGTTATATTCGGTGTGGCCATTGCTACCGCGTTGATGCCTCCACTTTGTACCGTGGGGTTTGGATTGGCTATCGGGAATTGGGAATATGCCATGGGTGCTATGTATTTATTTACGATAAATACGATTTTCATTGCCCTGGCTACCTTTCTAATCATAAAGTTGTTGCGGTTTCCAATGGTGCGCTATGTCAATTCTAAAAGGCGTAGACTCATTGCTAGACTGGCTTCCTTAGTGGCGGTCGCCGTAATGATACCTGCGGGAATAACCTTCTACAGTGTATTTCAAGAATCACTTTTTAGAAGAGAGGCAAACAATTTTATAAACGAAAAAATTGCGCTGTATCAATTTTCCGGAGAGGGTAGATTTTTAGAGGATTTTACAGATATAGAATTTAATGACGGCCTAGACCCTTCCATTGAAATAGTTTTTATGGGAAGTGAGACTATTCCGGATAACATTATTGCTACCTGGGAAAACCAAATGAACGAATACCCTAAATTAAAGGGAAGTGCGCTAAACGTAGTTCAGGGCTCAAAAAGTGGAGCGGCGAATGAACTCAAATATGTGAATGAACTTTACGAATCTCAAAAAAATCAATTATCGAGTAAAGACGAAAAAATAGCGCTGTTGGAATCGGAGCTGACGCGCCTAAATAAAAGTGCGGTAGGTCAAATACCATTTGCAGAGATAAGTCTTGAGGCCAAGACCAATTACGAAAATTTATACCGCCTAGGGTATTCTTACCTCATTTCTACTGATTTTACTAAGACGGATACCATACCAGTTTTTGAGGTGACTTGGAAAAAGGAAGCTAAGCGTTTTCAAACAGAAAAAGATGCAAAAAAACTTTTCGAATGGCTTAAACTTCGTTTGAAAGATGAAAATATCAAGATAAAAGAAGTTATTAGTGACTAGTTTCGCTCTTCAATATACATCTGGCGAACTTTTTTGAACAGATCGGAAGAGTACACAAAATTCGTTACGGCTTCATTGTCCGTTTTAAATATTTCATTTTTAGTGCCTTCCCATTCCTTAAGACCATTTTTAAGAAATAATATCTTTTCCCCTATTTGCATCACGGAATTCATATCATGTGTGTTTATCACTGTGGTAATATCGTATTCTTCCGTAATTTCTTTGATTAAGTTGTCAATTAAAATAGCCGTTTTAGGATCTAGTCCGGAGTTAGGTTCGTCGCAGAAAAGATACTTTGGGTTCATAACAATGGCCCTTGCAATGGCGACACGTTTTTGCATTCCACCGGAGATTTCAGATGGGTATTTGTGATGGGCATCAATTAAATTCACTCTCTTTAATACCGTGTTTACGCGATCTTCCATTTCCGAGGCAGACTGTTTAGTGAACATTTCCAAAGGAAATTTTACATTTCCTTCAACCGTCATACTATCAAAAAGTGCACTGCCCTGGAAGACCATACCCATATCTTGGCGCAAATCTCTCTTTTCATCTTCGGTTAGTTTAGCGTATTGTCTGCCATCGTAGACAATGGAACCTTCTTCAGGACTAAAGAGACCTAGAAGACATTTTAAGAAAACTGTTTTTCCCGATCCACTTTGTCCGATGACCAAATTGGTTTTCCCATTTTCAAAAGTTGTGGATATTCCTTTAAGAACATGTGCTTCTCCAAACGATTTCTGTATGTCATTCACTTCTATCATTAGCCTAAGAGAAGTTGCGTTAATAAATAGTTTAAGATAATGATCACCACACTTGTCCACACGAATGCAGTGGTGCTGGCCTTCCCCACTTCTAAAGCTCCACCTTTCATATAATAGCCATGAAAGGACGGAATTGTAGCTATGACAAAGGCAAAGATTAAAGTTTTTACAAAAGCGTAGGCAATGTGAAAGGGGACAAAATCTGTCTGAAGCCCCGATACAAAATCGGCACTGGTTAAAAAGCCACCGAATACACCCGCTATCCATCCTCCAAAAATGCCCACATACATAGAAATGGCAATAGCAAAGGGATAGAAAAGCATGGCGATTATCTTAGGAAAGACTAAATAATTCAATGAGTTTACACCCATGACTTCAAGCGCGTCTATTTGTTCCGTTACCCGCATGGTACCGATACTCGAGGTAATGTAAGAACCTACTTTGCCGGCCATTATTATCGATACGAAAGTGGGCGCGAACTCTAGGATAACGGATTGCCTAGTGGCAAAACCTATAAGACTTCTCGGTATAATAGGATTGGTAAGGTTTAAGGCCGTCTGTATGGCAACGACCGCACCGATGAAAAAAGAGATAAAAACGATGATACCCAAAGAGCCGTATATGAGCTCGTCTATTTCCTTTAAAATGAGCGATTTCATTATCCTCCATTTGGTCGGTTTTTTAAAAACCTCCCGAACCATAATTGAGTAGCTGCCAATAGACGCTAAGTAGTTCATATATTAAGAATATATTTCTTAACGTAAAAATAAGAATAAAGGACTTCATTTAACTTCCAATTAAACTTTTAAGAAGGATTTTATTTACTTTTACGCATCAACATTCGCAGCATGAACAAAAGAAATCGAATTTCCTTTTTAACCCTTTTTGCAGGTATTTTCACTGTGTTCAACCTATCGGCACAAAAGAAAGGCAAAATGGTAGATGAGAGTAATCTTAGGACTTCGCCAAAATTGGTAGTGGGTATCGTTGTAGACCAAATGCGTTATGATTATTTGACCCGTTTTTATAATGATTTTGGAGATGACGGGTTTAAGCGAATGGTGGAAGAAGGTTTTAACTGTAAGAATAACCACTTTAATTATGCGCCTACTAGCACAGGGCCAGGGCATACCTCGGTATATACCGGTACCACTCCTGCTACGCATGGTATTATTGGAAACAATTGGTATGACAAAGAACAGGATATTGAAGTCTACTGTGCGTCCGATGATAGCTATAGTTCTGTGGGTACCATGTCTGATGCCGGAAAAATGTCACCACATCGTATGACGGGTACAACAATTACCGATGAGTTGCGCCTACATACACAGATGAGGGGTAAGACCATTGCTATAGCGTTAAAGGATAGAGGTGCAGTTCTTCCAGGGGGGCATACGGCCAATGCTGCTTATTGGTTTCATGGTGCCGACGAGGGAAAATGGATAACTAGTTCATATTATATGACCACGTTGCCAAAATGGGTGAACGATTTTAATTCTTCTGGTGCGGCACAGTCTTACAAAAAACCTTGGAATACTTTAAGGGATATCACCAGCTACACGGAAAGTGGAACGGATGACAATAAGTACGAAGGGCTGTTTGAGACGGAAATGACACCTACCTTTCCCCATAGCACTCCAAACTTATTGGATAAGACAAGGGATTTTGAATTTATTAAGGCCACGCCTTATGGGAATAGTATTACCGCTGATTTTGCCATTGAAGCATTAAAAAATGAAAACCTGGGAAAGGATGATATACCGGATTTTTTGGCAATAAGTTTTTCTAGCACCGATTATGTAGGACATAAATTCGGGGTCAATTCAAAAGAAATTCAAGATACTTACTTGCGACTAGATGAAGACCTGGCGCGTTTGTTCAAAGCATTGGACAAAAATGTTGGCGAAGGGGAATATACACTCTTTTTGACCGCTGATCATGGTGCCATAGAAGTGCCTGCTTATTTGAAGGATGTTAAGATACCGGCAGGTCATGTAGATTATAACACTACGAAAGACAAGTTTTCGGATTTTTTAAAATATAAGTACGGAACGGAAGATATAGTAAAGAATTTTTCAAATCTGCAATTGTTTTTAGATCATAAGATTATAAAGAACTTGGATTTAAGTTTAAAAGATGTACAAGAGGAGATTGCGAAAGAATTTCTGGGTTACGATTATGTAGATAAGGTATATACAGGGTATCAAATGTGGCAATATCAGTATACTTCTGGTATCCCGTACATACTTCAAAAGGGGTATAACCAAAAACGGTCCGGTGATGTCTTGGTGGTCTTAAAGCCTAACACTATTAGCTATCCTATGACAGGGTCCACTCATGGTTCTCCTCAAATATATGACACACATACGCCATTACTTTTCTACGGGAAAGGCATCAAAAAAGGAAATACAGTACTACGGACAGAAATTCCCGATATTGCCCCTACGGTGGCCGCCTTGTTGGGAATTTCCTTTCCAAGCGGTACCACGGGAAAGCCTATTCCAGAGGTATTACAGTAATTATTATTATGAGTAGACTTCCAATAGGTATATTTGACTCGGGCGTGGGAGGTACATCCATATGGAAAGAAATCCATAACCTTTTGCCTAACGAGCATTGTATATATTTAGCGGATAGTAGAAATGCTCCCTACGGAGAAAAATCACCTGAGGAAATACTACGGTTAAGTATCAAGAATACTGAATTTCTCTTAGATAAAGGGTGTAAGCTGATAGTTGTAGCCTGCAATACGGCCACCACCAATGCGATTGACTATTTAAGAAAAACGTACAAAATACCTCTTATCGGCATTGAACCGGCGATAAAACCGGCAGCATTAAATTCAAAATCAAAGCGGGTTGGTGTATTGGCGACTAAAGGAACTTTGTCCAGCACTTTGTTTCATAGTACTGCTCAAAACCACGCCGAAGGAATAGAAATTATTGAGCAACAGGGTAAAGGTTTAGTGGAGCTTATAGAAAAAGGGGCATTACAAAGTGAGGCTATCAGAGGGCTTTTAAAAGAATTTTTAGAACCGATGATCGCTAAGGATATAGATTACCTTGTATTGGGATGTACGCATTATCCTTATTTAATACCTGTATTAAAGGAGTTGTTGCCGGAGCATGTGCAAATTATCGATTCGGGCGAAGCAGTGGCTAGGCAGACCAAAGCAATTTTGAAAAAAGTGGGAAATTTAAATAGGGCCAGCGAAAAAGGAACGCACCAATTTTTTACCAATGGGGATGTAGCTGTTTTGCAGCGTTTTGTCCTCAAGGAATCGGTTCAGCAAGAAGTAAGCTTTTTAGACTTTTAAGAACCTGAAATTTTATGGTACGTTAGGTACGTAAAAGCATATGCGTGTTTTTCATCTTTTGGGTGATATTTTTCGGAGACAAGTTCCCATTTTTCTGTATCGATCTTAGGGAAAAAAGTGTCCGCTTCAAAATTACTGTGCACTCTTGTAAGTTCAATCTTGTTGGAATAAGGTAGTCCCTGACGATAAATTTCACCTCCACCAATAATAAAAACATTTTCGTCTTCCGCCAGTTTCAAAGCTTCTTCAAGCCCGTGGACTATGATACAATCCTTAAAGGGCACCGTATAATTTTTATCCCGAGTTATTATAATATGGATGCGGTTAGGCAGTGGTTTAGGAAAGCTTTCAAAGGTCTTACGACCCATGATGATTTTATGTCCCGTTGTTAATTTTTTAAAACGCTTAAAATCGTTTGGCAGGTGCCACAAAAGGTCGTTGTCCTTTCCAAGGGCGTTATTCTCCGCGGCGGCGGCAATTATGGTAATACTGTTCACTTAAGTATTTTTAAATATATCTTAATCAAATGCAAAAAGCGGACCAAGTAAATAGGACTATGGCTATCTTTAGGTTAAAGATAAGCTAATTGGGATTTTCTGGTTTAATTTGTTCTTTTATTCAGAATTGTCTTTTTTCATTGCTGCCTTAATTTCTAGTCATAAGATGTATAATAACCGGCTAACGTATATCATAGGATGCTTCATAGTTCTTAGCAGTCTTTTTTGTACGTCTCAAACTACAGTACAATCAGCTACATTATCCGATTACGCTCTTGAGCTCACGAACCAAAGGGTAAGTTATGACCCCAGTTATTTTGCACTAAAATATCCCAACGGTGATGTTCCGAGCGATAAGGGTGTTTGTACAGATGTCATTATTCGCGCCTATAGAAAGTTGGCAATAGATTTACAAAAAGAAGTGCATGAGGACATGAGGTCCAATTTTGAGGCTTATCCAAATAATTGGGGTTTAACAACAACGGATAAGAATATAGATCATCGTAGGGTTCCTAATTTGATGAGGTTTTTTGAACGACATGGCGAGGTAAAAGTTAATTCAGAACTGGCAACAGATTATCTACCCGGGGATATTGTTTGTTGGGATTTAGGTCATGGACTAACACATATTGGTATAGTGGTGGATAAAAAATCAAAAGATGGAAAGAGAAACCTTATTGTTCATAACATTGGCGCCGGACAAGTTCTTGAGGATATGCTTTTTGATTTTAAGATAATTGGGCATTATAGATATAAAGAATAGATGGATAAAGTAAGAAAGGAATTTCCGGTAACGCGAAAAGGTATTTACGCGAACACAGCAGTGTATGGGCCCTTGTACGATTCTCTTATAGATTGGCGCCAAGAGCACGATTTAGATTTTCTGCTGCACGGAAGCGGAATGCGGGAAAAATCACTTCAAATACTTTCTGATACCCGCAAGACTGTTGGTCAGTTCTTTAACTGCAAAAGGGAGAATGTAGCCTTGATCAACAATTTTTCCACAGGACTCAATGTTTTGCTAGAAGGTCTTCATCCCAAAAAGAAGATTTTACTTCTGGAGAACGACTATCCTTCCGTCAATTGGTCTTTTGAAAACAGAGACTTTGACATCTCTTATGTAAAAACGAGTGCTACCGTTGAGGAGAAAATAGAAAAAGCAATAGGCGCTCAACATATCGATGTTTTGGCGCTAAGTGTTGTGCAATGGCTAGATGGTTTTTTAATTGATTTGGCTTTTATCAAGAAATTAAAAACTACCTATCCTAATTTAATAATCATTGCAGATGGGACACAATTTTGCGGCACAAGGCAATTTAACTTTGCAGATTCTGGGATAGATGTTTTGGGGGCAAGTGCCTATAAATGGCTTTTGGCCGGTTATGGAAATGGTTTTATGTTATTCTCGGACAGTGTAAAGGAACTATTTTCTTTGTCCACTATTGGTTTCAATGCGGCCAATGGCGATTTCGGTAAAAAAGATGCAATACGTTTTGCAAAGCAATTTGAGCCAGGACATTTGTCATGCCTAAATTTTGGAAGTCTTAAATTTTCGATGGAATTTATGCAGCGCATAGGAATGGATAAAATATCACAGTATAATCAATTGCTTTCTGAAAAAGCAAAACAACAGTTTAATTCCCTTGGGTTACTTGAAGATAGAATTGTGGAACGAAAAGCGCACAGTACTATTTTTAATATAAAGGTAGATACTAGGGTTTTCAATCATTTATTAGAGAATAATGTGAGTTGTGCACAACGAGGAGACGGTGTTAGGCTTAGTTTTCACTTTTACAATACAGAAAATGAGATAGATGCTATTGTAAAAATCTTAAAGACAGCCTTATAGCTATTAACTACTTCTAATTTTTGGAGGTTCTAATTTTAAAATTGACGTTAAATGTTGCTAAATTTTTATCAAAATGATAAAAATGATGTTAGTCATTGTAAATGAGCATCTTAATGCAGTAGTTTTGCCGTATATTCTAAAAATGAATTAACATGGCAATTGCAAAACAATATTTAAAAACAAAACCAGTATGTAAGGTAACTTTTACCGTGCCTGCTGAAGAAGCAAAAAAAGTAGCGGTAGTTGGAGATTTCAATAATTGGAGCCCAAAAGGCAGCACTTTAAAAAAATTGAAGAACGGAACTTTTAAAGGTACGTTTGATCTACCAAAAGAAAATTCTTTTGAGTTTAAGTACATCGTTGATGGTACTTACGTTAACGAAACTGAAGCTGATCGTTATCAGTGGAATGATTATGCAGGTTCTGAGAACGCTGTTCTAGAAGTATAACATAGTCAGGAAAAGTTGTAAAAAAGGCATGGATATTCTCCATGCCTTTTGCATTTAAGCCTTTATAACCAATTATTTTTCTACTGTGACACCTTTCCAGAAAGCCACTCTTCCTTTAATTCCTTTGGCCAATTCACTTACCTCTGGGTAGTACCAGGCCGCATCCGGGTTTTGTTTTCCATCAACTTCTAAGGTGTAATAAGAGGCTGTTCCTTTCCACGGACAAGAAGTATGAGTGTCACTACTTTTAAAATATTCTTTTTTAATACTTTCTGCTGGGAAGTAATGATTGTTTTCTACTATGAGCGTATCATCACTTTCTGCAATTACGGTATTGTTCCAAATAGCTTTCATGGCTTTTATTTTAGTTGTTAAACTGACTTTTTAAAAAGATAATTTTTATAATAGTTCGTTGAGTCGGTAAATTCTGTAATAACTTGCAGTCCCGATTTTTCAGCCAGCCATTTCACTGTTTGGTCGTCATATTTTTGAGAAATTTCCGTGTGAATGGTTTCCCAAGCTTCAAAGGAGAGATTCAGACCTAAATCAGCAATATGCACTTTTTGATTTTCTTTCGACACTAAAAAGCTTTTTGCCGTGCCCGTTTCAGGGTCATAGACTTCCCAATGGATGAACTTGTCAAGTTTAAAATTGGCATGTAGTTCTCTATTGATACGGACTAATAAATTTTTATTGAAAGCTGCGGTAATTCCCTCTTGATCATTATAAGCGTTCAGTATCGTCTGGGGGTTCTTTTTTTGGTCAAAGCCTATAAATAAAAGGTCGTTTGGTTGCATGTAACTTTGCACTTTGGATAAAAATTCAATGGCCTGCTCATGTAAGAGGTTACCAATGTTTGAGCCTAGGAATAGAATCACTTTTCTTTCCTCTGAATTAAAATGAAGTGTTTCCAGCGTTTCAAAATAAGTTCCTTGCAGCGGTTCTGTTTTAAGACCTGGTATTTCTATCTCTAAATTCTTTTTGAGGGAATCTAGCGCGTTTTGGCTTATATCTATTGGTCTAAAGGTAAAGTTGATGTCTTTTTCTGTAAAATGACGTAGTAATATCTTTGTTTTCTTACCATCACCGGCACCCATTTCAATGAGGTGGAAAAAACTATCTCCGTTGGAAAAATAAGAAGCTATTTCTTCCTTGTGCTTTTCTAAAATTAAAAATTCGGTATCCGTAAGATAATATGTGGGCATAGCCATAATATCTTGAAAAAGCTTATCTCCGGCTTTGTCGTAAATATATTTTGAGGATAAATACTTGGGATAGGCTGTAAGACCTTGGTAGACCTCCCTTTGAAATTGGGAAGTAAACTTTGGTTCGGTTTCGTTTTGCATAGATGCTATGTCGTAATTATTTGGCTAACCTTAAACCGGTAAATTGCCATCTTAAGTTCGTTTGAAAAAAATTGCGATAGGTGGGTCTAGAATGGTTGTTTGGGGTAGCTACGGAACTACCTCTAAGAACTTTTTGGTTTACCATAAACTTACCATTGTATTCCCCTAGGGCTCCATCGGCTTTTTTATAATTGGGATAGGGGAGGTAGGCACTTTCAGTCCATTCCCAACGCTGTCCCCATGAAAACAAATGCTGTGCCGCTTCCCATTCAAATTCAGTGGGAAGTCTGCAATCCTTCCATTGGGCATAGGCAAAAGCCTCAAAATAAGAAATATGGGTCAGGGGTTCATTCAAGGTTATTTCTCGTAAACCGTTTAGTGTGTAATGGTGCCATTCACCATCAATTTTATGCCAATATAAGGGAGCACTAATAGCTTCTTTATTCACCCAATCCCATCCTTCTGCATGCCAAAGTTCAAACCTTTGGTAACCTCCTGCTTCTATGAAGGCTATGAATTCTCCATTGGTCACCAAACGGTTGGCTATGGAGTAGTCATTCAGATAAACCTTGTGTCTCCCTAGTTCATTGTCATAACAGAAACCTTCGTTGGCATGACCTATTTCATAAATTCCTTCCGTAATGGGTATCCATTCATGGGCATGCTTTTCAGGAACATGCTCTTGAAAAGTATCGGAATATTTAGGCAGTAGCGGATTGTTGCCTAAGATGTATTTAATATCCGTCAACAATAATTCTTGATGTTGTTTTTCATGGTGTATCCCTATTTCCAGTACTTCATGTAATGTGGTATTTTGTACTTCGGACAATAATTCGGTGAGTGCTGAGGTTACATATTTCCTGTAATCGTAAACTTCTTGTACGGAAGGTCTGGACATATTACCTCTATCGGCTCTGATCACTCTCTTACCTACGGTCTCATAATAACTATTGAACACAAATGAGAAATCAGTATTGAAGACCTTGTAGTCTGGTTGATAGACTTTGAGTATGAACTCTTCAAAAAACCAAGTAGTATGTCCCAGATGCCATTTTGGCGGAGATACGTCCACAATGGGTTGAACTACATAGTCTTCTGTCTCAAGCGGAAAACAAATAGTTTCTGAATGCTTCCGTGTTTCAATGAAGAAATCCAGAAGCGTATGGGTAAGAATCATGCAAACAATTTTCTATAAAGATAAATAAAATAGGTTTTTGGTAATTAATGCATAAGGATAAGAGATTGCAATTATACCGCTACCGTCCCTTTTATATGAGGGTGTGGATTATAATCTAATAAAGTAAAATCCTCATACTTAAAATCAAAAATATTTTTCACCTCTGGGTTGAGCGCCATTTTAGGTAGCGGTCTAGGTTCCCTGCTCAATTGCAGTTCAACCTGTTCCATGTGGTTATTGTAAATATGGGCGTCACCAAAAGTGTGAATAAAATCACCTGATTCGTAGCCACAGACCTGGGCCATCATCATGGTAAATAATGCATAAGAGGCGATATTAAAAGGAACGCCCAAGAAAATATCCGCGCTTCTTTGATAGAGTTGGCAAGATAATTTACCATCGGCCACGTAAAACTGAAAAAATGCGTGACAAGGGGGCAATGCCGCTTTGTTGTTCGCTACGTTTTCAGAAAACGATTTTGAAGTATCTGGAAGCACACTGGGATTCCAAGCGGATACCAGCATTCTTCGGCTGTTTGGGTTGGTTTTCAGAGAATGGACGACTTCTTTTATCTGGTCTATTTCATCATCGTTCCAATTACGCCATTGATGCCCGTAAACGGGACCCAAATCACCGTTTTCGTCTGCCCATTCGTTCCATATTCTAACTCCGTTTTCCTGCAGGTATGCAATATTGGTGTCTCCCTTTAAAAACCAAAGCAGTTCGTATACAATGGATTTTAAGTGTAATTTTTTTGTGGTTACCATGGGAAACCCTTTACTAAGGTCAAATCGCATTTGGTAACCGAAAACACTTTTTGTACCTGTTCCCGTGCGATCTCCTTTTTGGTTACCTTCAGCCAGTACGTGTTTTAATAAGTCGTGGTATTGTTTCATAGGCCCCTCTTCCGTCTCCCCAAAGGGAGAGATACTTTTTAAGAATACTAAAATAAAAGTATTGGAGCTGTTTAGCTATTAAAAACAAATTTGATTATAAACTATTTATCAACTAGTATTTAGAAGTCCTCTTCCCTTTGGGGAGGGGATTTAGGGGAGGGGCTTTTACCCCAAAATCATACCGGCAATTGTTGCAGATAAGAGTGATGCTAATGATCCGCCCAAAACAGCTTTCATTCCAAACTCTGAAAGGATCTTTCTTTGGCCGGGGGCTAGTGAGCCTATTCCGCCAATTTGTATACCTATTGAAGCAAAGTTGGCAAATCCACAAAGCATATAAGTGGCCATGATAATGGATTTGTTGAACTTTAAGTGTGGCAAGCTGGTCATGTCCTTCAATTCTGCCAATTGAATATAGCCCACAAATTCGCTTGCGGCCAATTTAATACCTAGTAATTGCCCCATGAGCATAATATCTTCTTTGGCAATACCTATCAGCCACATTAAAGGGGCAAATATGGTTCCTAGAATAGCTTCCAAAGAAAATTTTTGATAAGAGGTGTTCTCTGCCATCCAGCCATTGAGATTGGTAAAATCTCCCGTCCATTCCAAAATACCGTTTACCATGGCAATAATAGCAACAAAAACTAAGAGCATGGCGCCAACATTCACAGCTAGTTTTAGACCTTCGGTTGTGCCATTGGCAATAGCATCAAGGAGATTAGATCCTATTTTTTCTGAAGAAACAGTAACGTCAGTATTGACCGCCTCCGTTTGTGGGTACAACATTTTAGAAATTACAATAGCACCTGGCGCGGCCATAACGGAGGCTGCTAAAAGGTGTTTTGCGAATAATAATTGTAAAGTTTCATCCTCTCCTCCTAAAAATCCTATATAAGCCGCTAAGACAGCACCGGCCACGGTAGCCATGCCTCCAACCATGACTAAGAGAATTTCCGACTTTGTCATTTTCTCCAAATAAGCCTTGATCAATAATGGAGCTTCGGTCTGGCCCAAAAAAATATTACCGGCTACGGAAAGACTTTCCGCTCCTGAAATACCCAGACTTTTAGATAACAACCAAGCAAGCCACTTTACCACCTTTTGTATTACTCCCAAGTAAAAAAGTAAAGATGTTAAGGCGGAAAAGAAAATTATGGTAGGTAGTACCTGAAAAGCGAAAATATACCCAAAGGTGCCTGTGTCAACGACAAGACCTTCAAAGAGAAATTTACTGCCGGCACGGGTAAATTCTAAAATGCTCACGAATATTTTACCGATTTGTTCAAATATCAACTGTACAAAGGGCACTTTAAGCACCCCAATGGCTATCAATAGTTGCAGGCAAAGACCAATACCTACGGTTCTCCAGTTAATCGCCTTACGATTGGAACTGAACAAGAATGCTAGGGAAAGTAGCACTATCATGCCCAAAATACCTCGCCAGAGGCTATTTAGTGAAAAACCTTCACTGGGAATAGCAGAATTCATGGTATCCGAAGCTACATCGTTTATGATGGTCGTGTCTACAGGATTACTAAGGGATTCGGTAACTGGAGCTGTGGTCTGGGAAAAAAGGCTAAGGGTTACAAGTAGGCAGAATGTTGTAAGCAACCAAGTACCTTTTTTCATAAATAGGGGTTTGTCCATTAATTCCTTTTGGATATTTCATCCCTTAGCTTTGCGGCTTTCTCGTAATCTTCATTGGCCACTGCTTTGGCCAATTCCTTTTCTAGTTCATCTATACTTAATTCAGTATATCCATCGGTTGCACCTTGGTCTATGGAAATTGTTTCCCCCTCTTGAAGAATCTCATCTACCATAATGCTGTCGTCAGTATCTTTCTTGTCGCCGTCCTTAGGCGAGAATTTCAAGAAAATACCCGCTTTGTCCAGAATGGTCTTATATGTAAAGATGGGTGCGTTAAACCGCAATGCCAAAGCAATCGCGTCACTTGTTCTTGCGTCAATGATTTCCTCTATTCCGTCTCGTTCGCATATAATACTGGAATAGAAAACACCATCCACCAGTTTGTGTATGATCACCTGTTTAATGACAATTTCAAACCTATCCGAAAAATTTTTAAATAGGTCATGGGTAAGCGGTCTCGGTGGTTTTATCTCTTTTTCCAAGGCTATGGCAATGGATTGCGCTTCAAAAGCCCCTATGACGATAGGTAATTTTCGGTCTCCCTCAACTTCGTTCAATATAAGGGCATAGGCACCATTCTGCGTTTGGCTATAGGAAATACCCTTTATTTTCAATCGTACTAGACTCATTGGATAGTTTAAAATAAAAAAGGCTGTTCAGATACTTGGGACTCCAACTATTTGAACAGCCCTTTCGGGGCACAAATTAACAAAATTTAGCTGTTTTGAGCTTTAAAATCCTTTAATTTTTCGATGAGTTGTGGCACCACTTCAAAAGCATCACCCACGATGCCGTAATCCGCGGCTTTAAAAAATGGAGCTTCAGGGTCCGTATTAATAACCACCTTTGTTTTTGATGCGCTAACACCTGCTAGGTGCTGTATGGCTCCAGAGATTCCTATTGCGATATAAAGATTACTTGCTACAGGTTTCCCGGTCTGTCCTACGTGCTCTCCGTGAGGTCTCCAGCCTAAATCGGAAACGGGCTTGGAACATGCCGTCGCGGCACCGAGTACATCGGCTAATTCTTCTACCATTCCCCAATTCTCTGGCCCCTTTAAACCTCTTCCCGCGGATACGACGATATCGGCATCAGCAATAGTTGCTTTACCGACTACCTTATCTATTTCCGTTGATTTGGTACTAAAGGCATTATCGGATAGGGACACGGCGAAATCTTCAACGGTAGCACTGGTCTTATTCTCAATAGCACCAAAAGCATTATTGGAAACACCGATCACTTTCTTCTCGGAATTTATGGCCGTATGGGCAAAACCTTTGTTGCTAAAAACTGTTCTTTTTACTGTGAAAGAGCTGGTACTCTCTGGTGCCGCAACGACATTAGGTACATAACCTGCATTTAAAGATGCCGCTAGCAGTGGTGCCATGAATTTGGTGTCCGCACTAGAGCTAACGATGGTGACCGTAGCACTTTCGTTTTCGACTGCACTAACGACCACTTGCGCATAAGCTTTAGCGTTAAAGGTGCCTAAGGCGTCGTTTTTTACGTGTAAGACCTTCGTAATTCCGTAATCTCCAAGCAGCTCGTTCTCATCACAATTTATGGTTACCGCGGTGGCGGATGTGCCTAACTGCTTTGCAACTTCGGCCGCATAAGAAGCTACTTCGAAGGCATTTTTTTTCAATTTTCCGTTTTCGGATTCTGTATATACAACAACTGACATTTTTCTTTCTTTTTAGATTAACTACCTATATTACTTTGGCCTCGTTGTGAAGTAGGTTCACCAATTCGTCTACATCGTTAGCAAGCTTTACGGCTCCCTTTGGTGCGGGCTTATCAAACTTAACATCTTCCGTTGTGTTAGCAGTATCAACGGGTTCAACAACAGTTAATTTTTTCTGGCGCGCTTGCATTATTCCTCTCATATTTGGGATGCGAAGATCACTTTCTTCAACAAGACCTTTTTGTCCGCCAACCACTAAAGGAAGGCTAGTGCTTAAGGTTTCTTTACCGCCATCTATTTCTCTTGTTGCAGTCGCGGTGCTCCCGTCCACCTCAAGTTGTACGCAGGTATTTACAAAGTTCATATCCAGTAACGATGCCAAAATACCCGGCACCATTCCGCCATTATAATCAATAGATTCTCTACCTCCTATAACCAAATCATAGGCTCCGTTTTTAACAACATCCGCAAGTTGCTGGGCAACAAAAAAACCATCTGTAGGTTCTGCGTTAACCCGTATGGCCTCATCGGCGCCAATAGCCAGAGCCTTGCGCATTGTGGGTTCTACATTAGGACCTCCGACCGTGGCAACATGAACGGTAGCGCCTTGTTTTTCTTTAAACCACATTGCCCTGGTCAATCCAAATTCATCATTAGGGTTGATTACGAATTGAACCCCGTTCGTATCGAATTTAGTATCTCCTTCAGTAAAATTTATCTTTGAAGTAGTGTCTGGAACATTACTTATGCAAACTAATATTTTCATTTATGAAATGCTTTTAAAATGATGGCAACGAAGATAGCTAATAATTTCCAAATTTATTATGCATGCATAGTAAATTTTATAACTTTTTTTGATTCCAGCATTCATTAAATTGACATAATATTTGCTATTTTTGCTTGCTTTCATACGAATAGAATCTATATAATTATCCATATACATGAAAACATTACAGTTTAGAGAGGCTATTGCCGAAGCCATGTCAGAAGAGATGAGAAGAGATGAATCCATTTATTTGATGGGTGAGGAGGTTGCTGAGTACAATGGTGCCTACAAAGCTTCTAAAGGTATGTTAGATGAGTTTGGAGAGAAAAGGGTCATAGATACGCCTATCTCCGAATTGGGTTTTGCGGGCGTTGCCGTAGGGTCTACGATGACAGGGAACAGACCCATAGTAGAATTTATGACATTTAATTTTGCGTTGGTCGGTATTGACCAGATAATAAATAATGCTGCAAAGATCAGGCAAATGTCCGGTGGGCAATTTCCTTGTCCTATAGTTTTTAGGGGACCTACTGCTTCGGCGGGTCAATTAGCAGCTACGCATTCACAGGCATTTGAAAGTTGGTACGCCAACTGTCCAGGTCTTAAAGTGGTGGTTCCATCTAATCCCGCAGATGCCAAAGGACTTTTAAAAGCGGCCATTAGGGATGATGATCCGGTCATTTTCATGGAATCGGAGCAGATGTACGGAGATAAGGGTGAGGTTCCCGAAGGAGAATATACCATCCCCCTGGGCGTTGCAGATATGCGAAGAACAGGCAGCGATGTTACCATTGTGTCTTTCGGTAAAATTATAAAGGAAGCGGACAAGGCTGCCGACGAGTTAGAGAAAGAGGGTATAAGTTGTGAGATTATTGATTTACGTACCGTTAAACCAATGGACTATGAAGCAATTTTAAAGTCGGTCAAGAAAACCAATCGTTTAGTGGTATTAGAAGAAGCTTGGCCTTTTGGTAATATTGCTACGGAAATCACTTATCACGTTCAGGCTCATGCGTTTGATTATTTGGATGCTCCAATTGTTAAAATTAACACTGCGGACACTCCTGCTCCCTATTCTCCCGTATTATTGGAGGAGTGGTTACCAAACCATAAGGATGTGGTGAATGCGGTTAAAAAAGTATTATATAAATAATTATCAAACTTTGTAAAAGTATCTTAGCTTCTTCGACCAAGGTCAAAGAAGCTTTTTTGTTGGTATGTTATTTGCAGCGTAGCTTTTGAGAACATCATCATTCATGAAACAAATCATATTTTCCTTTTTTCTTTTCTTTATTGCTATAAGTAGTGCTCAAACCAAGGTTAGCGGTATGGTTTTGGATGATGCGGGCGAGCCTGTAGCTTTTGCCAACGTATTGTTCAAGAACTCTACCGAAGGAACGATCACCAATGATAATGGTAGATTTTACTTAGAGTCGGATAATAATCATGAGATTTTGATCGTATCCTTCATCGGGTTCGAAAATCAGGAAATAACTTTAAAATCTAGGGTCAATTATGAGATGGAGATTGTTCTCGCGGAAGCAGCAGAACAATTAAACGAGGTGGTGTTAATTTCCGGAAAGCAGTCTAAAAAGAATAATCCGGCCGTAGACATACTTCGAAAAATATGGGCCAAGAAACGAGAGAACGGGGTACGGAAATTTAAACAGTACGCTTTTGATAAGTATGAAAAAGTAGAGTTTGACCTCAATACGATTGATAGTGCCCTAATGCAACGAAAAATTTTCAAGGGACTCGAGTTCGTGTTTCAGGATTTGGATACGTCTAGGATTACCGGCAAAACCTATCTGCCCATATTTTTGAACGAAACCTTTTCCAAGGTGTATGGCGATAATAATCTCAAAGAAGAGATAGAGGAAGTCTTGGGGAACAAGAATTCGGGTTTTGACAATAATCAGGCCATCATCGCTTTTGTAAAGGACCTTTACCAGAATTATGACATTTATGATAATTACCTAAAGTTTTTTGATAAGAGCTTTACCAGTCCATTGTCACGAACGGGAGTAGATACCTATAATTATGCATTAAGGGATAGTGCCTTTATCGATAACAAATGGTGTTATAATATTGTCTATTATCCGCGTCGAAAGAATGAACTTACGTTCAAAGGAGATTTTTGGGTAAATGATTCTACTTGGGCCATAAAGAACATCAACTTGGAAGTGACCAAAAGTGCCAATATCAATTGGGTCAAGGAAATTTACATAGAGCAAGATTTTGAGGTGATGAACGATTCCGTCTTTTTACTTAAGCGGGATTATATGTTAAGTGATTTTAGTTTTAAAAAGAAAGAGGAATCAAGGGGTGTTTATGGTAAACGGACGACGGTTTTTGATAATTATGAATTTGATAAGGCACAGCCAAAAGAGTTTTACCGAAGCAAAGGAAATCCTTTAGACCCTAAACTCATCGTAAAGGATGATGCTTTTTGGGAAGAGAATAGGCTGGAATCCCTTAATAAAGACGAGGCCGGAATTTACAAGTTGCTCGATACGCTAAAAACAGTACCAAAGTTTAAGTCCTACTACAATATAGTGAGCGTCCTAGGCTCTGGGTATGTGGAGATTGATAAATGGAACCTGGATATAGGCACCATCTATGATTTTTTCGGTTTTAACGATGCGGAAGGACCCAGAGTTCGGCTTGGTGCAAGGACTTATCGCGGGCAAAACGATCTATGGCGTGTTGAGGGTTACGGAGCCTACGGTTTTACCGATAAAAAATTTAAGCACGGAATTTCGGGAAAGTTCTTGCTAGATCAAAAGAGCAGGTTAATCGTATCCGGTGGAAATAGAAGGGATATTGAACAACTGGGAGTTAGTCTAACCGCTACGAACGATGTTTTGGGAAGGAGCGTCGCATCTTCGTCACTACTAACCGTTGGAGCCAATAACAGGTTAACGAACATAAATTTGAGCGCGCTTAATTTTGAAATAGAACCCATTACCAATTTACGGGTTTCGGTCGGAGGTACGTTTAGAACGCTCAGTTCTGCTCTGCCCAATGATTTTAGTTTGGACTATGTTGATGCAACATCTCCTACAGGGGTGGCATCGGAGATAAGACAATTCGATTTTAATACTTTGTTGATATTTACACCGGGCAAACAGACTATTGGTTATGGTGTTGAAAGAAGGGATGTAAACGATACTTACAGCACATTGCTGCTTAACTTCACCAAAGGCACAAATGGATTCTTGGATAGTGATTTTAATTATAGTAAACTTCAATTCTCCTATAATCAGCCATGGCAACTCGGAGGGTTTGGTAGATTAATGAGTACCATAGAACTTGGAAAAACCTTTGGAGAAGTGCCTTTAGGGCTGTTGAGTGTAGTCCCTGGTAACCAGACCTTTTTCTCTAATTACGGCACTTTTCCCAATCTTGATTTTTATGAGTTCGTAACGGATACCTATGCCGCTGTACATCTTGAGCATAATTTTAATGGGCGACTCTTCTCCAGGATACCGTTTTTGCGTAAATTGAACTTAAGGGAAATTGTGGGACTCAGAGGAGTATGGGGAGATTTGTCCGATGCCAACAGGGCTTTGAGTGCACCGGCAACCATAAATACACCGTTAAGGGCTCCTTCAGAAACCATATACTACGAGTATACTTTTGGTATCGGTAATATTTTTAAAATCTTTAGAATTGATTTTAATTTTAGAGGGAACTATCTGGATAACCCGGAGGCAAGGCCCTTTGGGATCACAGGGACCTTCGGTTTTAGTTTTTAATAAATACGGCAGTCTAACAATTTAGTGCACAGGCTTTCGTTCAACTAATGTTCATAGCATAAATAACTAAATAGTATGAGTAAAGATGAAGAAGTAACTTTTGATGTATTAATAGAAATACCAAAGGGAAGTAGAAATAAATACGAATACGATTTTACACTTCATAAAATAAGATTTGACCGTATGTTGTTCTCGTCCATGATGTATCCTGGAGACTACGGCTTTGTCCCAGAGACCTTGGCCTTGGACCAAGACCCATTGGACGTATTGGTTTTGGGTACGGAACCTACGTATCCCATGGTGGTGATGGAGGTTAGGCCCATAGGTGTTTTTCACATGACGGACGAAAAAGGGCCCGATGAAAAAATAATCTGTGTTCCTGTTAGTGATCCCGTTTGGAACAACAAATATGATTTAAGCGACATAAATCCGCATCGTAAAAAAGAAATCAAACATTTTTTCAAAGTCTATAAGGATTTGGAGGAAAAGAAAGTAGATACCGGTGGTTGGGGTAATGCGGCCGAGGCCATAGCAATATACCATGAATGTGTGAAGCGCTATGACGAAAGTGAACATAAGAAGAAACGCACCTTTACGATATAGATAAATATGATATCATAAAAAGCCACTTTTAGCAATAAAAGTGGCTTTTTTTATTCTATTTGATTTTAGTACATTAGCAGCCGTTTAAAAAACTATAAAACAACTGAACAAATGGAATTAATTGTACAATTTCTACCGGTATTTGGTGTCTTAGCGCTCGTATTCGTAGCGATCAAAAATGCCTGGGTAGGTAAACAAGAAGTCGGAAACGACAAAATGGCGCGTATTGCGAAGAATATTGCAGACGGTGCAATGTCTTTCTTAAAGGCCGAGTATAAAATCCTTTCGATTTTTGTAGTGGCAGTGGCCGCTCTGTTGTATTTCAAGGGAAGTAATGAGGCAGGTTCGCACGGTATGGTGGCCGTATCCTTTATTGTTGGGGCTATCTGCTCTGCACTAGCAGGATTTATTGGAATGAAAGTAGCTACCAAGGCAAATGTAAGGACTACCCAAGCGGCTAAAACCTCTTTAGGAAAAGCACTAGAGGTCGCTTTTGCTGGTGGGGCGGTTATGGGACTAGGTGTTGTTGGTCTTGGTGTTTTAGGACTCAGCGGTTTGTTCATGATTTATCAGAATATTTGGTCTGGGCCTGATAATCTTGGTCTGGTACTTAATGTACTTTCTGGTTTCTCTTTGGGTGCCTCGTCCATTGCACTTTTTGCACGTGTAGGTGGAGGTATCTATACAAAAGCTGCTGATGTTGGTGCCGATTTGGTAGGAAAGGTAGAAGCAGGTATTCCAGAAGATCATCCTTTGAACCCGGCTACGATTGCTGATAACGTTGGTGATAACGTAGGTGATGTTGCGGGTATGGGAGCAGATTTATTTGAATCCTACGTTGGTTCTATTATAGGAACTATGGTTCTTGGAGCATTCATTATTACTCCTGATTTTGCAGGGTTGGGTGCAGTATATCTTCCATTGGTACTGGCGGCAGTGGGTATTATTATGTCTATTATCGGAACCTTCTTTGTTAGGGTGAAAGATGGTGGTAACCCACAAACAGCTTTGAACATCGGAGAATTTGGTTCCGCAGGTTTAATGGTGATTGCGTCTTTCTTTATCATCAACGCATTGATACCAGAATCTGTAGAAGGCCTTCCGAGTGGAGCTATGGGTATTTTCTATGCTACCTTGGCCGGTCTTATTGCTGGTCTAGGTGTTGGTAAGATTACAGAATATTATACAGGAACGGGTACAAAACCAGTGAATTCTATAGTAAAACAATCAGAAACAGGAGCTGCAACTAACATCATTGCTGGTTTAGGTGTAGGTATGATGTCTACGATGATTCCTATTCTATTGATTGCTGCGGCAATTTTAATTTCGCATCATTTTGCTGGACTTTACGGAATTGCGATTGCTGCTGTAGGAATGTTGGCGAATACGGGAATACAATTGGCCGTTGATGCCTACGGACCAATTTCCGATAATGCTGGTGGTATTGCAGAAATGGCAGAATTAGAACCAGAAGTAAGAGAGCGTACAGATAAATTGGATGCGGTTGGTAATACGACTGCAGCGATCGGCAAAGGTTTCGCCATTGCTTCCGCTGCTTTAACGGCATTGGCCTTGTTCTCCGCTTTTATGAAGGTAGCTAACGTAACTTCAATCGATGTTTCTAAACCTACCGTAATGGCAGGTCTTTTAGTTGGTGGTATGTTACCGTTCGTTTTCTCTGCACTTTCCATGAATGCCGTGGGTAGAGCTGCGATGGCAATGATTGAAGAGGTTCGTCGTCAGTTTAGGGATATTCCACAATTAAAGGCGGCACTTGAAGTAATGAGAGCGGTAGATTCGGATATGTCCAAAGCTACTCCTGCACAACGAGAAATCTTCGATGCTGCGGATGGGTATGCAGAATATGACAAATGTGTGGATATTTCTACCAAAGCTTCCATTAAGGAAATGGTGTTGCCAGGTTTATTAGCGATTGCCGTGCCGGTTGCCGTTGGGTTCATCGGTGGTGCTGAAATGTTAGGCGGGCTATTGGCCGGTGTCACAACTTGTGGTGTTCTAATGGCTATTTTCCAATCTAACGCAGGTGGTGCATGGGATAATGCCAAGAAAATGATTGAGTCGGACGGTCGTAAAGGAACAGATGCCCATAAGGCGGCTGTAGTGGGAGATACCGTTGGTGATCCTTTCAAGGATACCTCAGGACCATCTTTGAACATCTTGTTAAAATTAATGTCCGTTGTTGCTTTGGTGATTGCACCTAGTATAGCCATGAGCGGAGATACCATGACGGCCTACAACGAATCTAAAACTGCTACAGAAGTAGTTTCCAGTCAAACAGAAAGAAGTGTTGAGGTTTCTATGACCAATAACGAAGACGGAACTTCAAGAGCTGTAGTGGTGACTACTCTAACAGAAAACGGAGAGGAATCTGTTTCGGAACAAGTTTTTGAGGGAACGGAAGAAGAGGTAAAAGCTAAAATAGCGGCATTTAATGCTACTTCTGAAGACGTTAAAGTTCAAATAGAAAAAGTGGTTGAAGAAGTAAAAGAGGAAATGAACTAGACCAAGTTCTTACTTCATATTAAAAAAGCCCTTCATGGATTCCATGAAGGGCTTTTTAATTATTGTAGTTTAAAATTTATAGGTATTGAGAAAGGAACCTTCACTGCGGTTCCGCGTTGCTTTCCCGGTGTCATTTTAGGGAGTTTATCAATGATTCTCTTTGCCTCCTTTTCTAGGTTTTTATCTGGACCTCTAAGTTGAATTTGACCTATGCTTCCATCTTTTTGGATAACAAACATAATATTTACTCTTCCTTGAATACCCATCTCTTGCGCAATTTCTGGGTATCTAAAATTCTTGACAATATGTTTTTGTATCATTTTATTGAAACAAGCACGTTTATCCTTATCGTTTTCGCATCCCGGAAATACGGGAACATGTTCAATTACCGAAAAAGGAATCGGTTCGTCATCAATAAATTCATCAACCACAATACTGTCAACATCAATGATTTCATTGTCTTGATTTGTATCAGTAGTTTCAATAATCGTTTCTTCGATTTTTGAATCATCTTCTGCTATTTCAATTTTAACAGGTGCAACCGGTGGTGGGGGAGGGGGTGGTGGTGTTTGTAATTGAAATATAGGGGCTTCTTCGTCGATACTGTCTTCAACATCAAACCTGTTCGCATAAATATCGGTTTTATCATAGGTTTTCCATTCCAATGCCACATAGGAAAGGAGCATTACCAAGACCAGTCCAAAGGCAAAATATAGACCACTTCTCTTGTTGATGTCTTTTCTAGGATTTTTCTTAAGTTCCATAATTCTAAAGTTTAAAATTGCCGTTACAGCAAATTGGGTTATACATTATTTTCTGAATTTCTCTTAAAGTTATAAGTCAAGAAGCGCATAAGGAAGGGGTAATGAGTAAAGCCCCAAGTTGAGTTAGGGAAGCGTGCATTAAAGTGTTTACGTTATTTCCCTTATCATATGAGATACTATAGTTTAGGAGATATACTACTTTTGGTTTATGGGAATATTTAAAAAAGATAAGCTTCAAATTTTAGGATTCCAAGGTTATGGAAAGCTGAATAAATTGTACGTAAGAGGTCGGGCTTTGGAGGATGAAGAGATAGATTTACAGGAAAAAGGTTTCTTTAAATTAATACAGAATACGTGGAAACGCTTTGAGACCGATGAAATAAAACATACCAGCATTACTGTTAAACTTCCCGATGCCTCTAGCTACACGGCAACTACGGATAAGGACGGGTATTTTTTGGTTGAAGAAGAGGTGAAGCAACTTGATGAAATGGCAAATACAGAAGGGTGGGTAAATCTTGAGCTTTCCTATACGGATACCAATCTTAAAAGGGAAATTCTTCATCAGAACAGATTCCCTACGGAAATGCTTATTCCGAGTAATACGGCAAAATTCGGGGTTATTAGTGATATAGATGACACTATTCTACATACGGGGGTGGTTTCTTCCTTAAAATGGAGGGTGTTGGTAAATACGGTTTTCAAAAGAGCTACAAAGAGGGCTGCTCTAGAGGGTACGGCATCTTTTTATCATAGGTTGCACCTGGGAAAATCCGGGACAGCGGCGAACCCAATATTCTATGTAAGTCATAGTCCATGGAATTTATATAGGTATTTGGAATTATTTCTAAAAACCAACGATTTTCCCAAAGGGCCTATTTTACTAAGAAGTATGGCCAGTTTTAGGGCTAGAAATAGAAAAAGTGCTGCGCCACAAAAGCAGCACGAAATTGTAAATATTCTAGAAACGTACCCGGAATTACCCTTTGTGCTCATCGGGGATAGTGGAGAAAAAGATGGTGATATTTATATAGAAATAGCCAAAAGATATCCAAATCAGGTAAAGGCTATCTATCTTAGAAGTGTCAATGACACAAAAAGAATAGAACGGGTAACTAGCTTGTTCAAGGAGTTTAAAGAGGTGCCCTTTCTATTGGTTAAGGAAACGGAAGATGCCATAGTGCATGCTCAAAAGCACAGCTTTATTAAAGCCGATTAAAACAAACCGTTGATTTCAGCATCGATCTTGTTGATTATACTTCCCAAATCTTCCGGGTTGTCAACAAAATCCAGTTGGTCAACATCAATAACCAAAAGATTGCCTTTTTCGTAACCATGTACCCAAGCTTCGTACCTTTCGTTAAGCCGACTTAAATAATCGATGGAAATGGTATTTTCGTATTCCCTCCCTCGCTTATGAATTTGTTTTACCAGATTGGGAATAGAGCTCCTAAGGTAGATTAAGAGTTCAGGGGGCTCAACCAAACTTTCCATCAAATTGAATAAATCCGAATAGTTCTGAAAATCCCTGTTGGTCATTAGGCCCATGGCATGTAAGTTAGGAGCAAAAATATGTGCATCCTCATAAATGGTGCGGTCCTGTATCACGTCTTTACCACTTTCCCGTATTTGCAAAATTTGACGGTACCGGCTATTCAAAAAATAAATCTGAAGATTAAAACTCCAACGTTCCATTTGGTTATAGAAATCGTCCAAGTAAGGATTGTCCACAACGTCTTCAAAATGTGATTCCCATTTGTAGTGTTTTGCCAACAATTTTGTCAGGGTGGTTTTTCCTGCTCCTATATTTCCGGCAACGGCAATGTGCATTTCGAAGTTTTTTAATGGTTAGTTAAAACAAAAGTTGTACCGCACAATATACAAAGTATATTAGCTACTAGAAAAAAATGTAGATGAAATACACGAATATTTCATGGGCTTGTTTTGTTATCCAAAAACGGTATAAAATGAGTGCCAATAGTTTTTAGAAGCTTAACAATTTTCATACTTTTACGCCATTAATAAGGAGGAAGGATTTGACTGATTGCAACCTCGTTAAAAATGCTAAAGCAGTTTTCCGGGTATTCTCCGGAATCTTCTCGCTAGATCTGTAAGCAAGGTTGAACCATCCCGTCAAATCGTCCAATAATTAAGAAATACAATGGCATATTTATTTACCTCGGAATCGGTCAGTGAAGGACATCCGGACAAAGTAGCGGACCAAATCAGTGATGCACTTCTCGATCATTTTTTAGCTTTTGACCCAGAAAGTAAAGTGGCCTGTGAAACTTTGGTAACTACGGGGCAGGTGGTCTTGGCGGGAGAAGTGAAGAGCGATACCTATTTGGACGTTCAGAATATCGCCAGGGAGGTCATCAATAAAATTGGGTATACCAAAGGGGAATATCAATTTAGTGGCGACTCTTGTGGGGTTATCTCGTTGATACATGAACAGTCGCAAGACATTAACCAAGGTGTAGATAGAGGTGCTAAAGAGCAGCAAGGTGCTGGTGACCAGGGGATGATGTTCGGGTACGCTACAAAAGAAACGGAAAACTATATGCCTTTGGCGCTGGATATTTCACATAAGCTGCTACAGGTTTTGGCGGATTTACGCAGGGAAAATAAAGAGATTACCTATTTAAGACCGGATGCCAAGGCCCAGGTAACCATTGAGTATTCTGATGATAACGTGCCACAACGTATAGATACCATAGTGGTCTCTACACAACATGATGCTTTTGATGGGGATGATGAAAAAATGCTAGCTCGGATAAAGTCAGATATTGTTTCTATTCTAATTCCTAGGGTAAAAGCGCAGTTGCCTTTAGGTATCCAAGAGCTGTTCGACGAGCAGATTACCTACCATATTAACCCTACCGGTAAATTTGTTATCGGAGGCCCTCATGGAGATACGGGACTTACCGGTCGCAAGATTATTGTGGATACCTATGGTGGTAAAGGTGCGCACGGTGGCGGAGCCTTTAGTGGAAAAGACCCAAGCAAGGTAGACCGTAGTGCTGCTTATGCCGCTAGACATGCGGCCAAAAATTTGGTTGCAGCCGGCGTTGCAGATGAGATTCTAGTACAGGTTAGTTACGCCATTGGGGTAGTGGAGCCAACATCTATTTATGTAGATACCTATGGCACTTCTAATATTGGCCTAAGCGATGGTGCTATAGCCGAGAAAGTTGCTAAACTGTTCGATATGCGTCCATTTGCCATTGAAGAAAGATTAAAACTAAGAAACCCTATTTATCTGGAAACAGCGGCCTATGGACATATGGGCAAGGAACCCACTACGGTGACCAAGGTGTTTGAATCTCCTTATAACGGTAAGGTAGAGAAAGAAGTGGAACTATTTACTTGGGAAAAACTGGATAGCGTAGTGGAAGTAAAAAAAGTTTTTGGAATCTAATTAATCTAACTGAGCAGATCGTTTAAATGTGTAAGGTCGTATAGGGAACCCGTAAGGTATTCTGCCGCGGCATTGAAAAATTTTTAAGGAGCAACGCTATAGCGTTGCTTTTTTATTTGGTTGAATAGCACGTCAAAAAGTTGATTGCTGCATATGCGGAGCATTTACAAGCCCATAAGGCGATTCGTCCTAAAACCTCTAAAAGGACCACAATTGCATAAATATTAGGCTTACACCACACATTTAGCTATATACACCACAATAATTATTTTGTAAGAAAAATACTACATATATTTGAAATGTAATTAGAGTGATGCCCAAATCGCCATAAAATAAAATGATGAAATATATAGCAATAGTACAAACCAAATACGGACAAAAACAAATTATTGTTGAAGCTCCTGAAGGAGGGTTAGATGGCCTGCTCCACGGATGTTTAAAATTCATCAAAAATATATTGAAACCTTAACCTACCCCAACTATGTATCGTTATCCAAGATTCCCCAAATTGTCTTTGATTATTTTAATCTGTATTGTTTTTAATTCCTGTGCGAAGGATATTGACCTCATATCCGAGTTTGTCATTAGAAATGTAGAATCTGTTGAAAATAATCATGCGTTACAACATACCCCCATTTCTGAGGCGCATACCGTTAAAATTGAGAATAGCGTTACACCTTAAAGTGGTGTTGGGACCCAAAGGTCTCAAGTGCAGATTGATTGATTTTTGAGCAGATACGCTTAAAAAGAAAAACCTACTAGTTTTAATACATCAAAAGAGCGACTCACCTACAAGTCGCTCTTTTTTGTGTAAGATATGCTCATAATTCCTTAATAAAATGCCCGTAAAAAAAGGTTGCTTAAAGGTTAAGCACCGATACATTGGCCAAGAAACCGAAATAAAAATGTATAAACAATTGCTATCAATAGAACGTACTAAGAATCTCCTCTTTTTTGTTTTAGAATAGTTCACACAAAATGAAACACAAATAAGGGAATTTAGGTGTCGGACAAGGTTTTAGTTTCTCTATTTTATGTCATTCCGCTTTTGAAAGCTATAAAATTTAGTAGCTTTAAGACTTAAAATTTAAAGCCATGTCAAAATTCGCTTACCGTTATAGTATTGTCCTAATTTCCCTATTCTTATTGGTTGCTTGTACTAAAACAAGTAAGACCGCTAAAGCAGAAATCTCTGAAACTTACGTTTCGGATAATTATACTAAAAAGGAGGTGGATATAGAGATGCGAGATGGCATCACTTTGCATACTACCATATACACACCAAAAGATACTTCAAAAGAATATCCAATTCTTATGCAACGCACCCCCTACAGTTCAAGGCCGTATGGTGAAGGCGAGTTTAAGACACAAATTGGTCCAAATATTCATCTCATGAAAGAGGGTAATATCATTGTCTATCAAGATGTACGCGGTAGGTGGTTAAGCGAAGGTCACTATGAAAATATGCGGGCTTATATACCGAACAAGACATCGGATAAAGATGTAGACGAGAGCACGGATACCTATGACACTATTGACTGGCTGGTAAAGAACGTTGAGCATAATAACGGTAATGTAGGCGTGTGGGGAATCTCGTATCCAGGTTATTATGCCACCTATGCCACTATAGACGCGCACCCGGCCTTAAAAGCATCATCACCCCAAGCGTGTATCGGAGATTTTTTCTTCGATGATTTTCATCATAACGGAGCCTATTTGTTGAGTTATTTTAGGGCTACCTCTTTGTTCGGTACGCCAAGACCAAATGGAGACCAACCTATAGACACGGCCTGGTACAGTCTACCTGATTTGCAGACCGAAGACCAGTACCAGTTTTTCTTGGACAAGGGGCCTTTGAAGAACCTGAATTCCTTCTTTGAATATGATATCAAGGATGAAATGAGCATAGCACCAGATGGTATGACGGACGATTACTTCTGGAACGAATTAAAGGAACACCCCAATTATGATGAGTTATGGCAAAGTCGCGGGCTAATACAGCACTTGGACAAGTCAAAATCCCATGTAGCCACCATGATTGTTGGTGGTTGGTTTGATGCTGAGGACCTTTATGGCCCTTTAGAAACCTATAAAAATATTGAGAAGAATTCCGACGGTTATAATACTATGGTTTTTGGTCCTTGGGACCATGGACGCTGGGCAAGAAGAAATGGCAGGAACTTGGTAGGGAACTATTATTTTGGGGACTCTATCTCCGAATTTTTCCAAGAGAAAATAGAAACTAAATTTTTTAATCATTTCCTTAAAGGAAAAGGTGATGCTAATAGCGGTCTACCAGAAGCCTATGTGTACGATTCTGGCAGAAAAGAATGGAAAGAGTACAATGCTTGGCCTCCTGAAGGCACTACAAAGAAAGCTATGTTCCTTTCGGAAAACCAAGAGTTGACTACAGAGCTAAAAGGTGCTTCCGAAATTAAATTCGTTAGTGATGTCAAGAAACCTGTTCCGTATTCGGAGGATATTAAATCGATATTTACGCCGCGTAAGTATATGACGGACGATCAGCGTTTTGCTGCGCGTCGTTCCGATGTTCTGGTTTTTGAAACCGAAGTGATGGAAGAAGATTTTACCTTGGCGGGCGACATAATGGCCAAACTAAAAGTAGCCACTACGGGAGACGCTGCGGACTGGATTGTCAAGATTATTGACGTGCACCCAGCCGATGTTGAGACCAATGAGGAAATGCAAGACCATTTAAAGATGAGTAATTACCACTTAATGGTGCGTAGCGAGGTGCTTCGTGGTAGGTTCAGGAACAGTTTTTCTAATCCAGAGCCCTTTGTACCTAACGAAAAAACGGAGGTGAACATTAAACTACAGGACGTGTTTCACACCATCAAAAAAGGGCACAAACTGCAGGTGCAGGTTCAGAGCACGTGGTTTCCTCTAATAGACTTGAATCCACAGACTTATGTGGACAATATATTTAAAGCCGATGAGGCCGATTTCAAAACCCAGACCCATACCGTTTTTACCGATTCTAGTGTGGAGTTTTCGGTGTTGGAGTAAATTTTTTAAAAGGAGGACATTGGTATTGACTATATAGGATTGTTGGCAGGAAAATAAACTCAATGATATCATTTGGAGAAATTTGGAAAAAAGAGCTTTTGAAAATTTCAAAACGAACGAAAAAAAGAGTTAATCCAGAAAAAGATTGGACTACTAAAGATTATACCTCTTTTGAGAAAGATACAATGCTCGCTTTTTACATCATCAGAAAATTAATAGATGGAAAGAAAGTGACAAACAAAATTATATCAACAAACATAAGAGGTAGAAAATATAAGAGTTCTGGAATTAAGGTAAACCTACTAAATGACCATAGAATACCTGAATTATTTGACTTTAAAAATCCAATAAAGCTAAAATTTGATTTAAGGTTTTTAGTTAATCAATTTGTTCATAGTTATATTTTCTATCCTGTTTTATCATTTGCGGATGAAGGTGGTCTAAAATTTACAGATTTGACTGAACATCATGTTACGGACGAGGAATTGGAAGTTATATATGAAAACTCTAAAAGAGAATTAGAATCTATTTTATTTACTTCTGATGATAAAAGAAATGAATTCATTTATGAAATTAAAGTGAATGATTTGATCAAGATTTATGAGTCTGTTGGAAATTGTAAAATAAATACTTGGTCTTATGAATACAATGAGAAAAAATCAGACTATGATGTAAAACTTGAATATAACGAAAACACTGGTGTTTCTTTTTAAAAAGTACTATTGCCAACAATATACCCGTAATTACGGCGGATTCGACTATGTCCGTATCCACTCGGAATTGCTAACGCCTGTGCTTAACCGAAAATGCTCGCTAATTTAATCTACAACTGACGGTTATACCTATTCCAAGAAAAAATTTATTATCTAAGCCCTAATAGGAAGGGCTTTTAGGGATTACGCCAGTCAAAAGGTATTGTTGAAGTTTACTCATCATGTACGATTCTTTCTCAGAATATACTATTTCCATTCCTACATCGTTTGAAGTATTTATCTCTCGCTTAAGTTTATGCTATTTTCAAATGTCTAGATTAAAGTTTGGTATAGTTAATTATGTAATATAAGTCAGAGTGAAAGCACTCATTATCGAATAAAATTAAACTAATGAAAAAGTTTTATGCGCTAATATTCTTTTTTGGAATTTTATTCTCCTCATGCGAGGAGGACAGTATGACAAAAGAATTATTGTCTGGAAATAGTATTACTTCGTTTATTGTTACTGTGGGTGGTGTTGAATTAAGTGTCAATATTGATGGTACGAATGTTGAAGTAATTGCTCCTTATGATATTTCGTTTGCTGACGAAATCTCGTTAGAAATACTTTTTTCGGAAAATGCAAGCATAGTTCCTGACCCCCTGGGCATTAAATCATTAACTGAACCCGTACAGTTTACCATAACTGCTGAAAATGGAGAAGAAAAAGTATATACGGTTACCGTTCTGCGAGAAAAAAGTCCAGAAAATAGCATCCTTAGTTTTTCAATTACTGACGGTGACGAGGTACTTGAGGCAACTATTGATAGTGTGTCGAACACCATCTCAAAAGAGCTTCCTAAGACTTGGAAGCTAACAGATTTAACTACCGCCGTAACGATTTCCGACTATGCAACTATAGAACCTGACCCTAACACCATTACAGATTATACCAGTCCTATAGTTTACACGGTAAAATCGGAAGATCAAACAACAAGAACATACGAGGTAGTTTTATCAAGATTACCTTTTGAAGGTAGTGATATCGTTTCGTTCACTGTTATTAAGGATGCATTTTCGGTCAATGCGAATATCGATATGGAAACTAAAGAGATTAACCAAAGGCTTCCACCCAATATTGACCTTAGTCACTTAAATATCGAGTGTAAAATTTCTGAAAATGCTAGTATTGAACCCAATCCTGCAGATATTACGGATTATTCTCAACCGGTAGATTTTATGGTTACTTCAGAAAGTAACGAGTTGACAACGTATACAGTAGTTTTTGAAACAATGGTAGATGCCGTATTTCTTAATTGTGATGTAGAAAATGCTAGTAAATGGTTTGGAGGTGATAGTCGTAGCTATGCTGTTGATCCAAATATGTTTTTTCCACCAAGAAATGTTGGAACTGGTAACTCGCTAACTCCGCAGGAAGATTTTTATATTACTAGTTATGCTATACGTTTCAGTAATTATTTCAGATTTTATGATGAGAACGGTGTGGAAAGGGTTTACGCTGGGGATTCAACTGTCAGGTTACAATTGAGAGATTCTGAAGGCAATGAAATAGCATCGGTTGATAATACTTTCAGTAATCCAATGGAATTATTTTGGATAACTTTCGATTTTTCAGATTTAAATCTAATCTTAAAGAAAGATGTGCTCTATTACTTTTCTTACTTCTTGGTAGATGGGGAGTCATTGGGAATAAATACAGGTTCCCATGGTAACACAGAAAATCATTCGGAATTATGCAATAGTCAGGGGTTTAGTGCAACTTCTGCCATAAGAGAAGAGACTAATCTCGAAGATTGGGATATTTGGTATGAACATCCGTGGCACTTCAATTATAGATTTAATGGCCTAAAATAAGGGATGAGGGTTGAAAAATGACGATTTATCATTTTCCTAAACATGAAGTTAAGGGATATGCTTTTCAAATAAAAAGCCTATTTCTTTTTAAATACTTTTTTAACGCCTTTATACAAAAGCAACATTAGGAATCCCGCCAGCAAACCTACGACAAATTCTATAATGATACTGGGGATGGTAGGAAATATCCCATGAAGAAAATCCAGGTTATGCACAAAGATACCTCCGGCCACGAGCAATAGTGCGATCGTTCCAATAACGGACAGGGCTTTGATTACCTTGGGTAAGGCATTTACAAAAAACCTGCCTATATAATCCGAGATACTGTTATCACTTTCAGTGAGGTTAATCAGGCTTGCGCCAAATTCGTCCATACGCACAATAAGTGCTACGATACCATAAACGCCTACGGTGGCTATCAAGGCCACTACCGATACTACTGCAATTTGTGTAGCCAAAGGTTGGTCTAGAACGGTTCCAAGCGCTATGATGACAATTTCCACGGATAAAATAAAATCCGTCACGATGGCCGACTTGATTTTCGCTTTTTCCAGTTCAAGAATATCACTTTTACTAGGAGCTTCCGCTTGGGCCGGAATATGGGCTTTGGCATGGGGAACAAAGAACTCATAAATTTTTTCGGCACCCTCGAAAGCAAGGTATAAACCTCCCAGAACAAGCACCAACGTAACTGCCCAGGGTAAAAAAGCACTTAGTAAAAAGGCAATTGGTAGAATAATAATTTTATTCAATAAGGAGCCTTTACTGATAGCCCAGAGCACCGGAAGTTCTCTTTTGGAAACAAAGCCAGAAGCTTTTTCCGCATTCACCGCTAAATCGTCACCAAGTATACCTGCGGTTTTCTTAGTAGCAATTTTGCTCATTGCCGCAACATCATCTAGCAAAGCCGCTACGTCATCTAAAACCGCAAAAAAACCTGAAGCCATAATCGTTTGTTTAAGATTTCAAATATAGTTAAGGATAAGGATTCCAGTGAATTCGTTTACCATAAATAAGTCCTCATAAGCCCATAAATTTTTAATGGTAAAAGAATCGGACCATAACAGTCCAGTATGGCGTTGTCGATTCTTAAAATTAATTTTAAAGAAAAAATGAAAATCAGTTCTTACGCTTTAATGTCGAAAACATTTGGTTGGGTACTCCTTATATGTTGTGTAACGGCCTGTGAAAATGAAGCCGAAAATAGGGACGAGCCGGAAATGGAGATAGTGGATATGGTTGAGGACGACACCGCAGAACCCAATCCGCTTCCAGACCCTTTAGCGGGACTCAATTGTACCGAGGGCGGCGCAATGGACGATGAGCCAGAAAATCCTATCAATGTAGGTAGGTTGGATGACCGGACCTGTTATGCCAATTACGTGGAGTTGAGTATGGACGGTAACGTTTACGGTGTATATGAAATAGCGGACGGCTCCAATCATAAAGACACCAACGGACTACAACCAAGAATGGAACGGGCGTTGACACCCCGAGTAAAACCTACGGGCGGTAATTTTTCCGAGTTTTCCGCGATTTACCGTATAGCGGAAGTAGGTGATACCGGTTCTTATTTTGCCCAGACCAAAGGGAAACACACTGGCGGGGGAGGGTCGCCAGATCCAGCTATTTGCTTATTTATAGCACAATCCGTTGTCACTGATGGGGAGGTTACCCATTTTGATATTTATCGGGAAGAAATAACCGAACGTGGGGGCACGCTGCAGGATGGCGGCAGACAAAACGTTTATCTAACTCGTGTGGCCAAGAACGAAGATTTCACCTTTTATTTAAAAACAGGTTTCGAGGAAGAGGACGGCGTGGTGGTGTCGCACTATTCCAATGCCATCATAAACGGCGAAAGTTTTGATTATGATATTCCAGACCCCCAACGGGCAACGGAAACGGGCATCCGTTACGGTGCGTACCGCGTAAGAGGAGGTAAGGCAAAGCTCTATATTAGAAATACGGTTTTTAATTTTAAGAACGATTAAGGCACACTTTGCGCTGACATAGCTATTAATCTATCATAGTACTAGGTTTTTGTGAAAATTTTCGAAAATATTAGGTTATTAAAAGTTTCTAACCTTAATTTGTGCTTTACAAAGTTCAAACACGTATTGAATAGTTATCAAGAAAGGTGGAGGGATTAGACCCTTTGAAGCCTTAGCAACCCTTTGTTCCATACAAAGAAGGTGCTAAATTCTACTAGTATTGTTTTTACAATATCTGGCAGATAACCAAAAACCAGTTGCCTTCGCAATTGAGTCACTTTCTTATAACTTTTTGATTTTACCTATCCGCAATGTCGGCTGGCTAGGGTTTGGCTTTTTTATCAATTTATTAATTATTTAAAAAACAAAATCATGAGTAATCAAAAATTAGCAACGAACGCTTTACATGCAGGTCACGACCCAAAACAAACGGGAGGAACTAGAGCTGTACCTATTTATCAAACCTCGTCCTACGTATTCAATGATACGGACCATGCTGCCAATCTTTTCTCTTTGGGAGAACTGGGCTTTATCTATACGAGATTGAACAACCCAACAAATCAAATTTTACAAGACCGTTTGGCCGCTGTAGAGGGCGGTGTAGGTGCGGTAGTGTTCGCTTCGGGAACGGCTGCAATTTCTACAGGTCTATTAACGCTCTTAAAGGCAGGAGACCACATCGTGGCATCAAGCAGTCTTTATGGAGGTACTTTTAACCTCTTGAATGTAACCCTACCAAGATTGGGTATCACTACTACCTTTGTCGATGCATCGGACCCAACGAATTTCGGTAAGGCCGTACAGGAAAATACACGAGCGATTTTCGTGGAATCGTTAGGAAATCCCAAATTGGATGTTTTAGATTTAAAAGCGATATCCAAAGAGGCTAATGCGGCAAAAGTTCCTTTCATAGTAGATAATACCGTAGCTACGCCAGGTTTGTTGAATCCTATAGAGCATGGGGCAAACCTTGTGATACACTCACTTACTAAATATATTGGTGGGCAAGGAAGTTCTTTGGGTGGTGCCATAATAGATGCAGGCACATTCGATTGGACAAATGGAAAGTTTCCGGAATTTACCGAACCTTCCGCAGGTTATCACGGGTTGGTGTATAGCGAAGCTTTGGGAGCGGCGGCATTTACCTTTAAACTAATTTTAGAAGGGTTACGAGATTTTGGCGGTGCTTTAAGCCCGTTCAATGCTTTTCAGATTATACAAGGATTAGAGACCTTACCGGTACGTATAAAACAGCATAGTGCCAATGCCTTGGAACTGGCTACTTGGTTGGAAGCTAGGGAAGAAGTTGCTTGGGTGAACTATCCAGGATTAAAAAGTAATAAATACTACGATTTAGCTCAAGAGTACCTTCCTAAAGGACAAAGCGGTTTGGTAACTTTTGGTATCAAAGGAGGTTTCGAAGCAGCGAAACAGGTAACGGATGCCACCGAGGTCTTTTCGCTGTTGGCCAATATTGGTGATACCAAATCATTGATTATACACCCGGCCAGTACCACCCACCAACAACTTACTGCTGAGCAACAAACTGCAGCGGGAGTTGGCCAAGACCTAATTCGTTTATCCGTAGGTCTGGAAGATATTGAAGATTTAAAAACTGATTTAGAGAACGCTTTTGCTAAAGTTGACAAGGCTATTCTTGTCTAACATTCTCTTACATTAAGGTTTTCAACTGTGTTAGGGATGCGCTATGCCAATTTTTGATTGGTGGTGCATCACCAACGCAGTCGAGATGCTTTAACCGGGAGTAATTTTTTATCATGCTACACCAAATAACACTTAAAAATTATACCACCCTCAGCGGAGTAACTCAGGATATTGAGCTTTCGTATCAGTTGTTCGGAAGAGCGTTACACTCGGCTCCCCTTGTTTTAGTCAATCATGCTTTAACCGGCAATTCCAATGTTACCGGGCCAGAAGGTTGGTGGTCCGCTTTAATTGGGGATAAAAAGTGTATCGATACGCAAAAGTATACCATACTCGCTTTCAATATTCCTGGGAACGGTCATGATAAATTCGTCATAGAGAATTATAAGGATTTTGTGGCCGGTGATATGGCTAAAATATTTTTACTTGGCTTGGAGAAACTGTCCATAAAGAAGCTATTCGCAATAATCGGTGGCTCTTTGGGTGGCGGTATTGCTTGGGAAATGGCTGTGCTCAATCCAAAGCTCACCGAACATCTCATTCCTGTGGCATCCGATTGGAAATCTACCGATTGGCTCATTGCTAACTGTCAGATTCAGGAACAGTTCTTGGTGAATTCAAAACAACCGGTTCATGATGCACGTATGCACGCGATGTTGTGCTACCGTACCCCGGAATCCTTTAAGGAGCGTTTTAAAAGGAGCACTAACGAAGAACTTCAGGTTTTCAATGTAGAAAGTTGGCTTACCCATCACGGTAAAAAATTACAGGAGCGTTTTCAATTATCAGCCTACAAACTCATGAATCAGCTGCTGAAGACTATCGACGTTACCCGAGATGGAAATGAGCGATTCTTAAAATTACAAAATAGCGATACCAATATTCATATTGTCGGTGTAGATTCTGACCTGTTCTTTACGGCTAAAGAAAACAAGGATACTTTCAAACAAATAGCACAGGCCAATAGCAATGTTACTTATGGCGAAATACAGTCTTTGCATGGTCATGATGCTTTCTTAATAGAATTTGAACAGTTGGAAAAACTGCTGAACGGTGTTTTCAATACTAATGGAAAATCCGGTAAATTAAAGGTCCTGAAATTTGGCGGGAAATCTTTAAGTAATGGAGAAGGACTAGAGCGGGTTTTGGATATAGTGTCCCATAAGGTGTCATCGGGAGAACATATTGCGGTAGTCCTGTCCGCCAGAGAAAAAGCTACGGACCAGCTAGAGGATATCTTGGAGAAGGCCGCTCAGGGAAAAAATTATTTTTCGGATTTTGAGGCGTTTGAGAAATACCAGAAGCACACCTTTGCCAATATCGATTTATCCAAAGAGTTTAAATGTCTGGCGCAACTGTTTGAAGGCGTATCCTTATTAGGGGATTATAGCGCCAAGATAAAAGACGAGGTGTTGGCCCATGGAGAACTCATCTCTGGTAAATTAGTCAGCAAATTGCTTATCGGTAAAGGAATCAAAGCAGTTTTTATAGATTCAAGAGATTTTTTGACCACAGATGCTGCCTTTGGCGATGCAAAGATTTTAGAAAAAATTTCCAAAGAGAAATTAACGCTGCTGTTAAGTAAACTTCCCAATGGGTCAGTGCCCGTAATTACGGGTTTCGTAGCTGCTGCCGAGAGTGGAGAAACGACGACGCTAGGCAGAAACGGTAGTAATTATTCCGCTGCCCTGATAGCAAATTTTCTAGATGCCGAAGAGCTCCAGAACTATACCCATGTCGATGGTATTTTTACTGCTAACCCAGACTACGTTAAGGAAGCCAAAAGACTTGCACACCTATCGTATGCAGAAGCCAATGAACTGGCTAATTTTGGGGCAACTATTTTACATGCAAAGACCATAATTCCGTTGATAGAGAAAAATATTCCGCTACGAATACTCAACACCTATAACAACGATAACGAAGGAACGCTCATTAGCGCCCAATCTAGTAAAGAGGGGATTAAGAGCTTATCCGTCATTGAAGACGTTGCCCTTATAAATCTAGAGGGTAGGGGCTTGCTAGGTAAGGTCGGTATCGATGCCCGTATTTTTAAAACACTAGAAAACCATAACATTAGTGTTAGTATCATTTCCCAAGGTTCTTCGGAACGTGGTATTGGATTGGTCGTGAAGCGCATTAAGGCCCAAAAAGCCAAGCAGGCCTTGGAAAATGAATTTTCCAAAGACTTTCAGGCTAAAGACATCAATATGATTACGGTCATGGACGATGTATCCGTTATTTCCATTGTGGGTCAAGATTTAAGCACCTTTCACAAACCATACAATGCACTTATAAAAAACCAGATTATTCCGTTGCTTTTTAATAATACGGCCTCTGGAAAGAACGTTAGTCTGGTGGTTAAAAAATCGGATTTGACCAAGGCTTTGAACGTGATGCACGGTCAGATTTTTGGGATAAGTAAAAAAGTGAACCTGGCTATTTTTGGGCATGGAAATGTTGGTGGTACGCTTATTGACCAGATTTTAAAATCCACCAAGAAAATAGCAAAAAGAAAAGGAATCGATTTACGGGTCTTTGCCATCGCCAACTCTAAAAAGGTAGTGCTGCATCCAGAGGGTTTAGGGGCAACATGGAAGAGTGAACTAAAGAGAAAAGGGAGGTCCTATACCGTTCAGGATATTTTTGATTTTGCGCAAACCCATCACTTAGAGAATCTAATAGCCGTGGATAATACCGCCAGTAATGATTTTGTTGCGCATTATTTTGATTTTGTTGAGAACGGTTTTGATATGGTCTCTTCCAATAAAATTGCCAACACCTTGGGCTTCGACTATTACCAGTTACTAAGGGAAGAACTCGTAAAATATCAAAAACAATACCTGTATGAAACTAACGTAGGCGCTGGATTACCCTTAATAGATACCATAAAACTATTACATCTTTCGGGTGAGAATATAACCCGTATAAATGGGGTGTTCTCCGGTTCGTTAAGTTATATTTTCAATACCTTTTCTGAGGTGGATGCACCTTTTTCTTCCATTTTAAAGGATGCGATGCAGCGAGGGTATACAGAGCCCGACCCAAGGGAAGATTTATCGGGTAACGATGTGGGTCGCAAGTTATTGATTTTGGCACGTGAGCTAGATTTGAGTAATGAGTTCTCTGATATCGCGATTGAAAATTTAATTCCTGAGAGTTTGCAAACGGTAGAAACCGATTTCTTTATGAAAAACTTAGAGGTTTTGGATGCAAAGTTTAATGAAATAAAAAAGAACCAAAAACCGAATCATGTGTTGCGTTACGTAGGTGATTTGCATGGTAACCTGCAAAAGGAAAAGGGCCTACTCGACGTAAAATTAGTTTCCGTTCCAAAGTCCAGCGCATTGGGTCAAGTAAAAGGGTCGGATTCCATTATTGAGATTTATACGGAGTCTTACGGGGAAAACCCGTTAGTGATACAAGGTGCTGGTGCTGGTGCGGCCGTAACGGCCAGAGGTGTTTTTGGAGATATTTTAAGAATAGCGGAGAAAGGGTAGTTTTGATAGACTGGCGGCAGTGAACTAAATATGGTTGGCTGAGCGGAGTCATGTAAAGAAGAATAAACATTATTGGTGTCTGAGCGGAGTCGAAGCCAAGAAAACGATAGCCAAGTGTCATTTCGACTTCGCTCAATGACCGAGAAGCATCGGTGGCATGGCGAAGTTATGTAGAGAAAAAGAAAGAATAGTGTAGCCTAAGCGTAACTAAGGAGAAAAATAAACAATATCGGTGGCTGAGCGGAGTCGTGTAAAGAAGAATAAACATTATTGGTGGCTGAGCGGAGTCATGTAAAGAAGAATAAACATTATTGGTGGCTGAGCGGAGTCGAAGCCACATGAGCGAAAAGTATAATGAAAGGTTATCTGTATATTTTAGAATGTTCCGATGGAAGCTATTATACAGGGAGTACCAACGATTTGGAAAAAAGGATTGTGGCACACCAAGAGGGCAAAGGCGCGAATCACACGAAAAAAAGATTGCCCATCACATTGGTTTATGTAGAACAATACCAAAGAATTGATACAGCCTTTTATAGGGAGAAGCAAATTCAAGGTTGGTCAAGGTCGAAGAAAGAAGCTTTGATCAAGGGTGAAATGGCGAGCTTGCCGAATCTTTCGGAGTGTAAGAATGATTCGCATTATAAATATTTTAAAGAGAAGGATGATAGCTGAAAAATGTCATTTCGATTCCGCTCAACGACCGGAAGCACTGGAAGCGTGGCGAAGTTATGTAGAGAAAAATAAAGAACATCGATGGCTGAGCGGAACTAAAGAGAAAAAAGAAAGAATATAGGTGGCTGAGCGGAGTCATGTAAATAAGAATAAACATTATTGGTTGCTGAGCGGAGTCGAAGCCACTATTCTGAAATTATAATAGCATAAATGAACAACAAATTTGAGACCAACGCCATTCGTACGCAGGTAAAACGAACGGAACATTTAGAGCATTCAGTGCCCCTATACCTTACCTCCAGTTTTGTATTTGAGGACGCCGAGGATATGCGCGCCTCTTTCGCGGAAGAAAAAGAACGCAATATCTATTCCCGTTACTCCAATCCAAATTCTTCGGAGTTCATTGAGAAAGTCTGCCAAATGGAAGGTGCGGAGGCTGGTTTTGCCTTTGCTAGTGGTATGGCGGCGGTATTTTCGACCTTGGCGGCACTTCTGGATAGTGGCGACCATATCCTCTCCGCACGGAGTATTTTTGGTTCTACCCACTCGTTGTTCAATAACTTTTTTCCCAAATGGAATATAGGGCATAGTTATTTTAAGATTGATGATTTGGATAGTATTGAGGACCTAATAACACCTAAGACCAAGCTTATTTATGCGGAATCGCCCACCAATCCGGGAGTGGATATCCTAGATTTGAAGGCTTTGGGAAGAATTGCTGAGAAACATAAGCTCATATTAGTAATAGACAATTGTTTCGCTTCGCCCTATTTGCAACAGCCCATAAAATTCGGAGCGGATTTGGTGATTCATTCAGGAACTAAGTTAATGGATGGTCAAGGCCGTGTGTTGGCAGGAATTACGGTAGGTAAGGCCAATTTAATTGATAAGGTATACCGTTTTTCAAGAATTACGGGCCCGGCACTATCTCCTTTCAATGCGTGGGTGCTTTCCAAAAGTTTAGAAACCCTAGCGCTGCGGGTAGATAGGCATTGCGAGAACGCGCTGAAACTAGCGGAATTTTTAGAAAGGCATAATAATGTGAATTGGGTGAAATATCCGTTCCTAAAATCGCATCCCAAATATGAAATCGCCAAAAAACAGATGAAAGCCGGCGGGTGCGTGGTGGCTTTTGAATTAAAGGGCGGCTTGGAAGCTGGGAAACAATTCTTTGATCGGATAAAACTATTGTCGCTCTCCGCTAATCTGGGAGATTCTAGGAGTATTGTTACCCATCCAGCATCTACCACCCACAGTAAGTTGTCTGTAACGGAACGAACCGAAGCAGGTATTACGGACGGTATGGTACGCATCTCCGTAGGTTTAGAGCATATTGATGATATTATAAATGATATTTGTCAGGCATTAGGGTAAGCAGGAAAATGATTTAGTATAAAAACAGTGCCACAAAATAAGCCCTTCCTGGGAAGGAAGGGCATAGCTTATATGGTAATCTCTTAAAGGAAGTTTACTACTCCCGTATCCATGTCATATACGGCACCTTTAATATCTATTTCGCCATTGTCCTTCATTGTTTTCAGAATGGTACTTTCTTTTACGATGCGGTCCATGGCAACACGCACATTATTCTCACTTACTTCGTGAACAAGTAGTCTGTTCTTGGAAGTTCTCGGTCCTTCGGACTTAGTGGACATGGCCACTGCAGGAGCAATATTTTTTAGCATAGCAGTAATATTTCCTAATTCTGCACCATCAATGGCCGCATGTATGGCTCCACAGTTCTCGTGACCTAAGACTAAGATGAGTTTGGCCCCGGCAACTTTGGTCGCAAATTCCATACTGCCAAGAATATCGGTGTTAATGAAATTCCCTGCAACACGTGCTACAAAGATGTCCCCGATACCTTTGTCAAAAACATCTTCAACGGGTACCCTGCTATCTACACAGGAAAGCACAATGGCCTTTGGATATTGCGAATCTGCACTTTCCCTAATCTGCATGGAGTGGTCACGCGCGGTAAGGTCGCTCATCACAAAGCGTTCATTTCCGGCGGCCAAGCTATTATAAACATCTAGGGGCGTAAGAGCAGCCTGTTCTTCTGCAGATAATACGGATTCAACTAAAATACGGCTCTTATCTATTTCAATGGTTCCATCTTGTGGCTCTTGTGCTTGTATCGTTGTTGTCAATAATACTGCACTGGCTAAAGCAATGATATTCCTTCTCATAATACTTAATTTAAAATTCGAGACAAATATAAGTCACCAAATCAGACATAAAAGTATTACTTATCATAAATAATAGTTAAAGTATTATAATTCAATAGTATTACTTTTAATTTTTGCAAAATTGATGAGGGATGTAAGGGTCTAAGAAAAATAAACACTGATAATGAGTGGGTTGTATTGAGTCGACTGCTTTCTGCGTATAAAAGGTGTGAAGTTCTATTTAGTGTAGCGATATGATATAAAGTATGCTAAGGAGTCTTTACGGAGAGAATTCATATCAATCTCAAAAAAGAAAATCAGCTTTTATGGCTTAGTAATTGACTAGTTAATTTATTTGATACCCTTTTTATAAGTTAAAGATTACTAGATACAAAACGTAGATATTCATTTTAATTTAAACTGAATACCGGCATGTACTATAACGTTTTCATATGGCAAGTGTTACTGAAACCCGATTTTTTTAATCTCCTCGTGACTTATTTTAATGGCTTCCAAAGGTTCCATGGTAAACGTTTTATCCTGCTCAACCATATAGTATCGCATACCGGATTGCTCTTTTTTGGCTAAAATTCTAGAAAAATCGATAGTACCATTCCCTACGGGAGCAAACTTACCTTCCGTATCCATATCCTTTACATGCCACATTTTAAAACGCCCCGGATACTTTTCAAAATAGGCCAATGGGTCGGCCCCTGCTTTGGTCACCCAGAATAAGTCCATTTGAAAATTTACGAATTCAGGGTCGCAGTTTTCCAACAAATAGTCAATGGGTACGATACCGTCCGCATCCGTTTTGAACTCAAAATCGTGGTTGTGGTATAACAGTTGGAGTCCAGCAGCTGTGGCTTTTTTTCCAAGTTCGTCAAGTATATTCGCTAAATTTTCGGCACCGCCGGTCATACTCATGGTATTGGTAGTCGCATCATAATTGAATAAGCCCATTGGCGGAATCGGAACCACAAAATATTCGAAACCAGCGGCTTTGGCAGCAGCCATTTCCTCATCGGCATTATCAATCGTTACGCTGCTTTGATGGGTGCTGATTGGGGTCAGGTCCACTTCTGCCAAGAACGCTTTAAAATCTTCAGGAGCCATACCATAATAAGTGCCGTCCTTATAACCTGCAGCTTCAATATTTACGTATCCGGTTTCGGCGATGGTCTTTAAAGTGGCTTTAGTATCCACCTCCATGGCATCCCTTACGGTGTACAGCGCTAGGCCACCAAATTTTGTAGTACTAATAGCCACAGCATCAGCATTAGTATTTTCTTTATTGTCAGTAACTTTTGAGGTGTTTGTTTTTTCTTTACAGGACGCAGCTGCTAACAATAAAAAGGATACGACAAGTATGCTGGTGCGTTGTAATGTGGTTTTAGATAGGGTCATTTTGTAGTTTGATGAGATTCGAATTATAATTTGAAAGGGTAAGTTATAATAATAATGATTGGTTGCCAAAAAGTGCATGGCTTATCGGGTACTGTTTTATCAAGCGGATATATTGCTATGGTTAAAGGTTTCGGTTTTTGGATAAAGTCCGATGGTTGATATAAATAAAGCGTTTTAGTTACTGAATTCCCTCTCCTAATTTTCTTATATTAGCCTTATGCTCTCCAAAAAGACAAAATACGGTTTAAAAGCATTGGCTTATCTCGGTGGCAGAAAGGACAAGCAACCCGTTCAGATTGCGGAAATTGCCGAGCAGGAGAACATTTCCCAAAAATTCTTGGAGAGTATTTTACTATCGTTACGAAAAACCGGATTTCTGGGTTCTAAGAAAGGAAAGGGTGGTGGTTACTATCTAATCAAAAATCCGGACGAAATTTTAATGACGGATGTTATGCGCGTATTGGAAGGGCCTATATCCATGGTGCCTTGTGTAAGTCTTAATTTTTACGAGCAGTGCGATGATTGCCCCGACGAGGCCGCCTGTGCCGTTCATAAGCTAATGCTAAAGGTACGCGATGCTAACCTATCCGTATACCGCCACAATACCCTTGCAGATTTATTGGTCTAAATAGCAACTGGTTTTCAGTAGATATTCTTGTCGATTCTTTAAAATTCCTTTCTTTTTATTAAAAATCTATTAAATCTATAGGGTAATTATAATTTTTTAAAATTTCTATAGTTGTTATCTAAATAATAATTCTATTTTTGTTATCCTATTAAATCACTAGGATAATAAAAGTTGTATAAGAGGTATGATTGTAGATCAATTGATTTTAGATAGAAAAACGACTAAAAGTAAGTTTGGCTCGGACAAAAAATCCGAACGACCTATACGAAGTGTTGCCAAGGCTGTTAGCTGGCGCATTATAGGTACTTTGGATACCCTGTTGATTTCCTACCTGCTAACAGGCGAGGTTGCTATAGCGGCTTCCATAGCCTCCATAGATTTTGTGACAAAGATGTTTTTATACTTTTTCCATGAACGTTTATGGAATAAAATAAACTGGGGTAAATAATATACAGTATGGCGTTTACACAAGAAGATATTAGAAATCTGAATGTTCAGTTCAAGGGAATTCCGCCAGAGGAAATTATTTCATGGGCTATCGAGCATGCCAATAAGGCATTGGTCACAACTAATTTTAGGCCTTACGAGGTAGCCATTCTTTATGCGGTATCTCAAGTAAAGGATAATATTCCTGTGGTGTGGTGCGATACTGGTTACAACACGCCCAATACCTATAAACACGCGGAAGAACTTATTGCACGATTAAATTTGAACATTGATTTATATGTGCCCAAGCAAACCACGGCGCACAGGGATGCCGTAATGGGTATTCCGCAGATAGATGATGAGAGGCACCCCTTGTTCACCGAGCAGGTAAAACTAGAGCCGTTTAGAAGGGCAATGGAGGCACACCGACCCGATGTGTGGTTTACCAACCTTAGAAAAGGACAAACGGCACATAGAGATTCATTAGATATACTGAGTTTAAGCAAGGACGGTGTTCTTAAAGTGAGTCCGTTCTATCACTGGAACGATACACACTTGGATGCTTATTTAAAGGAGAGAGATTTACCGAACGAGCATACCTATTTTGACCCTACAAAGGTCTTGGAAAATAGAGAGTGCGGCCTACATACGTAATTAGGCAATAGACGTAACAAGTTAGAATTTAGATAATAGATAAATAATTATGGAAATAAGTAGTACAGCATTGGATTTGCCTTTAGCACCTAAAACAGCGCTACTGAAAGATACCTCACATGTGAATGCCTTGGAGAACGAAGCCATTTATATTTTTAGGGAGGTGGCTGCGCAGTTTGAAAAGCCGGTGTTGTTGTTTTCAGGAGGTAAGGATTCCATTACTTTGGTCCGTTTGGCTCAAAAAGCCTTTTGGCCGGCAAAGATTCCTTTTCCGCTAATGCATATCGATACGGGGCATAATTTTCCCGAAACAATCGCTTTTCGCGATAAACTCGTTGCAGAATTGGGCTTGGAATTAATCGTTAGAAACGTTCAGGATTCTATAGACCAAGGAAAGGTAAAGGAAGAATCTGGAAGGTATTCCAGCAGAAATTCCTTGCAAACGACCACGTTATTGGATGCGATTGAGGAATTTAAGTTTGATGCCTGTATCGGTGGTGCTCGTAGAGATGAAGAGAAGGCCAGGGCCAAGGAGCGTATTTTTTCGGTACGTGATGATTTTGGACAGTGGGACGAACGTAATCAACGTCCGGAGTTATTCGATATGCTTAATGGGCAGATTGAGTTAGGGCAAAACGTTAGGGTATTTCCCATCTCTAATTGGACAGAGTTAGATGTTTGGTCTTATATCAAAGAGGAAAATATAGAAATACCATCCATTTATTTTGCACATAAGAGAAAGGTCTTTTTAAGGGACGGTCTTATCTGGTCGCATTCTGACTACGTGTACCAAGAAGAAGATGAAGAGATGTTAGAGAAAATGGTCCGGTTTAGAACGGTCGGGGATATGAGCTGCACGGCTGCGGTATATTCGGAAGCGACGGATATTGAAGCCGTGGTTCAGGAAATTCGCGACTCCACCATATCGGAGAGAGGTGCGCGTATCGATGATAAACGCTCAGAGGCGGCAATGGAAAAAAGGAAACAACAGGGTTATTTTTAGGTTCGCTAACCCCAAAAAGGGGAACAAAATAGGTGGCATCTAAATTAAAAAAATAGTAATAATTAAAATTACTCCGAGTAAGGGTTTCTCCCCTTCGGGGAGGCTAGGAAGAACTTATGGAAGTACTAAAAATAGCAACAGCAGGTAGTGTAGATGACGGTAAAAGTACCTTAATAGGAAGACTTTTATACGACACTAAATCGTTGACCACGGATAAGTTGGAGGCGATAGAAAAAACCAGCAAGCAAAAAGGGTATGATTATCTGGATTTTTCCCTAGCTACAGATGGTCTGGTTGCGGAGCGTGAGCAAGGAATTACGATAGATGTAGCCCATATCTATTTTTCTACACAAAAGAAAAGCTATATCATTGCGGATACACCGGGTCATGTAGAATATACCCGTAACATGGTAACGGGCGCCTCCACATCGCAAGCGGCTATTATTCTCATTGATGCCAGAAAAGGAGTTATCGAGCAGACCAATCGTCACTTTTTCATCAACAATCTACTGCGGGTAAAAGAGGTTGTAGTGGCCATCAATAAAATGGATTTGGTCGATTTTTCAGAAGCACGGTACAAGGAAATTAAAGAAGATTTCCAGAAATTGATGGGTAAGCGTGATTATGCAGAACAACGAATAACCTTTATTCCGGTAAGTGCTTTGAAAGGTGATAACGTGGTACATAAATCTGAAAATACTCCATGGTACGATGGAGAAACCTTATTGGAACATTTAGAGGGCTTAGACTTAAAAGCGGTGTCCAATATAGGAACACCTAGATTTCCCGTACAATATGTAATTCGTCCAAAAACTGAGGAACATCATGATTTCAGAGGTTTTGCAGGTAAGGTTTATGGAGGCGAGTTGAGCGTAGGGGATGAGGTGGTAGCACTACCGTCGCGCACAAAATCCAAAATCAAGGCAATTTATTTTTATGACAAAGAATGTCAGACGGCGTCCAGAAGATCGTCGGTAACCATAACATTAGAGGATGAAATTAACCTAAGTAGGGGAGACATGTTGGTAAAGGTTGATGATTTGCCCACTGTTGAAAAACAGTTTACGGCAACCATTTCATGGATGGATTCTCAAAAACTAACGGCCGGAAATAAGTATATCGTACAGCACGGCGTAAATAAGGTCTTGGCCAAAGTAGAAGCTGTGAAGCATAAAATTGCACCGGATTATTCTGGAGTGGATACCACAGTAGATGCTTTGGGAATGAATGATATAGCACAAGTGAGTTTCAGGTTGAACAAGCCAGTTTTCTATGATAAATTTAAGGACCATAGAACAAATGGTTCCTTTATTTTAATAGATACCCAAACAAATAGTACCGTTGGGGCAGGGTTTATACTATAAATAATCCCTGGTTTCTAAAAGGTTAAAGAATACTGACGTTCATTTAAAGAAAGATTGAATTGAAATAGATTTAAAATCTAGTAAATCTATAGGATAAATATTAATAAAAAACACTCTCATACCCAAGAAAGTGTTCCTTCCCTTTGGGGAGGTTAGTAGGGGCAACATATGCAAAGTTTTAGAACAGAAATAGAGAATCCCGTTGTTGAGAAAGACATTCTAGAATTGGAACGCAAAATCCATGAGTTCAATGATGGCAAATTAGATGAGGAGAAATTCCGAAGTTTACGTTTGGCACGTGGCGTTTATGGTCAGCGCCAACAGGGCGTTCAAATGATTCGTATTAAATTACCCTATGGAAAAGTTACTTCCACACAATTAAAACGTATATGCGATGTTTCCGACGAATACTCAACCGGTCGCTTGCATATTACGACACGCCAAGATATTCAGATTCATTATGTGGATTTGAACAGAACCCCGGAGTTATGGGCAGAATTAGAAAGGGATGATGTTACCCTACGGGAGGCTTGTGGTAATACGGTACGAAATGTAACAGCTAGTGAAACAGCCGGTATAGACGTAAACGAACCTTTTGATGTTTCTCCGTACGCAGATGCATTATTCCGTTATTTTCTAAGGAACCCTATTAGCCAGGAAATGGGTAGAAAGTTCAAAGTTTCTTTTTCTGCCAGTGACGCCGATACCGGATTGTCTTACATGCACGATTTAGGTTTTATCGCTAAAATACAAGATGGCGTAAAAGGTTTTAAGGTAATGCTCGGTGGTGGTCTAGGTTCACAACCGCGCCATGCGGACGTACTTTTTGAATTCTTATCCTCTAACCGTATTATTCCCCTAATGGATGGTGTTGTCCGGGTATTTGATAGGTATGGGGAACGCAAGAGCAGGGCAAAGGCTAGGATGAAATTTTTGATAAAGGATGTTGGTTTAGAAGGCTTTAAAGCGTTATTGGCTCAAGAACAGAAGGCAGTTCCTAACGCTACCGTTGCAATAGATGCACAGGCATATCCTAAAATTAAGGTAGCGGAGGCTCCTGTTCCCAGTGTACAGGTGTCTAATGAGAAAGCTTTTGAGCTTTGGAAGCGTACCAATATCGTTCCCCAAAAACAGGCTGGCTTTGTAGCGATCGGCATTAAGGTGCTACTTGGTGATTTCTACACGGATAAGGCACGTTCACTTGCAGATTTAGTCCAAAAATATGCTGCGGGTGAGTTACGACTATCGCTTCGGCAGAACATTTTAATTCCTCATATAAAGGAAGAATTGGTTCCATTTTTCTATTTGGAATTGGAAAAATTAGGTTTTGTGGAAGCAGGCTATAACACCGCTTTGGATATTACCGCATGTCCCGGAACCGATACGTGTAATTTAGGCATTGCCAGTAGTACAGGAATAGCTGAAGAATTAGAACGTATTATCAAGGCAGATTATCCACAGTACGTCAGTAATTCGGACGTAGTCATAAAAATCAGTGGTTGCATGAATGCCTGTGGACAACATAATATGGCCAATATCGGCTTTCAAGGGATGTCCATCCGAACAAAGGACAAATTAATTGCTCCGGCATTACAAGTATTGTTGGGCGGTGGTAATATGGGTAATGGTGAAGGCCGTTTCGCCGATAAAGTGGTTAAGATACCCAGTAAAAGAGGCCCACAAGCTTTGCGCTTAATTTTGGACGATTTTGATAAGAACGGCAACGGATTGTCCTATGCTGACTACTATCAGGAAAAAGGGGAACATTATTTCTATGATTTTCTTAAACCATTAACGGATATAGCGCACCTTACGCAAGAAGATTTTATCGATTGGGGTAGTGATAAACGTTATGAGAAAGCCATTGGTATTGGAGAATGTGCGGGAGTGGTAATTGATTTGATCGCCACCTTGCTTTATGAAAGTGAAGAAAAAATACAAAAAGCTTTGGAAGCCCATGCAGAGGGAAAATGGGCAGCAAGCATTTATTATGCCTATACCTCAATGGTGAATACAGCGAAAGCCATGTTAACAGCGGAAAAAACAAAAGTGAATACGCATGCCAGTATTATCAAAGATTTCGATGAAAAGTTTGTGAAAGAGGGTCGTCTTAAACTTGACGGAAGTTTTGAAAATCTGGTATTACAATTGAATCAAAATGAACCTACCGAGGCTTTCTCCAAAAGCTATTTGGAGGATGCGAAAGCGTTCCTTCAAAATATAGAAGCTTTTAGAAATCAAGAACTTCAAGAAGCATAGCATGACAAATTTAAGAAGCCATCAGAGAAAGAGTTCCCTGCCTTTTAGGGAGCTAGCGAGAGCTGGAAAATTAACTGTAGTTGGTGCAGGTCCTGGAGATGCGGAGCTCATCACTTTAAAGGCAGTTAAGGTCTTACAAAGTGCGGATGTTATACTCTACGATGCTTTGGTCAACCCAGAACTTTTGAAATACGCCCCCAACGCGGAAACAATATTTGTGGGGAAGCGTAAAGGTTGCTATGCGTATCAGCAAGAACAAATAAACGACCTGATTGTAAGTAGGGCCAAAACCCATAGTCACGTAGTCCGACTAAAAGGTGGTGACCCATTTGTTTTCGGTCGAGGGGCGGAGGAAATGGAATTTGCTGCACAACACGGTATCGCCGTTGCTGTTGTTCCGGGTATTTCCTCTTCCTTATCTGTACCGGCATCACAGAATATACCGGTTACCAAAAGAGGGTCGGCAGAGAGTTTTTGGGTAATTACGGGCACGACTAAAGCGCACAAACTATCTAGCGATGTAACCTTGGCGGCAAAGTCTAGCGCAACGGTCGTCATTCTTATGGGGATGTCCAAATTAGATGAGATTATAGCCTTGTTCTTGGCTGAAGGAAAAGCCCAAATGCCTATAGCTATAATTCAAAACGGTACACGAGATGATGAAAGAATTGCTGTGGCGACCATAGCTACCATCAGTAAAGAGGTAAAGAAACAACAATTGTCCAATCCGGCGATAATCATCATCGGAGCGGTCGTAAATCATAGAGCGGTTATCACAACAATAGCCCAAAATCAAGAATTTGAAATACTAGAAAAAAATGATTAAAACAGATATACTTATCATTGGTGCCGGACCCACGGGTTTGTTCACCGTTTTTGAAGCAGGATTACTTAAACTAAAGTGTCATTTAATTGATGCCCTGCCACAACCGGGAGGGCAATGTTCGGAAATCTATCCTAAAAAGCCTATTTATGATATACCTGCATTTCCAGAAATATTAGCAGGAGATTTGGTCGATAATTTGATGGAACAAATAAAACCTTTTGAACCAGGATTTACGCTAGGTGAAAGGGCGGAAACTTTAGACAAGCAAGATGATGGCTCCTATGTTGTAACGACCAATAAGGGCACCAAACATCATGCGCCAGTTGTTGTAATCGCTGGTGGACTTGGTTCTTTTGAACCAAGAAAGCCACCTATCGAAAATATACAGGATTTCGAGGAAAAAGGAGTGGCTTATATTATTAAGGATCCAGAAATATACCGTAACAAAAAAGTTGTTATCGCAGGGGGCGGTGATTCCGCTTTGGACTGGGCCATCTTTTTGGCAGATGTAGCCGCTGAGGTATCATTGGTGCACCGTAGGAACGAATTTAGAGGTGCTCTTGATTCTGTGGAGAAAGCATCCGAATTGGCCAAGCGGGGTAAGATAAAATTATTTACAGAAGCACAGGTAAAAAAACTTTACGGAGATGAAAAATTGGAAGCGGTCGTTATTAAGCATAACGATGCGAATAAGGGTGAAACATATTTAGAGGTCGATAACTTTATTCCCCTGTTCGGTCTATCTCCAAAGTTAGGACCGATTGGTAACTGGGGGCTAGAGATAGAAAAGAACGCCATTAAGGTAAATAATGCCAAAGATTACCAGACCAATATTCCCGGTGTATTCGCTATTGGCGATGTTAATACCTATGAGGGGAAACTAAAATTGATTTTATCCGGTTTTCATGAGGCAGCGGTAATGTGCCAATATGCATACAAGGTCATTAATCCTAACAAACGTTTTGTAATGAAATATACCACAGTTGGCGGAGTAGAAGGTTTTGATGGTTCTAAAAAAGAAGCCAAAAAAGAAGTAGTACAAAGTATTTCTTAAAATTTTCCCCTATATTTTTATTAGCTAATAATCCTCTGATTTTTCTAACATTTCAGAGGATTTTTGCATCAAAAATCGGGTAAGAAATTGTGGTTTAAATTTGGTAAAACCGTAACTCTGATGTTACTTTGCCATTCGTTCATTAATACACTGAAATTGTTATCAAGAAAGGCGGAGGGAATGGACCCTATGAAGCCTTAGCAACCCTTTATTTGTAAAGAAGGTGCTACATTCTACTCACTCCAAAGCGAAACGGGGAGCCCATTGAAATTATATCAATGGTTATTTGAGAAGGATAACGAAAAAGACTTTCCCTCTTTCCCTTACTTGATCATACAACTATATAACAGCGCCAATTGAGCATACTTTTACTATGATTAAAGATTTACTACATAAAAGAATTTTAGTGCTAGACGGCGCCATGGGCACAATGCTGCAACGCTACAAGTTTACTGAGGATGATTTTCGCGGAGAACGTTTCAAAGAATGGGAACATCCACTGCAAGGAAATAATGACCTGTTATCTTTAACACAACCTGAGGCTATTGCCGAGGTGCATCGAAAATACTTTGCCGCTGGCGCAGATATAGTAGAAACCAATACCTTTTCAGGTACAACCATCGCCATGGCAGATTATTATATGGAAGATTTGGTATATGAACTCAATTACGAATCAGCTAGAATCGCCAAAGAAGTGGCAGACGAATTTACTTTAAAAGAACCGAACAAGCCACGCTTTGTCGCCGGTAGTATTGGTCCCACGAACAAAACGGCAAGTATGTCTCCAGATGTAAACGACCCAGGGTTCAGGGCCGTATCTTTCAATGACTTACGCATTGCCTACAAACAACAGGTAGAAGCGTTGCTAGATGGAGGTTCAGATATCCTTTTAGTAGAAACCATTTTCGATACATTAAATGCAAAGGCAGCCTTGTTCGCCATAGAAGAGGTAAAAGAAGAACGAAACATCGATGTGCCCATAATGGTCAGCGGCACTATAACCGACGCCTCGGGCAGAACCTTATCAGGGCAAACTGCGGAGGCGTTTTTAATATCCATATCACACATTCCTATTTTATCTGTCGGGTTTAATTGCGCTTTAGGAGCTAGTCAATTGGTGCCCCATTTAGAGGTCATTTCCAATAAGTCTAATTATGCCATATCGGCACACCCAAATGCAGGATTACCCAATGCTTTTGGCGAGTATGATGAGTCTCCCCAACAGATGGCAGCACAGATTAAAGAATACGCAGAAAAAGGATTGGTAAATATCGTTGGTGGTTGTTGCGGAACCACTCCGGAGCATATCGCTGCAATTGCTGAATTGGTCAGAGAATATGAACCAAGGTCGTTGTTCGTTACTCGTTAATAGTTTATCGTTGATTACTAAATAATTAAAATTGGATTATAAAGAATTAGATATTTGGGTTCAGTCAAGGAAATTGGTAAAAACGGTCTACGTTTTAACGAAGTCTTTTCCTAAGGATGAACAATTTTCACTTACTTCTCAGATTAGAAGGTGCGTAGTTTCTGTTCCGTCTAATATTGCTGAGGGATGCGGTAGGCAATCTAATAAAGAAACAATACATTTTTTACACATAGCGAGAGGCTCACTTTTTGAGTTAGAAACCCAGTTGATTTTGGCTGACGATTTGAATTATATTTCTTCTGATTTGAAAACAGTTCTAGAGGAAATTGAAAGAGTTAAAAAATTGTTGAACGGATTCATTAATTATCACAAGAAATTATGAGCGCATTCAACGAACAACCAACAACGAACAACGGGCAACGTTTTTTAAAACTCTCTGGTCTAGAACCCCTTGTGGTTACCCCTGAAACAAATTTTATTAATGTAGGTGAGCGTACCAATGTCGCGGGTTCAAAAAAGTTTCTACGGCTTATCAAAGAAGAGAAGTTCGAGGAAGCGCTAGATGTGGCACGGCATCAAGTAGAAGGAGGAGCGCAAATCATCGATATTAATATGGATGATGGTTTGATTGATGGTAAAGAAGCTATGGTCAAGTTCTTAAACCTAGTCATTGCAGAACCTGATATTGCTAGAGTTCCTATTATGATTGATAGCTCTAAATGGGAAATCATTGAGGCGGGATTGCAAGTGGTGCAAGGTAAATGCGTTGTAAATTCAATAAGTCTCAAAGAAGGCGAACAAGAATTTATTCATCAAGCAAAACTGATTAAAAGGTATGGCGCGGCAGTCATTGTTATGGCTTTTGATGAGGTGGGTCAGGCAGATAATTATGAACGACGTATAGAAATCGCTAAGCGCTCTTATGTTATTTTGGTAAACAAAGTTGGTTTACCAGCAGAGGATATTATTTTCGACTTAAATATTTTTCCGGTAGCTACAGGAATGGACGAGCATAAACGGAATGCGCTCGATTTTATAAACGCCACCAAATGGGTTCGCGAAAACTTACCACATTGTAGTGTAAGTGGTGGGGTAAGTAATGTTTCGTTTTCTTTTCGAGGGAATAACCCAGTACGAGAAGCCATGCATTCGGTATTCTTATATCATGCTATAAAAGCGGGAATGAATATGGGTATCGTTAACCCGACCATGTTAGAAGTTTATGATGATATTCCTAAAGATTTACTAGAACACGTTGAAGACGTAATGCTTAATAGACGTGATGATGCTACAGAACGACTATTAGACTTTGCTGAGTCCGTAGTGGGGAAAGCAAAGGAGAGTAAGGTTGATTTATCTTGGCGTGAAGAGCCTTTACAAAATAGAATTACAAGAGCCTTGGTCAAAGGTATTGACCAATATATTACCGAAGATGTAGAAGAAGCTCGGCAAGCTGCTAACAAACCTATTGAGGTTATCGAGGGCAATTTAATGAAGGGTATGAATGTGGTAGGAGACCTTTTTGGTAGCGGAAAAATGTTTTTGCCTCAAGTTGTGAAGTCCGCACGTGTGATGAAAAAAGCAGTGGCGTATTTACTTCCATATATTGAAGAGGAGAAGTTAGCCAACCCACAAGAAGGGGACACGGAAGGGAATGGTAAAATACTAATGGCGACTGTTAAGGGAGATGTTCATGATATTGGTAAAAATATTGTAAGTGTTGTCTTGGCTTGTAACAATTACGAGATTGTTGATTTAGGGGTCATGGTACCGCCCGAAAAAATAATTACAGCAGCTATTGAACATAACGTAGATGTCATAGGCTTAAGCGGATTAATTACACCGTCTTTAGATGAGATGGTGCATTTGGCAAAAGAAATGGAGCGCAAAAACTTTAAAGTGCCTTTATTAATAGGAGGTGCTACAACTAGTAAAGCGCACACTGCTGTTAAGATTGACCCCCAATATAGCCAAGCGGTAGTGCATGTAAATGATGCCTCTAGGGCGGTAACTGTAGTGGGTGATTTGCTACAAAAAGAAACATCTGACGGTTATAAAAAGACCATCAAAGAAGATTACGATGTATTCCGAGAGAAGTTCTTAGCGCGAACTAAAAAGAGAGAATATAAATCGATACAAAAGGCTAGAGCCAATAAATTTAAAATAGATTGGAATACCACTGAAATTGTAAAACCTAATGAATTGGGAATTCAAATCATAGCAGATATGGATTTGGAAAAGTTGGTCCCGTTTATAGATTGGACACCTTTTTTTAGAAGTTGGGAACTCCATGGAAAATACCCCGATATTTTAACAGATAACGTAGTAGGCGTTCAAGCCACTGACTTATTCGCTGATGCTCAAAAGATGTTAAAAGAAATAGTTTTAGAAAAGAAACTGAAGGCAAAGGCCATTTTTGGATTGTTTGAAGTAAATACTATAAATGACGATGACATTGCCCTTCGACTACGCTCAAGGTTCGATGAAAATAGCGATGGATCCCTGAGCGGAGGCGAAGCGAGAGAGGGAACTTTTAGAACCCTACGCCAACAACTCCAAAAAAGAGAAGGTGTTCCAGATTTTGCCCTAGCAGATTTTATTGCGCCAAAAGAAAGTGGTAAGCAAGATTATATGGGCTGTTTTTGTGTTTCCACAGGATTTGGAACGGCCGAACTGGCTACAGCATATGAGAAAGATTTAGACGATTATAGTTCAATTATGATAAAAGCTTTAGCCGACCGTTTGGCAGAAGCTTTTGCAGAATATTTGCATAAAGAAGTTAGAACCAAACATTGGGGCTATGCGGCAAATGAAGATTTAAGTAATGAAGATTTAATAAAAGAATCTTATAAAGGAATTCGCCCTGCGCCAGGGTATCCTGCTTGTCCAGACCATCTAGAAAAGTTGACCATTTGGGAAATTCTCAAAGTAGAAGAAAAGATAGGAGTTGCATTAACTGAAAGTTTAGCCATGTGGCCTGCAGCGTCGGTAAGCGGATATTATTTTGGGAATGCAGAGGCTCGTTATTTCGGACTGGGAAAAATAAAAGAAGACCAAGTGGCAGATTTTGCAACTAGAAAGGGGATGTCTATTGCGGAAGCAACAAAATGGTTGGCTCCGAATATAGCAGATGACGCATCTTAGTCACCAAAGGGGGAAGTACTTTCTGTTAAAAGGAAGTTTTTGAATAGATTTAAAAATGAGAAAATGATTTGCGTTAGGGATTGAGGTATTGTTGGAGCTCTTTTAGTGGCTCGCTGAGCAAAGTCGAAGTGAACAACTGAAAAGCGACTATCGAAAGCCCGACCTTTAGGTAACGCCCAAATAAATAAAAGAAATAACATCATATAAAACCGCCCGTGTTAAAGTTCCCCCATTGGGGGATAGGGGGCAAGGCCTATGAAAGTAACAGACCACATAAAGAAAGCAAAAGGAGAGACGCTTTTCAGTTTTGAAATTATTCCACCTGTCAAAGGGCGAAATATACAAGAGTTGTATAATAATATAGACCCGTTAATGGAATTTAAGCCACCTTTTATTGATGTTACTACTTCTAGGGAAGAGTATGTGTACATCGACAGGGATGGTCTTTTGGATAAAAAATTGACACGTATGCGCCCGGGTACAGTTGGTATTTGTGCATCCATTAAACATAAGTATGATGTGGATACTGTACCCCATGTGCTTTGCGGAGGTTTTACAAAGGAAGAAACGGAATATTTATTGGTGGACTGTCACTATTTAGGTATTGATAATGTTATGGCGTTAAGGGGTGATGCTATGCGCGAGGAAAAGTATTTCGAGGCAACAAAAGGGGGACATCCGTACGCAACCAGTTTAGTTAAGCAGATTCAGGATTTGAATTGTGGAAAGTATTTACACGAGGTCATAGAAACGGACGACTGTGCCGATTTTTGCATTGGTGTAGCGGGGTACCCGGAAAAACACCTAGAAGCCCCGTCGTTAAAAACGGATTTAAAACGGCTAAAGGAAAAGGTGGATGCTGGCGCGGATTATGTGGTTACCCAAATGTTTTTTGATAACAAGAAGTACTTTGAATTTGTAGCGGCAGCAAAGAATATGGGTATTGATGTGCCTATTGTTCCAGGGATAAAGCCTATAGCCGTAAAGCGACATTTACAGCTATTGCCCCAGGTTTTCCGTATAGATTTGCCGCAAGATTTAATAGATGCCGTGGAAGATTGTGGTACGAATAAAGAAGTACGGCAGGTAGGGATTGAATGGGCCATACAGCAGTCTAAGGAACTTAAGGAAGCTGGGGTGCCGGTATTGCATTACTATTCGATGGGTAAATCGGATAATATTAAGGCAATAGCTAAGACCATATTTTAATAGACTGTAACGCGATAATGGTAAAATTCCTTAAGGGGTTGGATGTATGTTGCTGATACGGCCAACTTAAAATGGAAACTCCTGACCGCTAATGCCTTCTTTTTTCTACTTTTACATCCCATGAAGTCTAAACTCTTTAGCTGCCTACTTTTATGTGTCGTTTTTTGTTCTTCTCAGGATAACAAGGAGTTAAAGAAATACACCTTAGATGCCAATCAATTCTATGGTTCCATATTATTACACAACCCAGATATTTCTCACCTCATTAACAACCACCCCGGAGGGGTCATTTTAAGTTATAATAGGAAGACCTATGGTGCTAAAGAGTGGGAGGAGTTATATAATTATCCCGATTATGGCGCTTCGTTTATATATCAGGATATGAACGATGAGACCTTGGGAAAAAACTATGGTATTTATGCGCACTATAACTTTTATTTCTTAAAACGCAATGTGCAGTTTAGAGTGGGTCAGGGAATTGCTTACACGACAAATCCTTACGATAGAGAAACGAATTTTAGAAATAATGCCTATGGTTCGGACTTCTTAAGCTCCACCTATTTAATGCTGAACTATCATAAAGAAAACGTGTTCAAAGGTCTTGGTTTTAAGACGGGAATTGCCGTAATCCATTATTCCAATGCTAATTTTAGGGCACCTAATACATCTACGAATACGTTTGCTTTAAACGCAGGTGTTACTTATGATTTGGACAGTGGAAAGGAAATAGCCTATTTGAAAAGTGAAGATAAACCAAAAATCAAGGAGCCTGTTAAATATAATTTGGTTTTACGTGGTGGACTTAACGAAAGCGATGTCATAGGCTCCGGGCAATACGGATTTTTAATACTATCCGGATACGCAGATAAAAGGCTGGGTAGAAAAAGTGCTGTACAATTCGGGGCAGATATTTTTTTCTCAAATTTCTTGAAGGAGTTGATTCGCTTTCAGGCGACCTCTTTTCCGGAGATGGATGTAAATTTGGATGATGACTATAAACGCATAGGGCTGTTCGTAGGCCATGAACTATTCATTAATAGTATGAGTATTGTAACGCAGTTAGGTTACTATGTGTATTATCCTTTTGATTTCGAAGGACGGGTATATAATAGAGTAGGGCTAAAGAGGTATTTTGGAGACAAGGTATTTGGAGCCGTAACTTTAAAGTCGCACGGAGCCGCAGCGGAAGCGGTGGAGTTTGGTTTGGGAATTAGATTTTAGGAATAGCGATAAGAATTTTAGATGCTAAACGAGAACATAATCTTATTTAGAAAGGTGTTAAGCTTCAATTGGAAGGCTAATGTGCTGTTTTTAAGTTTGATAATTTTACTATTTTCATGTAATACTGAAAATGCTCCGGATTGCTTGCAAAATTCGGGCGATTTGGTCCGGGTAGAAGTCTCACTTCCGGGATTTGATAAAATAACGGTTTTTGAAAAGGTGGCTTTGGTATTGAAACAAGGTACAGAACAGAAGGTGGAGATAGAAACGGGGGAATTTCTTTTAGACGAAGTTAGCGCAAGGGTAGAAGGAGATAGATTAATAGTGAGAAATGATAATGGATGCAACCTATTTCGCGAGTATGGCCTAACTACGGTTTACGTTACGGCGCCCAACATTACAGAGATACGGAGTAGTACCGGTTTGTTGATCAGTAGCGATGGTACCCTGAGCTATCCAAATCTGAATTTGTTCTCCGAAAGCTTTCTAAACCCTGAAACGGAAACTACAGATGGTTCTTTTGATTTGGACTTGAACGCTACAAGCGTTAGTGTGGTGGTCAACGGAATTGCCTATTTCAAATTAAGTGGTACGGCAGAAAATTTGAACCTCAATATAGCTGCGGGAGATTCTAGAATAGAGGCAGAAAACTTAGTTGCCCAAAATGTAAATGTTAATCATAGGGGTACCAACGATATGTTGGTAAATCCGCAATTGGCGCTACGTGGAATCATCCGTGGCACGGGTGATGTCATTAGTTTTAACAGGCCGGCTACAGTTGCTGTAGAAGAGATTTTTAATGGGCGATTAGTGTTTAGGGAATGAATCCTGTCCTCAAATACCTGAAGCATCTTTTTGCTGGCCAACGCATATTAGGCAATGAATCCGCGCTCAATGGTCTGGTAAAAGCGGACGGTCTACTGCAGGATTTAATTGACGATAAAAAGATTCCCGGTTTAGCAATCTCGGTGCGCAAAGAAGGACAACCAATACTGCAAAAAGGCTATGGCTATTCGGACTTGGATAACAAAGTTTATGTTGACCCAAAGGCGACAATTTTCCGAATTGCAAGTGTCTCAAAACCAATAGCTGCAACAGCTCTTGCCCACATGGTCAAGGACGGACACATAAATTTGGACCAGTCGTTTTACCAATATGTACCCTATTTTCCCAAAAAAGAATGGGATTTTACCATAAGGCAATTGGCGGGACATACCGCTGGGTTACGTTCTTATCGGGGCATGGAATATGCACTGAATAAACCCTTTACCATAAAAGAGAGCCTGGAGATTTTCAAGAATGATGCATTACAGTTTAAACCGGGAGCGGCCTATCATTATAACAGCTTTGACTGGGTGTTGATTTCCCTTGCAATGCAAGAGGCCAGTGGCATTCCTTTTGAGAATTACGTGCAAGAAAAGGTTTTGGGTCCCTTAGGAATGACCAATACCTATATTCCAGAACGGCAGCAAGGGGAAAAACATACAACAGATCATGCATCAAATAACAAGGTTTTAACTGTTCCGGACGAGGCGCGGGTAACTTCCTTTTATTCCAAGAACCGATTTGGCTTTCGAAAAGCTATAGAAGTAAATAATTTCTATAAACTGGCCGGAGGCGGTTATTTGTCCACTGTGGAGGATATAGCAAAATTGGGGCAAGCGTATTTGGAAGGCACGGTCATGGATAGTGAAATTTTATCTCAATTTACTACCATGGAAACGATTAACGGAACACCCACTTATTACGGGTTGGGCTGGCAGGTAAGTCAAGATAAAAAGGGCAGGCCTTACTTCGGCCATGTAGGAAATGGAGTGGGCGGCTACGCTAATTTCTATGTGTACCCGGAAGAGCAGATGGTATTCGCCATTTTAATAAATTGTACCGACCCTAAAGTTCAAGGGCAGTTAGACGAGGTAATAGAAACATTGGTCTCAATATATGCTAGTTCTGCATAATGCTGCGAATAGTAATAACGCGTCTTTTTTAAAATCCTAAAAATTTATTAAACTGGTCTTATTTCATTTTTGTTTAATCAAAATATTTTAACTTTAAACAAAAATTAAAATATGAAAATAGGTAAGCCACTTTTAGTATTAGTTTTAATCGCGTTTTGTTCATCGAACATTACAGCACAGGAAATAACTGTTTTCCAAGGAATGTGGGGCGATGAATTTTATAAGGATAAGGAAAAAATCTCTTGGAAGGAATTTGGTATGGCCATGGATTCCAATCCCGCTTCGGAAGCATACTGGTCAAAATCTAAAAAGCAATATGGCGTAACCTTTGCTGCGGCCACGGCCAATCTAGGTTTCGGTATATGGTATTTAGTGAATGATAATGCCGATAAGAGTACCACGGCGCCAATAGTTGGTTTTGCTAGTACGGCCGTAGTTGGTTCTATATTCTATTGTTTGGCGAGCAAAAATAAAAAGAACGCTATTTTAGAATTTAACGATAGCCTAGGTAAGACAACATATAGGCTTGTGCCATCGCAACAAGGGGTTGGTTTGGCGTTGAAGTTTTAATTATTTAATAACCCTTCAGAAGGTTAAAGGGATATGTTTTATTTTTAAGGAGCGTAATATAATCTCCTTATCATGATAAAGCATATCCCTTACTTATTTTTATTTATTTCTTTTATCGGTGTTGCTCAACAGGGTGTAGTATTGGATGAATTGTCCGATACCTACGCAGATGCGAGTCTCCCTTTGTTAAAAGAGCTTTTAAGCATACCTAATGATGCGTTCTATCCAGAGGATATAGAGGAAAACGTGCTGTGGTGTGAAAGAGAATTTTCAAGTCGGGGCTTTGCGACACAGCGTATGAGCACTTCCCATGCGCCTCTTCTTCTAGCGGAACGCGAACACCCGAAAGCCCAGAAAACAGTATTAATTTATCTTCAGCTAGATGGGCAACCTGTAGATAGTACGCGCTGGTTTCAAGAGAATCCATATCAACCTGTTATCAAAAAAAAGAACAGTAATGATGAATGGGTAGCAGTATCGTGGGATTCTAAAGAACCAAAGGAGGATGACTGGCGCATATTCGCCCGTTCTGCTAGCGATGCAAAGGGTCCCGTTGCCATGTTCCTTGCAGCTCTTGATGCGGCCGCTTCCAAGGAAATAGTTCCGAACTACAATATAAAGGTGATTATGGACTTTGAGGAGGAACTGGGTTCACCTAGATTGCCTAAAGCCGTTACTCGGAACGCTGAATTATTAAAAGCGGATATGTTGATTATTTTTGATGGTCCACGTCATATTAGCAATAAACCCACCTTAACCTTTGGAGCTAGGGGAATAGCAACGATAACCTTAACTACTTATGGACCTGTAGTTCCACAGCATAGTGGTCATTTTGGCAATTACGCTCCTAATCCCGCATTACGCTTGTCCAAGCTATTGGCATCAATGAAGTATGATGATGGACGTGTTGTTATCCCGGGCTTTTACGATGGTGTAGAGATAGATAAAGCGACAGAGCGCATTTTGAAGAATGTACCTGATAACGAGGGCGAAATAAAGAAAAGACTGCAGATTGTTTCTTCGGATAAAGTGGGGTCATACTATCAGGAGGCAATTCAGTATCCTTCTTTGAATATTAGGGGAATGCAGTCTGGCTGGATAAATGAAAAAGTACGTACGATTATCCCAGGTTGGGCTAGAGCGGAGCTTGATGTTAGGTTGGTATTAGAGTCAAATCCGGAACGTTTAATACAATTGGTGAAAAATCACATCGCTTCCCAAGGATATTATGTTACGGATACGGTTCCTACAGCAGAAGAGCGACTAGCTCATCATAAGATAGCCACATTCACCTCGGAAATATCATATCAATCCTTTAGGACCGACTTTGATTCGGAAGTGGGAAAATGGTTGACAAGCGCGCTAAAAAATGCATTCGGAGAGGACCCTATACGCATTCGTATGAGTGGGGGTTCCATTCCCATAGCTCCTTTTGTGACCACTCTGGGCATTCCTGCGGTAACCGTACCTACGGTCAATAGAGATAATAATCAACATAGTCCAAATGAAAATTTAAGGATTGGCAACTACAGGGAGGGTGTAAAGACCATGATTGCCATTCTTATGGAGAGGTTGTGAATTTTAAGGAGAGAACTTCTCACGATGCCAAATAACAGGCGGGGCGGGTTTGGTATAGCGTCACGATTTTAAGATTTTCGCAATAAGATTTTCATTTGTGTTTGTAATTGTTAGTGAAATCATCAGAAGTCTAATAAATCATAAAAAAATTCTATCAAACCCTGATTTTTAAATTTAATTAGTACATTAGCCGAAGTTTTACAAGAAAAATGACAAAACAATATTTCTGGAACGGTTTTACCTTTTACTTCTTTTTTAAGAGAGGTACGAGACTGTTGTAGTATATGTTAGGATATAAACAATTGAAGTCTCGTGAAAAACGGGGCTTTTTTTTTGAAATCAATTCAAATCCCATTACGGGGTTTAGAAAGAATTTGCCCCGAGAGGAATCGAGGGGGTAACGGGAACAAGATTTATATAGCGGTTAATGAGTTTAAAAATAGCCATACAGGGAGTAAAAGGTTCTAATCACCATCAGGTGGCCTTAGATTATTTTGGAGAAGATATCGACTTAGTGGAATGTCTTTCTTTTGATAGTTTGGTGGACCAGTTGCTGGATAATACGGCGGATAAGGCAGTAATGGCCATTGAGAATTCAATTGCAGGTTCTATCATACCCAACTATGCTCTAGTTTTTAAGAACGACTTGGCCATTATCGGCGAATATTACCTTAGTATTCATCACAATTTAATCGTTTACAAAGGGCAGGCTATAGAAAACGTTGAGGAAGTACATTCGCATCCAATGGCATTACTACAGTGTAAGGAATTTTTAAGGTCTTATCCTAAAATTAAATTGGTAGAGGCTGTTGATACAGCTGAAACGGCCGAACGAATTCAAAAATATCAGTTAAAGCGTATTGCGGCCATTGCTCCAAAAGCGGCGGCAGAATTGTATGGCTTAGATATTATTGCTTCCGAAATACAGACCATCCCAAATAATTCTACGAGGTTCATTATCGTGAAGACTAAAAACCAGAGTGACGGAGAGGCTGAAAATGAGTTGTCAAAAGCCCATATCAATAAGGCATCCCTACGCTTTATAACCGACCATAAGAGAGGTAGTTTAGCCACTGTATTGAATGTGATGAGCGATTGTAAATTGAATTTAACCAAAATACAGTCATTGCCCGTAATCGAGACACCTTGGAAGTATGCGTTCTTTGTAGATGTGACCTTTACGGCCTATGAAGACTTTAGTAAGGCAAAAGCATTATTGGATATTATGACGGAGGAATTTAAAGTTTTAGGGGAATATAAAAATGCCATGTTATGATACGGACGGCGGATAGGTTGCAGACGGTACAGGAGTATTACTTTTCAAAGAAGTTAAGGGAAGTTCGAGCGCTTTTAGCCCAAGGGAAACCCATTATCAATATGGGTATAGGAAGTCCGGATTTAGCGCCCTCACCGGTGGTGGTAGAAAGCATTCAACAGGCGGTACTGGACAATGGTGCTCACCAATATCAAAGTTATCAAGGCTTACCGGAATTGCGTAATGCCATAGCTTCTTTTTATGAAAGGAAATTTAACGTAATCAGCGACCCTGCCAGTGAAATACTTCCGTTAATGGGGTCCAAGGAAGGGATAATGCATATAAGCCTAGCCTTCTTGAATGTAGGAGATGAAGTGTTGATTCCTAACCCCGGATATCCAACGTATACTTCGGTTACGAAATTAGTTGGGGCGGTTCCAAAATATTATGACCTAACGGAAGCCACGTGTTGGTTCCCTGATTTGGAAGTTCTTGAAAGAGAAGATTTATCCAAAGTAAAGTTAATGTGGGTGAGTTACCCGCATATGCCAACGGGGGCGGTCGCTACCAAGGAACAGTTTTCTAAACTGGTGGCCTTTGCAAAGCGTAATAACATTCTTTTAATAAACGATAATCCGTACAGTTTTGTGCTAAATGAAACGCCCACAAGTATACTGGGAATAGAGGGAGCAAAGGATGTGTGTCTAGAATTGAATTCACTCAGTAAAACGTTTAATATGGCTGGTTGGCGTGTTGGGTTCGTATTAGGTAGTACAGACCATATTAATGCGCTATTGAAAGTAAAGAGCAACATGGATTCAGGCATGTTCTATGGCATTCAAAAAGGAGCGATAAAAGCGTTGCAGAGTACAGACGATTGGTATCATAATTTAAATGATACATATAGAAAACGAAGGAACTTTATCTGGCAGTTGGCGGAAAAATTAGGTTGTACTTACGATGCTAAAGCAGTGGGAATGTTTGTTTGGGCAAAATTGCCGGACGGAGTTGCATCCGCAGAAGACTTTATAGATGATATACTGTATGAGAAAGATATATTCATAACTCCAGGGACTATTTTTGGTAGTAATGGGGAAGGGTATATACGGTTTTCGCTCTGTGTAACAGAAGAAAAAATTAAAGAGGCGATTAATAGATTTGAGTAGTAAGATATAAGAAAAGAGATAAAGGTTATCCGCCTAAAATCTCAAATCAAATATCCATTATCTAAAAATATATGAACGTATTTGTAATAGGAATCGGTTTAATAGGGGGGTCGTTCGTCAAAGATATCAAGGCCAAAATGCCAGAGGTTACCATTTACGGGATAGACGCCAGTGAAGCCAATCTAGAAGAGGCTTTTGCGCTACATCTTATTGATGTGAAATCTAGTTACGACGCATTGCACCTTGCAGATTTTGTAATCGTGAGTATTCCCGTTGATGTTGCTGTGGAAGAACTTCCTAGAATTCTAGATAAAGTAAATGAGGAATGCGTGGTGTGCGATGCCGGTTCTACAAAGGAGTTGATCTGCGAGGCCTTGGAAAATCATCCTAAAAGAAGAAATTTTTTGGCTTGTCATCCCATTGCAGGTACTGAATTTTCCGGTCCGTCCGCGGCTATTAACGGTCTGTACAATGGTAAAACGAATATTATCTGTGAGGTAGAAAAAACGGCGTTTAAATTACAGGAAAAGGCTTTGGGAATATTTCAGCTATTGGGAATGAGAATTCGCTATATGAATCCTAAAGCGCATGATAAGCACATTGCGTACGTATCCCATTTGTCACACATCAGTTCTTTTATGTTAGGAAAGACAGTTATTGAGAAGGAAAAAAATGAACGTGATATTTTTGACATGGCGGGCAGTGGATTTGAAAGCACGGTGCGTTTGGCGAAGAGTTCACCAGCGATGTGGACACCTATTTTTGAACAGAATAAAGATAATGTAATAGAAACCTTGGACGAGTATATTCAGAACCTATCCGCTTTTAAGAAATTATTGGTGGAAAACGATTTTGAAGGTATTTACAATGAAATGAACAGCACGAACAAGATTAAAGAAATATTACAGGGAATTCCGCTGAATAAAAAGTGATTTTTATAGAGAGACAAAAGAATTATTAAGGTGTACTTAAAATAAACAATTAATATTTAAATAGAAGAAGAAGTGAGATGTTGAAAACCTTTACCCTTCAGCTTTTTGCCCTTCGCCCAAAAACAAAGTAATGGAGAATACAAAAGAAATGAGAACATGGTTGGATGATATGGGTTTAGATCATCCACTAGTAATAGCAGGGCCATGTAGTGCGGAAACCGAGGAACAAGTATTGCGTATTGCGCATAGCCTTAAGGATACCGATGTTAATTATTACCGTGCGGGAATCTGGAAGCCTAGAACACGTCCCGGTAATTTTGAGGGAGTGGGAGCTTTGGGGCTAAAATGGCTGCAAAAAGTTAAAGCCGAAACAGGCTTAAAAACGGCCACTGAGGTGGCGAACAGGGCACATGTAGAGCTAGCGCTTGAGCATGATGTAGATTTATTATGGATTGGAGCACGCTCTACCGTTAGCCCTTTTATAATGCAAGAATTGGCCGACGCCCTTGAAGGGACGGATAAAATTGTTTTAGTGAAAAACCCGGTAAATCCTGATTTAGCATTATGGTTGGGCGGTATTGAGCGTTTGCATACGGCAGGGATTAAAAAACTGGGAGCTATTCACAGAGGTTTTTCAACTTATGAGAAATCAAAATACAGGAATATTCCAGAGTGGCAGCTAGCGATAGAATTTCAAAATAAATTCCCTGATCTACCATTGATAAACGATCCATCGCACATTACGGGTAAACGGGATATGATTTTTGATGTCTCACAGACCGCTTTGGATTTAAACTTTGATGGATTGATGATAGAAACGCATCATGACCCGGATAATGCTTGGAGTGACGCCGCTCAGCAAGTAACCCCAGATAGGTTGGTGCAGATTATGAAGGATTTAAAAATTAGAAAAGAATCCGACCCGGAGGCGGAGTATAACAGTCAATTAAGCAATCTAAGGGCGCAAATAGATGTTATCGACAATCAGTTGATAGAAACTTTAGGAAAGCGCATGAAGATTTCCGATGGTATCGGGACCTTAAAAAAGTCGAGAAATGTCGCCGTTCTACAATCTAATCGTTGGAACGAGATTTTAGGTAAAATGATTCTCGAGGGTGAATCCAAAGGATTAAGTGAAGAGTTTGTGCTGCGAATGTTCAAAGCAATTCATCAAGAATCCATAAACCACCAAGAGAAAATTGTAAAGGCATAACACAACCAAAAAAAATCCCGACTTTATGAGTCGGGATTTTTTATACGTAGTAGTAAACAAAAATGCTATCTACTACTGGCTTGCATCTAAAAATACTATCTCTTAAAGATGTAGCGGGTAATAAAAATACCTGATCCGTCACCTTTGCCACTATCACTTTCAACAGCACTCGTTACAAAAGCAAGTTCCCAACCGTCGGCCACCATACTATTAATTTTAGAGGTAATGACAGCATCATTGGCCGCAATGTTCTGAAAACGGATACCCGCTATATTAAAGAAGTTCAATAATTTGGTCTCGTCAAAATCCTTAACCCTAATCTCACCTCTTTTTGATTTGTTGCGGGTATTGTCATCCTCCGTTTGGGTCGATGTAAATTCGGTATAATCTTTTTTCTCATTACCATCAATAATCCTTGAACGCCCAAGTCCACTGGAAACAATAGACTCTACACTGGTAATGACTTTATATTCTTGAGCGTTCATTTCAAGATTACATACTAGGGCGATGAAAGCGATAAAAATAAATTTTTTCATAATGGGTTAATTGGTTTAAATGATTAAAAGAATTAAAACTATTGCCTATCACAACGGGCATAAAATTATAAAATTGTTTCTTTGTTGTTCTAGTAGCTGAATTCTAGAAAACCAAATGATAGGAACAGTATATAAATCTACGGGGAGTTGGTATTTTGTAAAATCTGAAAAGGGAGATTTTTACGAATGTAGAATCAAAGGTAAGTTTAGAATAAAGGGAATAAAAAGTACCAATCCTATTGCTGTAGGGGACAAAGTTCATTTTGAGGTAGAAACTATTGGAGATGACACCATCGGTATTATCCACAAAATAGAAGACCGAAAGAATTATATCATCAGGAAGTCTGTAAATCTATCCAAGCAGACACATATCATTGCCTCTAATCTAGATCAGGTTTTTTTATTGGTAACATTGAATAATCCTACTACCTATCCCGTTTTTATAGATCGTTTTTTAGTCACCGCAGAGGCTTATGATATACCCGTTACGCTCCTATTCAATAAAGTGGATACCTATAATGACGATGAGCTAGGTGAGGTGAAGTATTTAGCAGCCTTATATCGAAAAATTGGGTACGACTGCATTGGTATCTCTGCTTTGACCGGTAAGAATATTGATAAGGTAAAGGCGATGATGAAAGGAAAGACCTCCATGTTTTCGGGTCATTCCGGTGTGGGGAAATCTACATTGGTCAACGCTATTGAGCCATATCTAGACATAAAGACCAAAAAAATATCGGAGCAACATTTGCAAGGCCAACATACCACAACCTTCGCAGAGATGTACGACTTAACTTTTGACGCTCGTATTATAGATACCCCCGGTATCAAAGGTTTTGGAATCGTGGATATGGAGCCGGAGGAGATAGGAGATTATTTCCCGGAATTTTTCGAATTAAAACAGCACTGCAAGTTCAATAATTGCAGACATACGGATGAACCCAAATGTGCCGTTAAGGAAGCCTTGGAAGAAGAAGCAATTGCATGGAGTAGATACAATAGTTACTTGCAGATGATAAAGGGAGAGGATGAAAACTACAGGGTAGATATTTATGATGAAAAGAAATGAGAGTAGTTCTACAACGTGTTTCCGAAGCTAGTGTAACGGTAGATAAGAAGACCATTTCCTCCGTAGGGAAGGGTATTCTGATATTACTTGGAATAACCGAGGACGATGGTTTGGAAGATATCAAATGGCTTGTAAACAAGATAGCCAATCTGCGTATTTTTAATGATGGTGCAGGTGTCATGAATAAATCTGTAGTTGATGTCGAGGGAGACGTCATTGTGGTTAGTCAATTTACGCTCTTCGCCTCCACTAAAAAAGGAAATAGGCCCTCTTATATCAAGGCAGCTAAGCCGACTATTGCAATTCCTTTATACGAGTCCTTTATCTCAGAAATAGAGAACGCCTTAGGCAAAAAGGTTGGAACCGGCATATTCGGTGCAGATATGAAAGTTGCTTTGGTAAATGATGGTCCCGTGACGATAACTATCGATTCTAAAAATAAAGAATAATGAATATACAAAACGCACAGAAGGCTGTAGATAATTGGATTAAGGAACACGGTGTTCGCTATTTCAATGAGCTCACCAATATGGCACAGCTTACCGAAGAAGTGGGGGAGGTAGCGCGCATTATCGCAAGAAGATATGGCGAGCAAAGCGAAAAGGAATCTGATAAATCTAAGGATTTAGGAGAAGAATTAGCAGATGTGTTGTTCGTGGTATTGTGCTTGGCCAACCAAACGGGTGTAGATTTACAACAATCCTTTGATCAGAAGTTAGATTTAAAAACCAAGCGTGATCATGACCGTCATCATAACAACGAAAAACTTAAATAAGCCAAAATAAGGGCATAGCAATACTAGTTTTTAGGGGTGTTTTTGTAGTTTTGGCACGTCTTAAAAACATACACTTTTGAAAATACATCTTTCCGGTCCATCAAATAGATTACTACGAAAAACCATTAAGATTACTGGTTCAAAAAGTGAATCCAATCGGTCACTCTTATTAGCATCGCTATATCCTGTTATTACAATCGATAATATCTCTAACTCGGACGATGCTCAGGTAATGACAGCAGGATTGCAGAAATCCAACGGTGTTGTAGATATCCATCATGCAGGAACGGCAATGCGTTTTCTTACCGGATATTTTGGCTCTCAAGAAGGAAAGGAGGTAGTGCTGACCGGTTCTCAGCGAATGACGGAAAGACCTATAAAAATTCTTGTGGAGGCGTTACGGAGTTTAGGTGCCGATATTTCCTATGTAAAGAACGAGGGTTATCCTCCCTTAAGAATAAAGGGTGGTAAGCTAACTAAGGATAAAGTAAGTCTGCCAGCCGATATTAGCAGTCAGTATATTTCTTCCCTGTTATTGATTGCGCCAAGTCTAGAAAATGGTCTGGAGTTGCAACTTGTGGGTAAAATTACTTCGGTGCCTTATATTAAAATGACCTTAAGTTTACTCAATGAAATTGGTGTAATTACCTCTTTTGAGGGGAATACGATCAAAGTCAATCCTAAAAAAGAGGTTGCCCCTGTTAATTTAGTGGTCGAATCGGACTGGAGTTCCGCATCATACTTTTATAGTATTGCAGCTTTGGCAGAACTCGGAACGGAAATTACCTTGTCGTCCTACAAAGAAAATAGTTTGCAGGGAGACAGTGTTTTGGCAAGATTGTATCAGGAACTTGGGGTTTCTACAACGTTCCACGGGAATAACATCACCCTGAAGAAAAATTCCACTTCGTACCCGAATCAGTTTAGGGCAGATCTGTCCAATGCACCGGATATTGCACAGACTATTGTCGTTACCTGTTTTGGATTAGGAATAGGTTGTCATTTAGATGGTTTACACACTTTAAAAATAAAAGAGACAGACAGGTTGGAAGCCTTGTATACGGAACTTTCAAAATTAGGTGCATCCATCTCCGTTACGGATAAGTCACTTACCTTAAAATCTAGTACTACTATAAAGGAGAACGTTGCAATTGACACGTATAATGACCATAGAATGGCAATGGCTTTTGCTCCTCTAGCGCTAAAGACAAGACTGTTCGTGAATGATGCGGAGGTGGTGTCCAAATCATATCCCGATTTTTGGAACGATATGGAATTACTTCAAATAGAGGTGACGGAATTATAATTCCCTATTTACTTGACAACCCCCCTTCCCAGATTGTATATTTGCAGCCGCTAAACATATACAGAATACATGAAATTATCACACTTCAATTTTGAACTTCCAAAGGAATTATTGGCAGAACATCCTTCAGAAAACAGGGACGAGTCCAGATTAATGGTCATACATAGGGAAACCGGAAAGATAGAGCACAAGATGTTCAAGGACATGATCGATTACTTTGATGAAGGTGATGTTATGGTATTGAACAACACCAAGGTCTTCCCGGCCAGACTTTATGGAAACAAGGAGAAGACAGGTGCCCGTATTGAAGTTTTTCTTCTACGCGAGTTAAACGAAGAGCAACGCTTATGGGACGTTTTGGTAGACCCTGCACGTAAGATTCGTATTGGTAACAAGTTATACTTTGGAGATGATGAGACACTAGTGGCGGAAGTCATTGACAACACCACTTCTAGAGGGCGTACATTACGATTTTTATACGATGGCGCTTATTTAGATTTCAGACGAAAATTAAGGGAACTGGGAGAAACACCGCTTCCAAAGTATATAAAGAGAGAAGTTGAGCCAGAAGATGAACAGCGGTACCAAACCATATATGCAAAGCATGAGGGGGCGGTAGCTGCACCAACGGCTGGACTTCATTTTTCCAAACATCTTTTAAAACGTTTAGAAATAAAAGGTGTGGATTTTGCGGAATTAACCTTGCATGTTGGTCTGGGCACCTTTAATCCGGTGGAAGTAGAAGACCTTTCCAAGCACAAGATGGATAGTGAAGAACTGTTCATTGACGAGAAAGCTACGGAAATCGTAAATAATGCGAAGAAAAATAAAAGACAGGTCTGTGCTATTGGTACTACGGCCATGAGAGGTTTAGAAAGTGCAGTTTCCTCCAATAATACGTTGAATACTTATGAGGGATGGACCAATAAATTTGTTTTCCCTCCATATGAATTTAGTATTGCAACGAGCATGATAACCAATTTTCATTTGCCGAAATCTACCTTATTGATGATGGTATCTGCCTTCATGGGTCATGATTTAATGAAAAAATCCTACAAAGAGGCAATCTTGGAAAGCTATAAGTTTTATTCTTATGGTGATGCCATGTTGATTTTATAAGAAATAATTGATGTTCCGTAAAAACGGATGGATACCTAAAATAAAAGTCCTGCTTTATCACTTTGTAATATAAAGCAGGGCTTTCTAGTTAAAAGAAGGTGCAGGCAAAAAGAAAGGACATACGAGCGTTAACCAGAGACCAGTTAAGGGACTTTTTCGTTAAAAACGGCGATAAGGCCTTTAGGGGCAACCAGGTGTACGAATGGTTATGGCAAAAAGCCGCCCATTCTTTTGAGGGTATGACCAACCTATCGAAGGATACTCGCGAAATGCTAGAGGCCAACTTTGTGATCAATCATATTAAGGTGGACCAGATGCAGCGCAGTTCCGACGGCACCATTAAAAACGCGGTACGTCTACACGATGATTTGGTAGTAGAATCTGTCCTGATACCTACAAAGACCAGAACCACGGCCTGTGTATCCAGTCAAGTGGGGTGTAGTTTAGATTGTTTATTTTGTGCCACATCCCGATTAAAGCGAATGCGAAATTTAAATCCTGATGAAATTTACGATCAGGTAGTGGCCATTGATAACGAGAGTCGCCTCTATTTTGATAGGCCCTTGAGTAATATCGTATTCATGGGTATGGGCGAGCCGTTGATGAACTATAACAACGTACTAAAGGCAATTGACAAGATAACCTCCCCTGAAGGTTTAGGGATGTCTCCCAAAAGAATAACCGTTTCTACATCAGGTGTGCCAAAGCTTATTAGAAAAATGGCAGATGATGGTGTAAAGTTCAAATTAGCGGTATCACTACATTCGGCAATAGATGAGATTAGAACGTCCATCATGCCGTTCAACGCAACGTTTACGCTTAGCGATTTACGAGCGGCATTGGTCTACTGGTATGAAAAAACCAAAAGCCGTATTACCTATGAGTACGTAGTTTGGGAGGGAATTAATGACAAGCGAAAGGATATAGATGCCCTAATAGATTTTTGCAGGTTTGCGCCGTCTAAAGTAAATCTAATAGAGTATAATCCCATCGATGATGGGGTGTTTCAACAAGCTTCCAACAAAGCGATAGACCTGTACGTGGACTTGCTCGAAAAAAATGGAATCGTAGTAACCGTCCGGCGTTCTAGAGGTAAGGATATAGACGCCGCTTGTGGTCAATTGGCAAATAAATCATAACCCGTCGATTATTACGGGTAATACGTGGAGTGAAGCGATTATGGCTTAGGTCTTTTACGTAAATTTACACAGTGTGCCCGCTTCGGGCCCTAAATTTTCACGGTTGAAAATAGTAGAACAAATAAAAGAACCGGTACGCAAGGAAATGGATCTGTTTGAATCCAAATTCCGAGACGCGATGAGTTCTAAAGTTGCCCTGCTCAATAGGATTACCCACTACATTGTAAACCGGAAAGGAAAACAGATGCGACCCATGTTCGTTTTTCTAACTGCAAAACTTCTTCACAACGGTAAAATCAACGAACGGACTTACAGGGGTGCTTCGGTCATAGAGCTAATACATACCGCCACATTAGTACACGACGATGTAGTGGATGAGAGTAATAAACGCCGTGGTTTTTTCTCCATTAATGCCCTTTGGAAAAATAAAATTGCTGTTTTGGTCGGGGATTACTTGTTGTCCAAAGGACTTTTGCTTTCCATTGATCATGGTGATTTTGACCTGCTTCGCATTATTTCAGTAGCCGTAAGGGAAATGAGCGAGGGCGAACTTTTACAAATCGAAAAGGCAAGGAGATTAGATATCACGGAAGATGTTTATTACGATATTATCCGGCAAAAAACAGCGACATTAATTGCAGCTTGCTGTAGTCTGGGAGCGTGTTCTGTTAAGCCGGAAAGCGAGGATGTAGAAGTATTTCGAAAATTTGGAGAACTATGTGGGATGGCGTTTCAAATAAAGGACGACCTTTTTGATTATGGAAATGAGCGTATCGGTAAACCAACTGGTATTGACATCAAAGAGCAGAAAATGACGCTTCCGTTAATTTATGCGTTGAACCACTGCTCTAAAAAGGAAAAAAGCTGGGTCATCAATTCTATAAAAAACCATAACAAGAATAAAAAACGGGTAAAAGAGGTCATTTCATTTGTAAAGGAAAAAGGTGGTTTGGAGTATGCCGTAGAAAAAATGTTGGCCTTTAAGGACGAGGCACTTGAACTTTTAAAGGCCTATCCAGAATCAGAATATAGAAGTGCTCTAGAGCTCATGGTAAACTACGTTGTGGATCGCGAGAAGTAGTATCCTGAGTTCTGCTTCTTGAGTTCCATGCATCAATAGCACTTCATAGATGCCCGTAATTTCGATAGTATTGTTTTTTTAAAACATTTATAATCAACTATTTGTAAATTAATTTTACTTTTTTTTCGTGCGCAGGCAACCTTGGTCATGGTTTTTGCGTCTCTATACATAGAAGACCAAACACAATTTTGAAAATTATACCACTATATAAAAACGAGAAACAGCTCATTAAAAAGGCGATTGCTGGTCATAAAGATGCGCAACAGCGATTGTATGCCAAACATGCGCCTAAAATGCTAGGAGTATGTAGGCAGTATATCAAGGATATTCATTTTGCGGAAGATGTAATGGTTCGGGGCTTTTTAAAGATGTTCCTTAAACTGGATACGTTTAAGTTTCAGGGTAGTTTTGAAGGATGGGTAAGGAGAATAATGATACGCGAGAGTATTTCGTATTTGAGAAAGCAACAGTTCGTAGTATACGATGATGAGGTTTATGAACAAAATCAGACCCAAGAAGTATCGCAAAGCATGGATTTGGATACGGAGCATATTCAGCAATTAATCGATGGTTTGCCGCAAGGTTATAAAATGGTGTTTGTGCTGTACACTATTGAAGGGTATAAACATCAAGAAATTGCGGAGATGCTAGATATAAGTGAGAGTACCTCAAAATCACAATTGTTCAAGGCACGTAAGATATTACAGGAAAAATTACAACAACAAAATATCATAGGTTATGGAAACCGATAAATTTGAAGCACATATTAAATCAAAACTGAGCGAGCGCGAAATAAAACCATCGGCAGATGCTTGGACCAAGCTCTCGAAAGAATTAGCGGCAAATACACCTTCGAAAGGACCAAATTACCTTTGGATGGGTATCGCTGCAAGCATGCTAGTACTCATCGGAACCGCTGTATTCTATTTTAATTCGTCCCCAATTGAAATCAAGAGTGATGTAGAAGTGGTGTTAGATACACAACCTGCCGAAAAAGCAAAGGAAGGGGCAACTGTGGAGCAATCGAATATCGTAGTTAGCGATGAGCGTACGTCTATTGTCTCAGAGGATAGTTTTCAAGAAAGTAGCAACTACAAAAAAGGCATAGCTGTAACAACGGTGGCCATTGAGGAGAATAAAAGGCCCGTTATTAAGGATGATATTGTTCTAGATACTCCTAAAAAGGAAATACGTGATGGTGCTAAAACTATTACGGTGCCAGAAGATATACTTAATAGTAAAATCGCTGAAGTTGTGGCAAAAGTAGAAGCCTTAGGGCTGTCGAATACGGTAACGGATGCTGAGGTAGATTCATTACTGCTCCAGGCGCAGGAAGCTATAGTAAAAGAGAACCTTTTTAATTCAGATAATTCGGTCAATGCAATGGCATTACTGACCGAGGTCGAAGATGAACTTGATCAATCCTTCCGAGACCAAATTTTTGAGTCATTGAAAACCGGTTTTCTAAAGGTTAGGACTGCTGTCGCAGACCGTAATAATTAACCTAATTTCTTTTTAATGAGTGTATTTCCCTATCTAAAATAGAAGAGGGACAGGGAGGAGTTTATTCATCAATTTTATCCGTCTAGGACGGTCAATCAAAAATCAAACTATTATGAGAAAAATTGTAATGTATTTAATGGCTATCTTCTTGGTGCTTTATGTTCAGAATATGGAAGCCCAAGAAACAACTAAGGAAAGTCAAACAACGCTTAAGATTTTGGAGGGCGCCAAAGAGAAGATTAAAGATCAAGAGAAGGAGGCCTTGAAAAAGGAAGTGGAGCGCATTAATGAGCGTTTACGTAATGGTGACATTAATGAAGAAGAAGCCACCGTCTTAAAGGAAGAAGCCGCAAAGAAACGCGCTTTGAATATTGAAAATAGAATTGCTATTATCGATAACAAGATGAAGTTGGCAGAACGTAACGGGGATAATGTTCTAGAACTGGACACGCTTAATTATCCTTCTCAAATTGAAATAGGTTTTGGAGGAAGAGATGGGGACGAAGAGCGTATTTTTGGTATACGATTTAAAGAAAACCCAAGAGTAAGAAGAATACAATACGACAGAAGGACATACTCGGATTTCTTCTTAGCGGTGGGTTTAAACAACGCTATTGTAGATGGGGAATCTTTAGAAGATACGCCATATAGAATAGGTGGGAGTCGTTTTTTTGAACTGGGTTGGCAATGGAGAACACGGGTTTTTAAGAGCACCAATTTTTTAAGACTTAACTACGGGGTCTCATTTCAATTTAACGGTCTAAAACCTAAGGGCAATCAATATTTTGTAGCAGGCGACGACGGACAAACGGAATTGCAAGAGTTTGAGTTTGACCTTAGGAAGTCTAAACTGAGGATGGATAATTTGGTTTTTCCACTGCATTTTGAATTTGGACCTTCAAAATTCACGGGGTCCGAGAATAAAATACGCTATTCCTTACATAATCAATTTCGGTTCGGAATTGGAGGGTATGGTGGTTTTAATCTAGGCACACGTCAAAAATTAAAGTACAATAGGAACGGTGAACGTGTCAAGGATAAATTGAAAAGAGGATACAACACGTCCGAATTCGTCTACGGTCTTAGTGCATATGCCGGTTTTGATGGAGTTTTGTTATATGCGAAATACGATTTGAATCCCATATTTAAGGACGCGTTGGTAGAGCAAAGAAATATATCACTTGGCCTTAGGTTTGATTTGTAAATCCGGTCTATTGCGTATTTGATTTAAAGAGGTGGCATCTATAGTGCTCACCTCTTTTTTATGCCTTACATGTTTAGATGTTCAGCGAGCAGGGAATGAAAATGATGTACTCCTTTTTCTTGAGTAGGTGAAAATCTTCCACTCGAGTAGAATCGGGATTTTAAACCCTTATGAACACCTTCTACGACAAACTCATCCTCACGTTCTACCTTGTCCAAAAGAGCCCCCGCACCGGCATTCAATTTTGTTTCGTCATAGACGTAGGTTAAGAACTGAACCTTAGTTTTATCATTCGCAATGGGGTTTACGATATTAACGGATAATCCCCACGGGTAAAAATTGAACATCATATTCGGAAAAACCCAATAGTAGTAGGCGGCGACAGATTTTCCATGATCTGGATGCCCTTCGGGAAGATCAAAGACTTCCTCACCACCACCGGAATAGCCTATTTGCAGGGTTGCATAGTCGAAAATTTCTGTGGTATAACTACCATAATCCAATGCAGCGTTTAAGTCCGCATGAACAAAAGGGATGTGAAAACCTTCCAAATAATTATCACAATAGAGCGCCCAATGGCAATTAACAATGTAATCTTTGCTTAAGGTTGGGTCAAATTTAAAGTTGTGGACGGGTAAAAAACCTACGCGTTCATCAAGGACCTTTGTAATTTCTTTGAATTTATAGTTGGGCTTAAGACTTATAAAAAGGTGATTCAGCCATGTTTTAATTGAAAATTTATGCAAATCATCACATGCTCTGGGGAAATCTTCCGCTTCTTCAAATTCCGGCATGGCCTTAAAGTTGCCGTTCATGTGAAAACGCCTACCGTGATACATACAGGTAAGGGCAGTTTGCTTACCCGGATGATGCACTATCAAGTTGCCCCGATGTGTGCAAACATTGCTCACACAGTGCAGCACATCATCCTTATCTCGAATTACCAAAACCGGTTCATCCAAGAATTTTTCGTGTAACACCAATGGGTACACCGTTTGGGATAAAGGAACTATCGTGGCCATATCGCCTATCCAATGCCAACTGTTTAAAAAGACTTTTTCCTTTAACAGTTCAAAAACCTCCGTAGAGCGGTAAAAACTTGCAGGAAGGGTTTCCGCATTTTTTATGTCCTTTGTTATTCTGAATTTTTTCATGGTCGCTTCTTTAGGTAAACATATGCTGGCACTCCTAAAAGTAATAGTAAAAAACCCAGAAAAACAATTTCAGCCCCGCAACCAATAACGATCCATAGGGAAAATAGAAAGGCCAATACCGCTAAAAATAAGGATTTTTTGTCCGCACGTTTCACCGCCAAGGCAAAACTTGCAATTGAGAACAAATAGGGTAAGAGTACGGTCAGGGTAGATAATTTCATCATATAGGAAAATGCCTCCACCAAAGTCTTGGAGTAGTTGCAAACCATTAAAATGGTCGCCAAGAAACTTGAGAAGATAATTCCGCGTATTGGAGCTTTGTTCTTATTAAGTTTTTTAAACATTTTTGGGAATAGGTTATCTCTTGCGGCGGAGGCAGGTATTTGCCCTTGCAGTAAAATCCAGCCGTTCAAGGCACCCATGGTCGATACGATGGCACCAAAAGCTACAAGGTATTTACCTGTTGTCCCCCAAATTCTAAAGGCTGCATCTGCAAAAGGGGCATTGGAATTCGCTAAGGTCTCTGGAGGAATAATACCGATGATGACAATAAAGCTCAGCAGGTAAAGAACCGTTGTTAGAAGTGTACCGAAAAGTGTTGCTTTTTGGATGGTCTTTTCTGGTGAACTTATGGCATTGCTAGGAACCGTAGCACTTTCCATACCCAAAAATGCGAAAAATGTCAACGTGGTCACAGCGGTGATGTCAGGTAATATGGAACCCGTTGTAAAAGGAAAAACGAACGCCATTGAAAAATCCACATAAAAGATTCCTACGAGAATCAAAAAGGCTATAGGTATAATTTTAAGAACGGTGGTCAGCACTTGAACGGCTCCTATGGTCTTTATGTTCTTTGAATTTATCCATGTAAAGAACCAAATAAAGAATAAACCCGTTAAACTGGCTAAAAGCGGATGCGCCGTTATATTGGGTAAGAAAGCACCCAAATAACCCACTAGGGCCACTGCTATTGCCGCATTGGTACACCATATGGAAATCCAATAACCCCAGGCCACTAAAAATCCGGCAAAATCGCCTAGTCCTATGCGCGAATAGGCGTAGGGTCCACCGTTTGCCTTCGGATATAGTTTACTGAGTTTGCCAAAGATCAGTGCAAGGGATAAAGCGCCCAAAGATGCGATTATCCAACCAATAATACCGATACCTCGATAAGCGGCCATGGTAGCGGGCAGTAGAAAGACTCCGGCACCTATCATGTTTCCTGTTACAAGTGCCACAGAGGGCCAAAATCCAATTTTTTTCGTCAAGCTAGGGCTGTTTAGTAGCTTTAATTTAGAAATAAGAACCTTAAAGTTAGGGATTATTAAAGGAGTAGTTCATAACGGTATGTATTTCATTAGTTCTAATCAAAAGTTTTAGTATCTTAAATTTTCCCTTTTTTAGTACCTTTATCGACTTCTTAAGACAAAAAATTGATTGCTAAAACTACCGTAGACCAAGTTTATGAAACCGCCCGATTAGAGGAGGTCATCGGTGATTTTGTACAGTTAAAAAAATCGGGTTCAAATTTCAAGGGACTTAGTCCATTTTCAGATGAGCGCACACCAAGTTTTATGGTATCGCCGGTAAAACAGATTTGGAAAGATTTTAGTAGCGGTAAAGGAGGTAATGTGGTAGCATTTTTAATGGAGCACGAGCACTTTACCTATCCCGAGGCCATCAAATATCTGGCTAAAAAGTACAATATTGAAATAGAGGAAACCGAGCAGTCAGATGAACAAAAAGAGCAGGCCAACGAGCGCGAAAGCATGTATTTGGTCTCAGAGTTTGCCCAGCAACATTTTAAGCAAATGTTATGGGATACGGAACTGGGCAAAGCAATTGGCTTAAGCTATTTTAAGGAACGCGGATTTACGGAGGAGACTATTAGAAAGTTTGAGTTGGGGTACTGCTTGGACCAATGGGACGGTTTTACGACCGCGGCATTGGACAAGGGCTATCAACTGGATTATCTTCAGAAAACGGGGCTTACCATCGTAAAGGAAGATGCGAACAACCCGAACAACCCTAGAAAGTTCGATCGTTTTAAGGGGAGGGTCATGTTCCCTATTCACTCGCTTAGTGGACGGGTCTTGGGCTTTGGAGGTAGAATATTGACCAATGATAAGAAGGCTGCAAAGTACCTTAATTCTCCCGAGAGTGAAATTTACCATAAGAGCAAGGTGTTGTACGGCATTTATTATGCCAAGCAGGCCATAGCAAAAGAGGACAATTGTTATTTGGTAGAAGGATATACCGATGTTATTCAATTTCACCAAAGGGGCATTCATAACGTCGTATCTTCGAGTGGTACGGCCCTGACTTCGGAACAAATACGCCTCATAAACCGGCTTACTAAAAATATTACCGTTCTGTTCGATGGTGATGCGGCCGGATTAAGGGCTTCCTTACGAGGGATAGACCTTATTTTGGAACAGGGGATGAACGTTAAAATATGCACGTTTCCAGAGGGTGAGGACCCGGACAGTTTTTCTAAGAACAACGAACTGGAAGAGGTGGAGCATTATCTTAAGGAAAATGCGAAAGATTTTATTCAGTTCAAAGCTTCGCTGTTGGTCAAGGAGGCATCGGATGACCCTATCAAAAGGGCGGATACGGTCAGGGATATCGTCAACAGTATCGCTAAAATTCCGGACCGTATAAAAAAGGAAATCTACATCCAGGAATGTGCCCAAATTATGAATATTTCCGAAGCGGTCTTGTTCAATACCTTGGCGCAGGTAGGTAAAAAGGATGTTGCCGATGCCAAAAAACAAGAACGCGAGGAACAAAAGGCCTTTAACATTGTACGTAATGAAACGGTTCAAGAAAAGGTAGATGTACAGTTTGTTCTAGAGCAAAAAATAATAGAGCTCCTGTTGGTCTATGGGGACCGTAAAGAGGAGTTTGAAGACCTCATCTTAAAGGAAAACGAGGCGGGTGATCTAATATTGGAGCCAGAATCCTTAGAGGTCAAGGTCTATGAAAAAGTTTATTTGGATTTACAAGAGGATGAAATAGAATTGGCGAATCCGCAGTTTAGGGTTATCTATTATCAACTTATTGAAGCTTTGAATCAAACGGAAGAATTCACTATCAATACTTTTATCGCGGGACTGGAACAGGACGCCGCAAACGATATTTCTTCCATCTTAATGGAGGAGGAGCGTTACACTTTACATGCGTGGGAACGAAAGGATATTTACCCGAAGCCCAAGGAAAAGAGTGTATCCCAATTGGTAAGCGAAACAATTTTGACCCTGCGTTGTTTCCTGATCAAAAAACGAATGGAATCATTACAAAGTGAAACCGAGGATGTGGCTAAAGACCATAGGGAAACATTGGAGGAAATTATGAACTACATACAGCTCAATAAGCTTCTGAATAAAAAATTGAATAGGGTGCTATCGTAATCGGGATGGCCATGAAAATGAAAAAAGCCCGCTAATGCGGGCTTTAAATTTTTTAGCATAAGGGCTTAGTACAATTCTAGCGCTTTTGCTTGTTGTAGTAAATCTACCATATTGTCAACGTTTAACTTTTTCATTAAACGTGCCTTATAGGTACTTACTGTTTTTTCATTAAGGTTGAGCCCTTGAGCTACTTCCTTGTTACGTTTTCCGCTAGCCAAAAGTTTTAAAACTTCAACTTCTCTAGTGGATAATTTACGGAAGAACCTCCTTGGTTTCTTAGTTCCTTCATCAAATGCTAACCGCTGCGCTAGCTCGTTGGTGATGAACATACTACCTTCACTGACTTTTCTTACCGCCGCAATGATGTAATCAATGTCAGAAGATTTGGATAGGTATCCAAAAGCACCTGCTCTGATAGCACTTAAAGCATAGACATCCTCAGATTGTCCGCTGTACATAAGAACCTTTACATCAGGGTATTCTTTTTTGATTTTTCGTAGCGCTGCTATTCCATTAATTTCCGGAATATCCATCTCTAACATGACAACATCGGGGGTAACTTTTTCCAGTTTTTCAAAAAGTTCTTCAGTAGTAGCTACGTCGTCTACTAATTCAAAACCAGCTGCGGATTCAAGAACGTTTCGTACTCCCATTCTTATGATGGGATGATTGTCCGCGATTAAAACTTTGATCATTATGTTGATTTTTCTAGACCGTCTTTACTTGCATTTTGTTGTCCAAAAAGACGTACATGCAATGTAAGACTAAATAATCTAAATTAGAAGGCAAAGATGTACTATTTTTTCTTACTCTTAAAATTTGTCAGAAAATATTCGATTTATCTACCTGATTGTTAGGTGAGTGGTTTATTTTAACATTTCGGGTATAACGCAAACGGGAATCGGCAGCATTTTGTGTTGGTTCATCGAGTTGAATCTACTGAAAATCTTGAAGACTTCCTTATCCCTGCCTGTGAATTCCTCAATTGTTCGGCCTTCATCCTTCATTTTCATGGCCCATTCCAACTCTGGGTACGATGCCCCAATTTGGTCCTCATCGGTTCTGTCATCTCCCCAAAGACCATCCGTAGGAGCCGCTTTAATAATCTCCTCGTTAACGCCAAGGACTTTTGCTATAGCATAAACCTCGGTCTTTAGTAAATCCGCTATCGGACTTAAATCAACCCCACCATCACCATATTTGGTATAGAACCCTACGCCAAAATCCTCAACTTTGTTTCCTGTTCCTGCCACCAGGTATCGGTTCAATGCAGCAAAGTAATACAAACTGGTCATCCGCAGACGCGCACGGGTATTGGCGAGTGACATAAAACGTTCTTCTTCGTTTTCGACCTTTGGGAACGCAGCTACCAGGCTGTCAAAAACAGGGGTCAGGTTTACCGGCTGGCGTTTTACGTTTGGGAAATTTTCCTGTAGCCAGGCAATATGTCTAGATGCCCTGTCCGACTGATTGGGTGCTTGGTGAATGGGCATTTCAAGACAAAGCAAATCTAAGCCCGTTTTGGCACATAGGGTAGAGGTCACTGCGGAGTCTATACCGCCAGAAACTCCTATTACAAAACCTTTCTGTTTTGCATTGGTCGCATAATCTTTTAACCAAGTAACGATGTGGTCTATCACTTTTTCAGTTTGCATAAGACTATCAATATTTATATAAATCGATTAACTTTGCCTTAAAAATAAGTTGTCCTTGGAGAATAAGAAAATGTATTCCAAAATACTTGGTATGAAAAAACTCATTTTTAGCGGATTGTTAGTTTCAGTACTTCTTTTTTCCTGTAATGATGGCGATAAAGTTGCTGCTGAGGTAGCCAAGATTCCATTGGACCTGAAGATTACAAGATTTGATCGGGAGTTTGCGGCCGCAACCCCGGAAAGTTTGCCAGAACTCAGAAGTACCTATCCCTATTTTTTTCCCGCTCCAGATAGTGTCTGGATTGCCAAAATGCAAGATTCACTACAAATAGAGCTTTTGCAACAAGTAGGGAACACCTTTAACAGTTTTGAAGATGAAAGGGCGGCACTGGAGCAATTGTTCAAACATGTAAAATACTATTTCCCAGAACAGCCCACCCCACATATAATTACCGTTACCAACGATGTAGACTACAACAACAGGATAATCCTAGCGGATACCTTGTTGCTCATAGGTTTGGACAACTATCTAGGGCCAGCGCATAAATACTACGGCGGTTTTCAGCGCTATATTGCTAAAAGTCTTGATAGGGCCTATTTGGCCAGTGATATCGTAAGTTCGTTTGCCAAGAAAGTGGTGCCGCGGCCAAGGGACAGAACCTTTTTGGCGCGAATGATTTATTTTGGGAAAGAGCTATACCTAAAGGATAAGTTGCTCCCAAATGCGGACGATACCGTAAAAATTGGGTATACGGAAGAGGAACTTAACTGGGCCATAGCCAATGAGGAGCCTATTTGGAGGAACTTTATTGAGCAAGAGCATCTGTACAGCACGGAAAATGGTTTAAATCCAAGGTTTTTGGACCAAGCGCCTTTTTCAAAATTTGGATTGGAACTGGATAATGAATCCCCGGGCAGGCTAGGTCGTTACATAGGATGGCAAATTGTGAGGGCTTTTATGGAAAACAATGACATAGAACTCAAACAACTATTGGCGATGCCAGCGGAGGAACTATTCAAAAAATCGAACTACAAACCAAGAAATTAGATGGCAGATTTACATGTATCGGAAATAACATTGCGCGTAGGATTAGATGATAACCGGGTACCGGAGAAATTATCTTGGTCCGCACAAGATGGTGGTATTGATAATGAGGAAGCAAAGGCGATGTTACTCTCCGTTTGGGATAGTAAGAACCAAGAATCGCTTAAAATAGATTTATGGACCAAGGATATGCCCGTGGATGAAATGAAAACTTTTTTTCATCAGACCTTGGTTTCTTTGACCGATACTTTTATGAAGGCCACGCAAGACGAAAAGATGACCGCCACCATGAAGGATTTCTGTGATTATTTTGCCGAGAAGCTAGAATTGGGCAAGTAAGCTTATCTTTTTATTCGGGCTCCGGTTGCATAAGTATTCCAGCTCGGATGGCAATGGGCATGTCGTTTTCCTTAGGCGGTATAGGACAAGAATAATCCATATTATAGGCACAGTATGGATTGTACGCTTTATTGAAATCTATTAAAATAGTGTCGCCAGCAGGTATTTTTAAATCTAAATACCTACCACCGGTATAGGTATCAATACCATTGGTGAGGTCCGTAAAAGGTAGAAATAAGCGGTTTTTATATTTTTCCTTTGTTCTAAGGTAATGACTCTGATAGATGTTTAGCTTCATTTCCTTTCCATTAATGGTAAAAGTAGCTATGCCGTAAATATCGTACACCGGCACCCTGTCGGTAGTTGTTTTCATTTGGTAGGGTATGGGGTTTAAGGCTCTCTGAAAATTCGCGGTGACCTTAAAGTTCTCGTCTACGGGGAAAAACGTATGCCCTTGAAACTTCTCGATATCCTCGTGGGATAGTGGTGATTTAATAGTGTCACGGTACTCTTCGTTGAGATGGTCTTGGAAGGCAATAATACTATCCTTATAGGCCTGCGCTTGTATTGCGGTTAAGGAAAAAAAAATGCTAAGGAGTACTAGTATTCTCATAATGCTTTCTGTAAAGTAAAGTTCGTAAGGGTTATATCAATTTTCTCCTAAGGATTGCTTGGAGCAGTATATGGGTATCAGGTTTTTCTGAGAATTTTTTCCATTTTACGACCTTTGGCCAGTTCATCGATTAGTTTTTCCATGCGCCTACAATTCTTATATACCTCAAACTCATCGGCTATTTCTTCAATGCGATAGCCACAGACCACACCCTTAATGAGTTGTGCGTTCGGATGCATGTTGGCTTTTTCAAAAAAGGTTCTAAAGGTTACTTTGTCGTTAATGAGCGCTTGCAAAGTATCTTGGTCAAAACCGGTTAACCAGGTTAGGACTTGGTCTAGTTCTTCTTTTGTTCTTCCATTTTTTTCTAACCTGTTCAGGTAAAGTGGATAAATGGATGCAAATATCATTTGGGCCACTTTCTCGTTTTTTTCAGCGGTAACTTTCATGATGTTTTGTTTTAGTGATGCGCACTATTTAAGATATGCTCATGCCTAGTTTTTGTAGTATTCTTGGTCTATTTAGATGTTGCTTATTCTTATTAAATATAGTAAATTCTAGGATTACGTGTGAACAAGCAAGCAGCCCAAATGGTCAATGCAGGTCTGATGAACTTATCTTTTGTCAGGACGCCTATGCCAAATCATCTTGAATAGAATTAAAAGTGATTGGAACAAACTTGCTTTGGTAGCATAAGTCAAAAGTATCCTGGGTTACTTGGCCAGTCGGTTCATGAAGCATCAAAAATCGTCTTTGCACATCTGAACCTAAGAGAAAAAAGGCCCCTTTAAGGGGCTTTTATTCAACCTGTATTTTAAAAATCACAGGCTTGTGCAACGGTTACCTTTGTTATCTACCATTTTCTTTTTTCCAATCTGTTTTCAAATATTTAAAAGCATCTTCCAAAGCTTTTCTTGAAGGTTTGGGGTTAAAATCTAATTCTTTTCTAGATTTACTGATATCATAATCTTGTTTTAATCCGTAAAACATATCCAAGTAATGTCTCTGTAATAAAGGCTCTTTACCTGTAAGTCTACTGCTAAATTCCATTAAACCTGCAACAGAGTACAATAAACATTTTGGTACTTTTTTAGGCATTTTTAATTTTAGTTCAGGATATAGTTCTGATGCTATTTTTACTGTTTCTTGTAACGTAGTGTGTTGTTTATTAGATAGAATATAGCGTTCTCCAATTCTGCCTTTTTGCATAGCGTTATATAGACCAGAGGCTACATCTTTTACATCAACCCAATTTAAAGTTACATTGGTGTCTACAGGTATTTCTCCATTTAAAACTTGTAATACTAGATTGTTAGAGTAACTTAATTTATAAGCTTTAGAGCCAATCATCGCAGAAGGTAGAACAAGGACAGTTCTAATATTATATTTTTCCCCTAATTCTAAAGCTAGTTTATCAGAATCGTTTTTAGAGTTATAATACCAATTTCTTCGGTCTTTATTATATCCATTGTCAACATTTGCAGGTAATTTTGTAAAATCTAAACTGGCTACAGAACTTACATAAACGATATTTTCGATGCCACATTCTTTAGCAATATCAAATACATTCTGAGTTCCTTGCATATTATTATCATAAATTTCCTCTTTAGGATTTTTCGCCCACATACTAAAATTTGCCGCAACTGCATATAAGTTGGTAACTCCTTGAAATGCTTTTTTTAATGATATAATATCTGTAATGTCAGCCTGTACAACCTCACAGTTTAAACCTTTGAAAGGCTCAGTCTTATTTATGTTTCTTACGGTTGTTCTTACTTTTTGGTTATTGGAAAGTAAATGTCTAATTAGGTTATTTCCTAAATGTCCATTTCCGCCAGTTACCAATGAAATTTCATTGCTCATAATTCTTAAATTTTGTTTGAGCAAATTTCAAAACCCTTTATATAGCTAGAAATAACATTTGTTAGAAAGTGATTTGTTTTCTAATACGACTTAAGGATTGAGGTTCCATTCCTAAAAAAGAGGCGATATTGTCAATAGATACATTCAAAGCTAGTTTTGGGTACTGATTTACAAATTTCATATAACGTTCTTTAGCGGTCAAAATTTGAAAATCTTTGACACGCTCCAATTTGCAACTTAAATGTTCGTTTGTTATTTCTTTAACTAATATTGACCAAAATTTTGTTTCTTTTTGTAAAATATCAAAATCAGGTTTCGATATTTTTGAAACTCTGGACTCTGTGATAGTTTCATAATAATCTAGTGATGGTGTTTCTGTCATAAAACTGTCTAAAGATGTGAAAAAATCTTTATCAGCTACAAGATGTTGTACAACAATCCTTCCGTCAACATTTTGATATCCTTTTACAATACCAGTATCTAAGAAATAAATATATCGTTCCACTTTTCCTGCTTCTAAAAGATTAGTTTGAGCTGGAACATTCTCCGAAACAAAATGATTTTTGATTAAATCAATATCATGTTGAGTTAAAGTAATTTTTGATTTTATATAATTAATAAGATTTTCCATTTTTATGTTGTAATGATATATAAGTCTGTATCCCTAAATTTCGGCTAAAAGTAGCTGTTGGCCAACAAATCAGGCCAATAATCTTTTAACTAATTACAAACGCTTAAACGGTACATCTCCAATATGCTTTCAGCAAAAGAAAAGCCTCTTTGATAGCTTAAATGGTGTTGTGTTTTAAAGAATTAATGACTTGTGTAACCGTCACCTGTGTTGTACGCAGTTTTTTTCTTTTCAATCCAATTTTTGCAATTGTTTCTTGCTTGTTCAGTCTTTAAATACATTTGATTCCTTTCAATTTTATTCAAGCAGAAGTCAATTGCCTTTTCATTATCATTTAGTCCAACTAGCTTGTTTGATTTCTTTAGATCAAATAATTCTATAAGGAAGAAAGCTGTCCAAAGACCTATCCAATACTGCCCTTCTTGTAGATATTGGTAAAATTCTGTTTGTTTATCTTGCACCTTAAATGACAGAGCAATTCCCTTTAATCTCTCAAAGAGTTCAATGTCTTTTTGTTGTAACTCAAATGGCTCAATTCCTTGCTTCCAAATTTCTCTACAAGTAGAAATGAAAGAGTCTGGGTTGGTTTTAAGTTCCGAATAAGTTTTTTCAAGCTTTACCCAATAGTCTTTTTGCATCCATTTAAAGGTCAACCATGAAGTTTCAATTCCTAATTTTTTAAAAGTTGTCCGTTGGTTAAGTGATTTTAAAATATTTTCTACAAGCCAATTTTCTGGAAAGCCTGCCCATTCTCCTGTAACGCTCGTTAAATTAGGTTGTAATACCGGAAAAATCTCATACTTGTTTATTTCTTTGATCTCTTTAAGAGAATAAGGACTTTCAATGATTTTGAATGCAATATTTCTGAAATCAGATTCTTGAAGTTCCGTATCAAGATAGAAATCAGATAATGCAATCCAAATTGGTTTCCTTTCTTCTATATTCAAAGTTCTGTTCATTCAAATGGCATACAACTCGTATCTAAGTATGTATCCCTAAATTTCGGCTAAAAGTAGTTGTCGACCAACAAATCCGGCCAATAATCTTTTAACTAATTACAAACGCTTATACAGTACATCTCCAAAAGGCATTCAGCAAAAAAAGCCCCTTTAAGGGGCTTGTATTCAATCTGTATTTTGAAAATCACAGGCTTGTGCAACGGTTACCGTTGTTATGCGCTTACTTTTTTATGCGATGCTCTGAATAATTTTAACTGTAACAATTCCTATAATTATTAAAATTCCAATACGAGCTAATAGTAGCAGTGCAATGTTGATATTTTCTTGGAAATCTATGAGCGTGTCTTTTTTGGAATTGTTTTTTAAATCCCCAGTGAATAGTCTTGTTATATATCCGATAACCGTTAAAAATGTCCGACCCATAATCCCGAAAAAATTATATATCGATAAATATCTATTTGCCTATTAATCTAAGTTTATAACAAGATAGTTTAAAATTGATTATTGGTTCACTTTTTTAAATTTCTCGATTTCTTTAAATCGGACAACGAACCAATCTAACGACAATTAATGTTTTAACACTTAAAGTTCAGAATTTTATCTGTTCTGTGTTTAGATTTTTGAACTTTTAATTCCAAATTGTTTTCCATTTACCAATCTGTCGCACATTCCGCCAATCCGAACTTTTTTATGCCCGCTTTGTAATATTTTTCCAGAAGAACCAATGTAAATGAATTCAATTTTACCGCCTTTGAGTGCGTAAACGATATAAATTCCAACTCCGTTTTTCGGAGCGTTACAGACCGTTGATAATTCATCATAGGCTGAAAAAAAGAAATGTCCATTTGATTTATATTTATCTAATTCGTCAAACATTCACTATCGGTTTTTGAAGCTAATCCAATTGCTGCTTGAGTCTTTCAGGGTCTTGTCTCGTGTCGAACAAAGTAATTATTTCTATTTCTTCACGCTCGAAATTGACGCGATAGAAAAAAGTTGTCTGTTTTGTAACTACACACTTATATATTCCCCCGAATTCATTTGATTTCGGGCAACTTTCAGGTTGGGATTGTATTTGTTGGATTTTCTTGGTCAATTTGGTCAAAAAATCTTTTTTGACCTTAAAACTCCATTGTTCCAACAAGTATTCGGTAAGTTTTTTGAGTTTGTACTCGGCCAGTTCGGAAATGAAGACCTCCATCAAGAAATCCTTTTGAGAACTTCCTCGTAAGAAGTCCGCTTGCCTTTGTTCAATTGTTCAATTCCTTTTTTGATTTCGGCCTGCTCTGATTTGGTCAACTCGTTCCAAAAGTCCGATTTTTCATTGTTTATGAAATCCGTCACTTTTTTGATGAACTTATCGTTGTCGATATTCAATATCAATTTTACGAGCTCTATTTTTGATGTTTTGATGTCCATTTCAATTCCCTTTTTTCAAATTTACTGAAAATTCCATTTCTGGTCTGATTTTTCAGTATGAAGCACAACTTCTAGTATAAATGTGTATCCCTAAATTTCGGCTAAAAGTAGCTGTCGACCAACAAATCCGGCCAATAATCTTTTAACTAATTACAAACGCTTATACAATACATCTCCAATAGGCATTCAGCAAAAAAAGTCTCTTAAAGGGGCTTGTGTTCAAACTGTATTTTGAAAATTACAGGCTTGCGCAACGGTTGTCGGTGGTGGGCATAGTTTTTTAATATTCTCTTTCATTAATCTTTCTGTAATTAAACGATTCAGAGAACCAACCTAAAGATTTAGCGTCGGCTATTATTTCTTTTTCTTCTTGTTCTGTGAATTTACTTGCTAATTCAAAATTGTTATATCTCAATCCTTTGAAATCGTCGTGGTAAGCAATAATTATAAAGTCAGTTCTTAAATATTTAGTGTGAACGGCAAAACTTTCTATTGCTAACATTAAAACATTATCGAGCACTTCTCCTTGTAATTCTTTAGGGTATTTTGCGAATACAAAACCAAAATCTGAAACATCCGTAAAAGCTCTTGCGAATTGTTTTTCATAACCTTTTTTATACTTGTCGTAGAACGAAAAAAAGTTTTCAGATACAATGCGTCTCTCAAACCTATTTAAGGACATTAATTTTTCTGCTAATTTTTTAAGCTCCTTTCGATATTCGATTTCGTTTTCTATGAATTTATCAATAAAGAAACTTTGTTGGTCTTTTTTCTTCTTTTTAAAAAATACTGGGTTAGAAATAAAGTTTTTCCAAGTTCCGTCTATGTCGTAGAATAAACCAGCATAATTGTTACTGGTCAAATTTTCAGGGTAACTATTAGAATTATTTATGTAAGTGGCCAATAAATCCAATTCGCTCCCTGAAATAAAAATGTGTTTTTCATTTTTAGACTGTGTTTTTGCAACTCTTTCAGTAAATTTTTCGTGAGTTTTTTTATCATATTCATCATCACTACAGAAAAGCATTATAACAGACTTACTACTCAATAATTTTTCTCTTGCAGATAAGTAGTTTGTCAAATCTTTAATAGTGTTCATTTCATTGGTAATAGCAAACCATGCTGTTCCGTCCATTATGGTTACATGTTTTCCTGATTTGGTGTAGCTTGATGGATGATAAAATTTCAGACCTTTACCAAGATTTACAATTATTCTAAAAACTTTTGAGTAACTAGTTTTATCAAATAACTCCAAACCTTTTTTCGGATGTTTAATGAAAACTTTTTTGTTTCCAAATAATTTTTTTTCAGCTCCTTGGATTTGTTTTAAGGCTTTCTCAATCGTATTATTAAAATACCTGTCGTAATTGTCTTTGAAGTCATAATTTTTTACTGATATTATTATTAAGATGTCTCTAAAAGTTATCAGTAAGTCGCATATTTCTTTTTTGTCCCCTTTTTCATCATGAGGACTTGGGTAGCACCAATATTCGAGAAAAATATTGTTTGCGATAGTGTTCACAAAATATTCTCCTTCATTTCCTTTAGGGTTACTATCCATTTTCGTGATGTTTTGGGAAATTAAAGCCAACTCGTATATAAGTCTGTATCCCTAAATTTCGCCTAAAAGGACTTAAGAATCAAAAAATCTCTTAATAAGTTATTCGTAATTACTTACAAAATACGGAGATAAGCGCCTCAGCTTGTGGAACTATTAGTTGTTTTTTAAACTCACCGTCATGGGCCAGCCCTCAAATTGTTGGGCATCAGGTTGGGTAACATCTGCATTTCGAGGCCAACATTCAAAAGTAACGTCCTGGGTTTGGGTATTAAAACGTATCAATCCATAGCCACCACCATGCGAGGGACTTTCCGGGTTTACATAAGCTTTCATAGAAATCTTATTGTGAAACCCGTCGAGGTAGTCTCCGGTCCAAGGTAAGGAGGTGTTGGGGTTGGGATTGTTTCCGGCTTTTTCATCTTCGGGCCACCACCAACGGCTATAATAGTCGTTAACAATGGCAGGGACTACAAAGGCCCAAGGGCCGTCCCCGAATTCGTTAATCCCCTGTTTAATTACGGTGGCCAAATGTTGGTCTCCCGCAATATGTACGGCGTTCGCTTGTTGTATAAGTTCCAGTGCTTTTTTACGTCCCGTTTGTGGCCATCCGTTACTATCCAAATCCGCATGCAGGCGGTTGTCCATAGTACCGTGAATATGTGCCCCACCACAAAAACCGGTTTGGGAAAGCACTACTTTGGTGGCATCCGTATTTGTTTCTCCCCATGTTTTTAAGAAGTGTAGTTGGCGCTCGCCCAGCAACTTTAGTTCGGGCAAATCAATCGATGCGGGGTCATAATCCGGGTTTCGGATATGGTCCGGGCGAGGGCCTTGTTGCGGTATTTTACCCTCAGGCCCGGATTTAAACTTTCGGTCCTCCAGAATGGCAAAGTCAACTCCGCCCCATACCAAATTGGTGTAATACACCCCTATGCCCTGCTCAATAGGAGTAGGGTCAAAAGGGTCGGGGAGATGTGCCGTTTGGCAGCGCTCTACCATTTTTACATATTCCGGATGATAGCGGTAACCACCATCGGGACTACCTTTGGTCACGGAAACTTTTCCGTTCTCGCCCCAAAGATTTCCCTGTCCTATATCATGGTCGTCCGGGATGGTAATGCAGGGTCTATGGCGGAAGGTTTCCCTGAATTGCAGCCCAAATTTGAGCCAGGCCGCGGTATGTTCCGTATGGTCGTAGGACTGGTCTCCGGCAAAGAAAATAAGGTCTGGGTCCTGATGATTAATATTGCGTACATAATTCTCTCGCATACCCCTATCTTGATTACTGTTGCAGGAGAGTGCGGCCAGACTGATTTCCGCTTTGTGCATCGGATTTTTGCGAATGGTACCTTCGTACCTTGCCTTTTCTCCGTGACGCAGTCGGTATTTGAGATCTTGGGAGCTGTCCCAATTTTCTACACGAAAAAGAGCGGACCACCCCAGATCGTTTAGTTGTTGGGACTGTACCTCCGTCCAGGTACCGTTCTCTTTTATTTCCAGACGTACGGTTCTGGTCTCTTCCGGGTAGAGTGGATAGCATTGTGCGCTCAGTTTTAACGTGGTGCCAGAAACGGTATAGATGCCAAAGGCGATAACACTGTCCCGATTCACTTTTAAGTTGATGATAGGATTGTCCGCTCTGTTCCACCAGTCATTTATGGCCAAGGTGTCTACATCGGAGAAGGGTGCTTTTGCAGGGGGTACTTGTTCTTTCTTTTTTTCGGCACAGCTAAGAAAGCTAAGGCAAACGACAACGAGCAGAATAATCTTTTTCATGGGAAGGTTTTGTTAGTATTCGTGTCCGGATAGGACCAATGACTCCCTTAAATATACTATTTTCGAAAGCTGTTATGAAAAAAGATACGCTACAAAAACTAATCTTCATCTATAATGCCGATTCCGGTCTTCGGAATTTATTACTGGATGGTGCACACAAAATTTTGAGTCCGTCTACCTATGCCTGCAGCCTATGCGATATAACTTTTGGTGCTTTTACGGAAAATGCGGTTTGGAAGAAGTTTAGATTGCAACTTGCGGATACGGTACAAATGGAGTTCCTTCATAAGGATGAATTTACCAAGGCGTACCGTTCTAAGTTCGGCTATAAGTTTACCTTTCCCATTGTATTGATGGAAACCACGACCGACCTAGAAATTTTTGTACAAACGGAGGAGTTAAACCAATTAGAGGATGCAACGGCATTGATTGCGCTGTTGAAGGCGCGACTTTAGAGAGATGCAGCGCCGATAGTATTATTTCTTATTGGCCTCAAAAAAATCGAGGTTAATGGCATCGATATAGCCAAGAACTTCATTGCGACCTATGCGCTTGCTAGACGAGGTGACGAAGTGTTGCGGAGCTTCCTCCCAAGCACCGCTAAGCAGTTCCTTAATATAATGGTCCACCTGTCTTTCTATGGCTTGGGGCTTCAACTTATCGGCCTTGGTGAAGATAATAGCGAACGGAATGGCGTGCTCTCCCAACCATTGCATAAACTCCATGTCCACTTTCTGCGGTTCATGCCTAATATCTATCAATACAAAAGAGCAGACCAGTTGTTGCCGCTGTAAAAAGTAGTTGGTAATGTATTTTTGAAAAATGTTCTTATCCCTTTTGGATACCCTTGCATACCCGTAGCCCGGTAAATCTACCAAAAACCAATTCCCGTTGATTTTAAAATGATTGATAAGCTGGGTCTTACCCGGTCTGCCCGAAGTTTTGGCTAAACTTTTTTTCTCGGTGAGCATGTTTATGAGGGAAGATTTCCCCACATTAGACCGTCCAATGAAGGCGTACTCCGGGATGGGCTCGTTGGGGCACTTGGCAACATCGCTGTTGCTCATGACAAAGTCTGCCGACTTTATTTTCATCTAAGAGAGTTTTAGAATTTTCTTTTTTCCAGCCAAGCATCAAGAATGGCATTGAATTCCTTGGGATGCTCCATCATTGGGGCGTGGCCACATTCCTTGATCCAATAAAGTTCAGAGTCCGGTAGTAGCTCGTGAAACTCTTTTGCCACTTTTGGCGGTGTAACAGAGTCGTTTTCTCCCCAAATAATACAGGTAGGTGTATGCATTTTTGGTAAGTCCTTGCTCATATTGTGCCGTATGGCGCTTTTGGCGATGGCCAATGTTTTAACCAGCTTCATGCGGTCGTTGACGGTTTCGAATACCTCGTCCACGATTTCTTTGGTGGCAACGGCTGGGTCGTAAAAAACATCTTGTGCTTTTTTCTTAATAAATTCGTAGTCGCCACGTTTGGGATAACCGTCTCCCATAGCACTTTCATAAAGTCCGGAACTTCCTGTGATTACCAAGGCTTTCACCATTTCAGGGAATAATTTGGTATGCAAGAGTCCAATATGGCCACCCAGGGAGTTGCCCAAGAGAATAACGTCCTTTAGTCCTTTGTACTCGATAAAGCGCTCAAGATATTTCGCAAAGTTTTTTACGTTGGTCTTGATCATCGGCATATCGTAGATGGGAAGTTCGGGAACTAGTACTTTGTAGCCTTTTTTGGGGAAATAGTCGGTAACCCCGTGAAAATTACTCAATCCGCCCATTAAACCATGCAGGATAATGATCGGGGTACCTTCGCCCTTCTCAATATACCTGAATTTTCCGTCCTTAATAATTTCGTCTTCCATTCAAAATGGTGCTGATATTTGCGCAAATATAGGCATTTCAATGCAATACAATAATAGGGCTTTATCTGCTAAGACAAAGCTTTTTCTTCATGGACACCTCACTTTAAATTTCAGCGGAAAGTGTTGTGCGAGGGCATAATTAGTGAGTTGAGGTCTAAAATTTGTCAAAAATTGTTTATTTTATTAACAAAGTGGATTTTTGTGGTAAAATGTGGTAATAATATTTATATATTTGAGTTATATAATAAAGACCAACAATTTTGGAAATCTATTTTTCAGGCGTTTTCAACTGCAAAGCTGATGCTAAGGGACGGGTAATGTTGCCGGTTTCCTTAAGGAATCAAATGGCGCCCATGCTTAATGATGGCTTCTTTATTAAGAAATCCTACTACGATGAATGTCTGGAGTTTTATCCCGCCGAAGTTTGGAAGGCAGAAGTAAAAAAACTCAATGAACGCTTAGGGGACAGTAGAAAGGATAGGGATTTTAAAAGAAAATTTACTGCGGGTTTACGCAAGGTAGAGATTGATGCCACTGGCAGATTATTGATACCTAAGGATATTATTGGCCTAGTGGATATAAAGAAAGAAGTAACCCTTTCTCCCATGGATAACCACTTGGAGATATGGGACAAGGCTACGTATGATGGTGAGGTAGATTCTACGGCAGATGATAGGGAGCAATTGGCGTATGATGTAAAGTATGCTGAAAAACCAGGTGGCAATGTATCATAATGCAGTGCTGCTGAAGCAGTCTGTAGATGGGTTGGCGGTGAAGGAAAATGGAGTGTATGTTGATGTAACTTTTGGTGGAGGAGGCCATTCCAAGGAGATATTGAAAAGATTGGGCGAAGACGGAAAGTTATTCGCTTTTGACCAGGACGAGGACGCGCAGTCCAATGCCCTTGGCGATAGTAGGTTTGTTTTGATTGGGGAGAATTTTAGGTATATCACCCAATTTTTAAAGTTCTATGGCATTCGGAAAGTAGATGGAATCTTGGCGGATTTTGGTGTTTCGTCCCATCAGTTCGATAAGGCGGAACGCGGTTTTTCAACACGTTTTGATGCTGAGTTGGATATGCGTATGAGCAAGCGTAATAATTTGTCCGCTCATGATGTGGTGAACACCTATAGATATGACGATTTACGTGATGTGTTGTTCACCTATGGAGATTTACGTAACGCAAACGCGATGGCCAAAGTAATCATAGACAGCAGGTCGTTCGCGGAGATCAATACCACAGAGGAGCTGAAAACAGTGCTTAAGTCATTTTTGCCAGCGCACAAGAAGCATAAGATTTTGGCTCAGATCTATCAGGCGATACGTATTGAGGTAAATCAGGAGATCGCTGTAATCAAGGAGTTTTTGAACCAAGTTCCCGGTCTTTTGGAAAAAGGAGGAAGATTAAGTGTTATCAGTTATCACTCTTTAGAAGACCGTTTGGTAAAACGATTTATCAGGGCCGGACAGTTTGAAGGAGAGCCGGAAAAGGATTTTTATGGAAACATTAACGTCCCCCTAAAGAAAGTGGGTCCCTTGGTGGTTCCGTCGAAAGAAGAAATAAAAAATAACAATAGGGCGAGAAGTGCAAAGCTTAGAATTGCAGAGCGCATTTAAAAAGTATCGCTCTTATAAAGTAACTAGAATAGTACAACATGGTTAAGAAAGGTATACTGGACATTTTAAAAGGTAAGTTTTTGGTCAGCGGCGACGCTCCAAAGAATTGGCTGTTTATCATTTTCGCTTCTTTTTTGGCTGCGGTAATGATCAGTAGTTCGCACAGTGCCGATAAAAAAGTGCATCGAATAGCGGCATTAAACGAAGAAGTAAAGGAGTTGAAGAATGAATTTGTAGACGCGCGTTCAGACTTGCAACAATTAAAGTTAGAGTCTACGATTACGAGTACGGTAGAGGATAAAGGATTGTTTCCGTCAGAAACGCCACCACAAAAAATTAGGGTAAAATCATTAAAGGATTCTGAATAAAGATGCCAGCAACTGACAAAAGCATATTAAAGCGATTATATTTTGTAGCAGGAGGCCTTGTCCTTTTTGCTGCTGCCGTGCTATTTAAATTGGTTTCCATACAGGTTGTTGACGGTCAAAAGTATATAGCATTGGCCGAAACCAGGACCACCAAACTATTTACTATTGAGCCCAACCGCGGTAACCTTTATTCCGATGATGGTAGCCTTTTGGCAACGTCCGTCTCCAAATACACCATACGTTTTGACGCCGTTACGGTGAGTGATGAAGATTTTAAGGAGAACATAAAACCGCTGTCGGATGCCTTGGGAAAACTATTCGGAAAGACTTCCTCCCACTACCAGCAGGTGTTGCGCAAGGCCAAACAGAACAAGAACAGGTATGCGCTTATTGCCAGAAACTTGGATTATTCCGACTACATGGCCGTTAAGGATTTTCCGTTGTTCAATAAGGGTGCGTTCAAAGGCGGACTCATTATAGAACAAAAATCCAAAAGAGAACATCCCTTAGGTAAAATTGCCGAGCGTAGTGTTGGCTATGAGCGTGTAGATGAGAACGGTTACCGCACCCGTGTAGGAATGGAGGGTGCCTTTAGTGAGTATTTAAGTGGTGTTGCCGGAAAAAGATGGAAGCAAAAGATTGCCAAAAACCAATGGAAGCCAACAGGTACGGATAATATCATTGAGCCAAAAGATGGTTATGATGTGTATTCCACTATTGACATTAATATACAGGATATTGCGCACCATGCTTTGTTGGGGCAATTGGAGAAATATAAGGCAGACCACGGAACGGTCATCGTCATGGAAACCAAAACGGGTGAGGTCAAGGCAATTTCCAATTTAGGACAAACAAAAGAGGGCAAGTACTATGAACGTCTCAATTATGCCATTGGGGAATCTCACGAGCCAGGTTCCACGTTTAAACTCATGAATTTAGTCGCAGCCCTAGAGGACAAAGTTGTTGATACCAGCACTGTCATAGATACGGAAAAAGGTTCTTGGAAAATTTACAGGCATCGAGTAAGGGATACCAAGCGCGGTGGTCATGGAGAGCTTTCCATTGCCGAGGCATTTGAGGTTTCTTCTAATGTAGCTTTCGCTAAGATGATTCATAACGGGTATAAGGATGACCCCGAGAAATATGTGAACAGGTTAATGAGTATGGGTATTCATAAAGAATTAGGACTTCCGGTAAAAGGAGAAGGTACTCCGGTTCTTCGATATCCGGGAGATAAAGGTTGGTCCGGTCTTTCCTTGGCGCAAATGGCCTATGGTTATGAGGTGTCGTTAACGCCGTTACAAACACTAGCTTTCTATAATGCCATTGCCAATAATGGAGAGCTTATTAAGCCAAGACTTCTTAAAGAGGTTAAAGAGTGGAACAAGACCATTGAAAAATTCGATAAAGAGGTGTTGAACCCGGCTATCTGTTCTCAGGAAACCGTACGTAAAGTACAGCAAATTTTGAAGAACGTAGTCGAGAAGAAGCACGGTACAGGTCACGGAATGTACTCCTCTAATTTCTCGATGGCCGGTAAAACAGGTACAACGCAGACCAATTATGTATCTAAGGACAAGGATAAATATGAGTATATCTCATCTTTTGCGGGATATTTTCCTGCGGACAATCCAAAGTACTCCTGTATCGTAGTTATACATAAGCCGGATAAAAGCGTAGGGTATTATGGTGCGGATGTTTCCGGCCCCGTGTTTAAGTCAGTAGCGCAAAAGGTGTACGCCACATCGCCGCTTATTGATGAGGTGAATGTTGAAGAAGAGTTCAACACGGATTTAGATAAAGCGTATCAACGCTATTTCGCGAACGCCCAAAAAGAATATAATGAAATACCCAACCTTAAGGGGATGAGTGGTATGGACGCCGTTTCAATATTGGAAAACCTAGGCATTAAAGTAGAGGTTATCGGTAATGGAAGGGTAAGGCATCAATCCATATCTCAGGGAACGGATATTAAAAAAGTTAAAAAAATAGTATTGCAACTTTCATGAAGCTTCTAAAAGACATATTATTTGGAGTTAGCCTAACAGCGGTCAGTGGCACTACAAATTGTAGTGTCAATGCCGTTTGTTTTGATTCGCGCAAGGTCCAAATGGACGATGTCTTTGTGGCTATTAAAGGAACCATCACGGACGGACATAAGTATATTAGAAAAGCCATTGATTTAGGGGCAAAAGCTATTATCTGTGAGTCGCTTCCCGACGATTTGGTGAATGAAGTAACCTATGTAGAAGTAGCTAACGGAAACAGCGCCTTGGCCATAATGGCTTCCAATTACTATGATAACCCTTCCAAAAATTTAAAGTTGGTCGGTGTTACGGGCACCAATGGAAAAACAACCGTTTCTAGTCTCCTATATCAGCTGTTCAAGAAAGCAGGATACAAAGTGGGCTTGTTGTCTACCATAAAGATTATGGTCGATGATAAGGAGTACGATACAAGTCACACCACTCCCGATGCATTGACGATAAACTATCACCTTCACCTTATGAACAGTGTTGGAGTGGAATTTTGCTTTATGGAAGTGAGTTCCCACGGAATACATCAGAAAAGAACGGAAGGTTTGGTCTTTGAGGGTGCTATTTTTACGAACCTATCCCATGACCATCTCGATTATCACAAAACATTTGCAGAATATCGGGACACCAAGAAAATACTGTTCGATAATCTGCCTAAGAAAGCTTTCGCCCTGACCAATATCGATGATAAGAATGGTTTGGTCATGTTGCAGAATACAAGAGCAAGAAAAAACACCTATGCTTTAAAGAACTATGCGGATTACAGGGCTCAAATTTTAGAGAACCAATTTGATGGGCAGTTGCTTAAAGTGGATGATAACGAGTTGTGGACCAAGCTAATCGGGCATTTTAATGCCTATAATATCCTGGCTATTTACGCAACGGCAGATTTGTTAGGCCTGGAAAGGTTGGAAACGCTACGCCTATTGAGTGAATTGGACAATGTAGATGGCCGATTCCAATATTATATATCGAAAAAGAAAATTACGGCTATAGTTGATTATGCCCATACGCCGGATGCTTTAAAAAATGTGCTTGAGACAATCAACACATTGAGGACTGGAAATGAAAACGTCATCACCGTTGTGGGGTGTGGTGGCGACAGAGACAGATCTAAGCGTCCGGTAATGGGCAATATCGCTTCCGAGATGAGCAACAAAATTATCTTTACATCGGACAACCCAAGAACCGAATCACCTACAGCTATTATATCGGAGATGGAGGCAGGAGTGGAGCCGCAAAACACTAAGAAGATTCTTTCCATAGAAAATAGGGAGCAGGCCATAAAAACAGCTTGCCAGCTTGCTGTGGATAACGATATTATTCTTGTTGCCGGCAAAGGTCATGAGACCTATCAGGAAACTAACGGGGAAAGAGTGGATTTCGATGATTTTAAAATGGTCAAAGACCTATTGAATCAGATGGACAAGTAATGCTGTGACAGCGTTTTTAGAAGTAATAAAGTAGTAAAAGATAATTGTAGAATTCAAAAATACAGGAAAGTCCATCTTTTTGATGTGGACTCGGTGATTGAATCAGAATTGAAATAAGAAATGTTAACCTATTTGTTCGAATATTTAGAAAAAGAATACCAACTGCCTGGAGCAAGTCTGTTTCAGTTCAGTACGTTTCGTGCGGCAATGGCAATCTTATTCTCTTTAATCATCGCAACGGCATTTGGTAAACGCATCATTCTTTTTCTGCAAAGAAAACAAGTAGGGGAAACGATAAGGGATTTGGGCTTAGAAGGTCAAAAACAAAAAGCAGGTACGCCGACCATGGGAGGTGTCATTATAATTTTAGCCACTTTAATTCCTGTCTTATTATTCGCCAGGTTGGAGAATATATACATCATCCTTTTGATTTTTACCATGTTATGGATGGGTGTTATCGGCTTTGTGGATGACTATATAAAAGTATTTAAGAAAAACAAGGAGGGTTTAAAAGGAAGGTTCAAAGTTTTAGGGCAACTGGTACTGGGCTTAATTGTAGGCGCGGTATTATACTTTCATCCGGAAGTGACCATGAGAGAGCATAGTAAAACGATGATTACCGACCAATATACGGTAGAGGAAGTAAGGGGAGAAGAGGTCAAGTCTACCATGACAACAGTTCCTTTCTTTAAGAATAATGAGTTTGATTATACCAATTTCATTGGCTGGGCCGGAGATGGTGCCAAAGATTACGCTTGGCTGGTTTTTATTCCTATCATCATTTTAATCGTAACGGCAGTGTCTAATGGAGCTAACCTTACGGACGGTATTGATGGTTTGGCAGCTGGGACCTCGGCCATTATCGTATTCACCTTAGGTGTTTTTGCACTCGTATCCGGTAATATTATTTTTTCCGACTATCTGGATATTATGTACATCCCCAGAGTGGGAGAACTATTAATATTCATAACGGCATTTGTTGGGGCCTTGGTAGGATTTCTTTGGTACAATACCTTTCCTGCCCAAGTATTTATGGGAGATACAGGGAGTCTGACCATTGGCGGCGTTATCGCGGTCATAGCCATTATCGTGAGAAAAGAGCTGTTGATTCCACTTATGTGCGGAATCTTCTTCGCGGAGTCTTTATCGGTAATGCTTCAGGTGGGATATTTTAAGTATACCAAGAAAAAATTAGGAGAGGGGAAAAGAATTTTTTTGATGTCGCCATTACATCATCACTATCAAAAGAAAGGATATCACGAGAGTAAGATTGTAACACGATTTTGGATTGTAGGAATTATGTTGGCCATTGTGACTATTGTGACTTTAAAAGTGCGCTAAATGAAATTTTTGGTAATCCTTGGAGGCGGAGAAAGTGGTGTAGGAACCGCCATTTTAGGAAAGAAAAAAGGATTTAAGGTTTTTGTCTCCGATAAGGGAACAATTCAAAAAAAATATAAAGACGTTCTTGAACATTTTGAAATTGATTGGGAAGAAGAGCAGCACACTGAGGCGCTAATCCTCAAGGCCGATGTGGTCATGAAAAGTCCTGGTATTCCGGATAGTGTTCCTTTGGTGCAAAACCTGTTAAGCCATAACATACCGGTTATTTCTGAGATAGAGTTCGCATCACAGTATACGGATGCTACGATTATAGGAATTACGGGCAGTAACGGGAAGACCACTACGACCATGTTGACCAACCATCTCTTAAAAGGTGGGAACTTAAATGTGGGCATGGCGGGAAACATTGGCGATAGTTATGCCAAAATGGTCGCTGAAAATGATTTTGACTATTACGTGTTGGAAATCAGCAGTTTTCAGTTAGATGGCGTAGTACGGTTTAGACCGCATATCGCGGTAATTACGAATATAACGCCAGACCATTTGGACCGGTATGACTATAAGTTTGAAAACTATATCGCCTCTAAATTTAGAATAACGAAGAATCAAACGGAAGAGGATTATCTCATTTATGATGCAGATGACGAAGTAATTACCAACTGGTTAAAAGACAACCCGATCAAATCAAAACGAATCCCTTTTTCATTGAAAAAAATGATAAAGGAGGGCGCATTTTTAGAGAACGAACAGATAAGAATAACAACAGATACTGACACTATAACGATTATGACAGACGCATTGGCACTGGAAGGGCAGCACAATTTAAAAAATTCCATGGCGGCAGCTACGATTGCCAAATTGGTAGGAATTCGTAAAGAAACCATACGAGAATGTATTTCTAATTTTCAAGGGGCACCGCATAGGTTAGAGAAGGTCCTTAAAATTCATCACGTACAGTACATCAACGATTCCAAAGCAACGAACGTGAATGCTACATATTACGCGTTGGATAGTTTAAAGACCCCCACCGTTTGGATCGTGGGCGGCGTGGATAAAGGAAATCAATACAAAGAACTGATGCCGTTGGTGCGGGAAAAAGTGAAAGCAATCGTCTGTTTGGGTATGGATAATGAAAAGATAAAGGAAACGTTTGGCAATGTCGTGGATTTGGTCGTGGAGACCTTTGCCATGGAAGAGGCGGTAAAAGTAGCGTATAAAATTGCGGAAAGAGGGGATAGTGTTTTGCTTTCTCCGGCATGTGCCAGTTTTGATTTGTTCAAAAATTATGAGGACAGGGGAAATCAATTTAAGAATTGTGTAAAAAATCTATAAGTGTTAAGCGTATTAAGAAACATAAATGGAGATAAAGCTATTTGGGCCGTTGCGGCACTTTTGGCCTTGTTTTCTTTTCTGCCGGTGTATAGTGCCAGTAGCAATTTGGTGTACGTGGTAGGTAATGGCACTACGGTAGGCCATTTGGTAAAACACGCTTTGCTACTATTTCTTGGTTTTGGTATTATTTACGGTGTACATAAGATTCCTACCCATTTTTTTAAGGGACTATCGCTCATTGCGCTGCCCATTGTACTGGTGCTCTTGATCTTTGTTTTAGCGCAGGGAACCTCTATCGGCGGAGCTAATGCCAGTCGGTGGATAAGGATTCCTTTTGTGGGCTTTGGTTTTCAGCCTTCAAATTTGGCAGCGGTAGTGGTAATGATCTATGTGGCCCGCTATCTGTCTAAGATCAGGGATGTCAAAATAGGTTTTACGGAAAGTATATTACCCTTATGGGTTCCCGTGTTTTTAGTGGTTTTACTGATTTTACCTGCGAATTTTTCAACCGCGGGCATCATATTTTCCATGGTTTTGATGTTGTGCTTTTTAGGCGGATATCCCGTAAAATATTTATTGGGAATAGTAGGTACGGGTCTTTTATGCTTAACGCTATTTATCCTTACGGCAAAGGCGGCGCCAGGTTTATTTCCCAATAGGGTGGATACCTGGATGAGCAGAATAGATAGTTTTTCCAATCCGGATGATGTCCAGGCCAACTACCAGATTGAAAAAGCTAAAATAGCCATCGCCACGGGGGGTATCGTTGGTAAAGGGGCCGGGAAAAGTGTGCAAAAGAACTTTTTGCCCCAGAGCTCGTCAGATTTTATATATGCCATTATTGTAGAGGAATATGGTTTGGTCGGAGGTTTCGCTTTAATGTTTTTTTACCTGTTCCTATTGTTTCGGATCGTGGTGGTTGCAAACGGGGCCGGCACCGTATTCAGTAAACTTTTGGTTTTAGGAGTTGGGTTGCCCATTGTTTTTCAGGCGCTAATAAATATGGCGGTGGCAGTAGAATTATTTCCCGTTACGGGACAGAATTTACCATTGATAAGTAGCGGGGGTACCTCTAGCTGGATGACCTGTTTGGCCATTGGAATTATTCTTAGTGCAAGCAATAAAAGTATAGTTCAGGACAACAACAGTAACAAGCATTTTGATGAAAGTAACCCCTTAGAAGTATTAAGTGGGCAATTATAGATTTATTGTTTCCGGTGGTGGAACAGGCGGACATATATATCCGGCGATTGCCATAGCCAATGAACTAAAGAGAAGGTTCCCCAAGGCCCAATTTTTATTCGTTGGGGCCAAGGATAGAATGGAGATGGAAAAAGTGCCGCAGGCAGGTTATAAGATTGAAGGATTATGGATTACGGGGTTGCAAAGGAAACTCACCCTTAAAAATTTAATGTTTCCCATAAAATTGATAAGTAGTTTGATCAAAGCAGGCAACATAGTAACAAGGTTTAAACCAGATGCGGTTATCGGCACGGGTGGTTTCGCCAGCGGACCGTTACTGAAAGTTGCCTCAGGAAGGGGAATACCATGTGTGTTACAAGAACAGAATTCCTATGCCGGGATTACCAATAAACTATTAAAAGATAAGGTGGCAAAGATTTGTGTTGCTTATGATGGTATGGAAAAGTTTTTTCCAAAGGAAAAAATAGTAAAAACGGGTAATCCCGTACGAGAGGACTTGGTTGCGCTTCGCGTATCCAAAGCAGAGGCAATTGCTTTCTACGAACTGGATGTCAACAAGAAAACGCTATTGGTTTTAGGCGGCAGTCTTGGTGCGAGAAGAATTAACACTTTAATAGCGGAGAAGCTGGATTATTTTAAAAGCCTTGGGATTCAGGTGTTATGGCAATGTGGAAAAGGATATATAGCGGAATACGAAAAATATGATTCCAAAGAGGTGAAGGTGCAGGCTTTTTTAAACCATATGGACAAGGCCTACGCCGCTGCAGATTTCATCATTTCTAGATCTGGAGCAGGCGCGGTTTCCGAACTGTGTTTGGTGGGTAAGCCCACAATCTTCATCCCGTCCCCAACGGTGGCAGAGAATCATCAGACTAAAAATGCTTTGGCATTGGTACAAGAGGATGCGGCCATCATGATTAAAGAAGAGGATTTGGAGCGGGATTTTGAACAGGAGTTTGGTTCCGTTTTTAATTCGGAAGAAAAACAGCAAGAACTATCGAAAAATAGTAAGGCATTGGCATTGCCCAACGCCACGATTGAAATATGTGATGAAATCGTAAAATTATTGAACTGATAAAATGAATTTAAAAGACATACATAATGTGTACTTCATCGGGATAGGTGGCATTGGTATGTCCGCCCTTGCGCGATATTTTCGTTTTATTAATAAGCATGTTGCGGGCTATGATAAGACGGAAACCCCTTTAACAAGAGAACTTACGTCTAATACTATAGCTATACATTATGAAGATGATGTGGACCGTATTCCGTCAACATTCAAAAATGTTAAGGATACCTTGGTCGTTTACACACCGGCGGTTGCCAAAACACATTCCGAATATCAATATTTTTCCGAGCGCGGTTTTCATATTAAAAAGCGGTCTGAAGTATTAGGGATGGTTACAAAAGATTCCTTTTGTTTTGCCGTTGCCGGTACGCACGGTAAAACAACTACCTCTAGTATTCTCGCACATTTGTTAAAAGAAACGGGCACTCCTTTAACCGCTTTTCTCGGAGGTATTTCTGAGGATTTTAATAGTAATTTCTTATTGGAGGGTACGGAGTACTCCGTGGTGGAGGCAGATGAGTTTGATCGCTCTTTTTTAAGGTTAACGCCTAATGTAGCATGTATTACCTCAATGGATGCGGATCACTTGGATATTTATGGAGATTCGGACGAATTGAAAAAATCGTTTCTGGAATTTACAAAGCGGCTAAAGCCTAACGGAAAGTTATTTGTAAAGAGTGGTCTGCCTGTAGCGGGTATAACCTATGGTATTGAGGATAATTCGGACTACTGTATCCAAAACATAAGAATAGAACAAGGTACCTACATATTTGATTTGGGAACCCCGAATTCAGTTTTGAAAGGGGTTAGGTTCAATAAACCGGGAAGGCATAACCTGCTTAACGGTTTGGTTGCTTTTGCTATGGCGATAGAGGCCGGTTCCCCACCGTATCGCCTGGCTGAAGCTTTGGCCACTTTCAAGGGGGTGCAACGAAGATTCTCTTACAGGATAAAGAACGATGAATTGGTATTTATAGATGATTACGCGCATCATCCTACAGAAATCAATGCTGTTTTTGAAGCAATTAGGGAGATGCATCCCCAGAAAAAAGTATTGGCGATTTTTCAGCCACATCTGTTTTCAAGAACTAAGGATTTTGGTGATGATTTTGCGACAAGTCTTTCCAGATTCGATAGTATTTGCCTGCTGGAAATTTATCCGGCAAGGGAAAAGGCCATTCCAGGGATTACTTCGAATTGGTTGTTGGATAAAATAACAAATCCCTTTAAAAAATTAATTCAAAAGGAACAAATTATATCCGAAATAAAAGCTCAAAATCCTGATGTTCTCGTGACTATGGGTGCAGGAGATATCGGACTCGAAATAAATAAAATACAAAAGGAACTGTCTTATGCGTATTAATTGGAACATTTTAAAGTTTATTTCTCTAATGCTAGTGGTAATGGGGCTTTACGCATTTTCTAACCAAAGGAGTAATAGGAAGAATATCGCTAAAATAAATGTAGAATTTATAGGAGACCAAAATTTATACCTCACAGAAGGGACGGTTAATAAATTGTTAATACAAAAATACGGACGGCTAGAAAATGTGCCTAAAGAAAAATTAGTTTTGAATACTGTAGAGAAGGTCATTACGGCCAATGAAATGGTGAAAAGTGCCCAAGTCTATCTTACTATAGATGGTGAGCTTACGTCTAAAATTGTTCAACGTAAACCAATCGGACGCATAGAAGGTAATTCAAAATTCTATTTGGATGACGAAGGAAAACGCATGCCGTTTTCGTCCAATTATTCAGCTAGAGTTCCCATAATTACAGGTAATGTAACAGGGGAAAGCCTTAAAGATGTGTATGAAATTTTGGAATTTATAAATAAAGACGATTTTTTACGAAAAAACATAATTGGTATTCATGTTGAGGCAGAGGATAACTATCAATTAAAATTTAGGCTGAACCGCTTTGTGGTGAATTTAGGGGGTATTGATAATCTAGAGGAAAAGTTCAGCAATTTTAAAGCTTTTTATGCAAAGGCGAACAAGGATAAAACTTTGGAAAATTTTGCGATCGTCAGTTTAGAATTCAATAACCAAGTGGTGTGCACTAAAATATAATAGAAATGGAACAAACTAAATATTCAGTAGGCCTAGACATAGGAACAACAAAAATCGTTGCCATTATTGGGAAGGAAAATGAGTATGGGAAGATTGAAATTTTGGGTATAGGAAAATCCAAGAGTTTAGGTGTTCACAGAGGTGTTGTCAATAATATTACACAAACCATACAATCTATTCAGCAGGCCGTTGAAGAGGCGGAGAGCAACTCCGGTCTTAAAATCGGTTCTGTAGTTGTTGGTATTGCTGGCCAGCACATACGAAGTTTACAGCATAGTGACTATATCACTCGTAGAGATTCTGAAGAGGTAATCAACGATGAGGATTTGGATACCCTTTGCAACCAGGTTTATAAACTGATTATGCTCCCTGGAGAGGAAATTATCCATGTATTGCCGCAAGAATATAAAGTGGACGGACAGGCTGAGATTAAGCAGCCCATTGGTATGTACGGAGGTCGTTTGGAGGCTAACTTCCACGTTGTTGTGGGTCAGGTTACTTCCATCAAAAATGTAGGCCGCTGTATTAAAAGTGCCGGGTTGGACTTGGGGAATATCACCTTGGAGCCATTGGCTTCTTCGGATGCGGTACTTAGTCAAGAAGAGAAAGAAGCAGGTGTTGCATTGATTGATATAGGAGGTGGTACAACTGATTTGGCCATCTTCAAGGATGGTATCATTCGGCACACTGCAGTAATTCCTTTTGGTGGTGGTGTTATTACGGAAGACATAAAAGAGGGATGTTCTATTATAGAGAAGCAGGCAGAGTTGCTTAAGATTAAATTTGGTTCTGCTTGGCCTGGCGAGAACAAGGACAATGAAATTGTTTCCATTCCGGGACTAAGAGGTAGGGAACCAAAGGAAATTACCTTAAAGAATTTGTCCAAAATAATCCATGCCCGTGTAGTGGAGATTATAGAACAAGTTTACGTAGAGATTAAGAACTACGGCCATGATGAGCAAAAGAAAAAGCTCATTGCAGGTATCGTGCTAACAGGAGGTGGAAGCCAATTAAAACACTTGAAACAGCTAGTGGAGTATATCACCGGTATGGATACCAGAATAGGCTATCCAAACGAGCATTTAGCCGGGGATTCAGAAGAAGAAATAGCGAGTCCTTTATACGCTACAGCTGTAGGATTATTAATGAATGCAATAAAGAACGAGGCAAGGATGGCCCCAGCTACAGAGGCCACGGATGGTAATGAAGAAACAGGAGAAGGTGAACTGGTCTATGCGGAAAGTGGGGACACTAAAATTTCCACTAACGGAGAAAGAAGGGAAAGAAAATCAGTTTTTGACAAGTGGTCTGAAAAGCTAAAGGAGTTTTTGGACAACGCAGAGTAAATAATAAAGCATACAACGAATACAATAACCAGTAATAAAAGTAATATGAGTAAGAACAGCGAATTTGATAATATCTCTTTTGATCTTCCAAAGAATCAGAGCAACGTCATAAAGGTCATTGGTGTAGGTGGCGGTGGTAGTAATGCCATAAACCACATGTTCCAAGCAGGCATCAATGGTGTTGATTTTGTTATTTGTAATACAGATTCACAGGCATTGGACAATAGTCCGGTTCCTAACAAAATTCAACTGGGCGTTTCTTTAACAGAAGGATTGGGGGCTGGTGCCAACCCTGAAGTAGGTGAGGAAGCTGCTATGGAGAGTATGGAAGATATCAAGCAAATGCTGGATAATACGACAAAAATGATATTCATCACTGCTGGTATGGGTGGGGGAACAGGAACTGGTGCTGCTCCCGTTATTGCCAAGTTTGCAAAGGAGATGGATGTCCTTACCGTTGGTATCGTGACCATGCCATTTCAGTTTGAAGGAAAAATGAGATGCGATCAAGCCCAATTGGGAATTGAGAAATTAAGGAGAAACGTAGATTCGTTGATTGTCATCAATAATAATAAACTAAGGGAAGTTTACGGTAACTTAGGCTTTAAGGCTGGGTTTTCAAAAGCGGATGAAGTCTTAGCTACGGCAGCGCGTGGTATTGCAGAAGTAATTACGCATCATTACACGCAGAATATCGATTTACGTGATGCTAAAACAGTACTTTCCAATAGCGGAACGGCCATAATGGGCTCGGCAATAGCCTCTGGTTCTTCAAGAGCTAACGAGGCCATCATGAAAGCTTTGGATTCACCGTTATTAAATGATAACAAGATACAGGGTGCTAAAAATGTTTTATTGCTGATCGTGTCCGGTGCGCAAGAAATTACTATCGATGAGATAGGCGAAATAAATGACCATATCCAAGTAGAGGCTGGTTATGGTGCCAATATTATCATGGGTGTAGGTGAGGACGAAACTTTGGGAGAAGCAATTGCGGTAACGGTAATCGCGACGGGTTTTAATATTGAACAACAGGACGATATCGTAAATACAGAGACAAAAAAAATAATCCACACGCTTGAGGATGGTCAGCGCGCAGAGAAAGAGCTCTTGTCCAATAATACTACGGTGCATACTCTGGTTGTTGAGGACGAAGAAGAAAAGGCAGCTCCGGAACCAGAAACTCGCTATGAGCTTTTGGACGATGGCGATTTTGACTTGATACCTACGACCAGCTACATTAAGAATTTCAATGTTTTTTATGAAGAAGTGGTTGCAGAGAATGTTTCCGAAGATGATTTTATTATCATCGAGTCTTCCGATGCGCTCAGGAGTATAGAGGTGGTAGAGCCGGAAATATTAAAGGTCGAAGAAGAGGACGATCAATTTGCGATGAGTTTTGATATGCCTTTAAAGGATGAAGATGAGAAGGAGAACGTTATTACCTTTAGTTTGGATGATGATGTAAAGGACATGGATGTAAAGGACAGTGTTGAAATCATACCGGTGTTGGAGTACAACAAGACCAGGGAAACACGCTATAGTCTGGACGATTACATGCAATTGGAGAATCAATTGACAGGAGCTAAATCAAAAGCAGAGGAGTTTGAGCCAAAAATTATTGAGGATGAGCTCGTTTTTGAGAAGAAAACCATAGTAGATGATAATTCCACTACACATACGAATCGTGAAGTAGATCCTATGGAAACTCCTATCGAGGAGCTTTTAAAAGAAAGGGCTGACGAACGCAGAAGAAAATTAAAAGATTTCAACTATAAGTTCAAGAACAGTCTTAGTAATATCGATGAAATTGAAAAGGAACCCGCTTACAAAAGACAAGGTGTTCATTTAAACGATAATCCTAGAGAGAATAAAATCTCCAGAACAAGTTTAAGTGATGACAGTAACGATGAGATTCAGTTAAGGTCCAACAATTCTTTTCTGCATGACAATGTAGATTAGGTAATACCTTTTTAAAGAAGTTTAAACCCGAAAACAAAAGCTGTTTTCGGGTTTATTTTTTATCTTCGTGCCGCTAAAATAATATACCATGGGACTACAGAAAAAGGTAATGGAGCAAATGAAAATGGCCATGAAAGCTAAGGATACCGTTGCCTTGGAATCGTTAAGGGCCATTAAATCGGCGCTATTGTTGGCACAGACGAGTGGCAATGGTGATCTGTCCGAGGACGATGAAGTAAAGTTGGTCCAGAAACTCGTAAAGCAAAGAAAGGACAGTGCTGCTATTTTTACGGAGCAAGGGAGAGACGACCTCGCAGAACCAGAGTTAGCACAAGTAGTCGTAATAGAACAATTTTTACCAGAGCAGCTAACGGAAGAAGAAATAGAAAAGGTGGTAGTACAAACCATTGACGCTACTGGTGCTTCCGGGATGAAGGACATGGGTAAGGTTATGGGCGTGGTTTCCAAGGAACTTGCCGGCCAAGCGGATGGTAAAACAATATCCACAATTGTAAAGAATAAATTATCTTTGTAAGCTAGTGCTTACTGAAAAATAATTGGCCTCGTGGCGCAACTGAATAGCGCATCAGATTTCGGCTCTGAGGGTTGGGGGTTTGAATCCCTCCGGGGTCACGAATAAATAGTTCGATAAGAAAAAACGCCAAGCTTGCTTGAGCGTTTTTTTGTTTGAACTATTTTCAAAGCGGAGCTTTGAGGGAAAGGCGCAGCCAATCCCTAAGTAAAGACTACAGTTCATTGAAAAGATTCTCACTTAAATTTGAAAACAAAGTTTTTTTATTTTCAATCCCGAACTTTCGGGTGAAGCTTTGAGGGAAAAACGAGCTTTAGCGAAGGTAATCCCTCCGGGGTCACTACAAGAGGAGAACCACGTCATTTTTGACGTGGTTTTGTTTTTTTGAAAAGAGCAAGAACTAGTGCACTTTCTTATCAGCTACATCGTCTGGATAATTGCTATAAAGCCAAATTCTTGCTTTTTTACATTGTTCCTATTGTAAAGGTTAACGCGTTATAAAAAGCATTTGGCGAATCCTTTCGGTGAAGTTTACACTACCTTAAATCGCATTTATAAAGTTTGCTTGTGCCAAGGTTGTGGATTTGTGATATCACGGTAAAAGCTTTATTGAAAAGTCACACTTTTTAGCTAATTTAAGGGCTTATGAAGTTTGTAATTGCACCCGATAAATACAAAGGCTCCCTAACGGGATTAGAATTTTGTGAAGCGGTATCTCAAGGTCTTCGAAAAGTTTTCCCAACAGCTCTAATTAAGCATAAACCATTGGCCGATGGAGGTGACGGTACTTTGGCCATTGTACGGTATTATTTAAAAGCGGATACTATAAAAGTCTCAGTAAACGACCCTTTGTTCCGAAAAATAGAGGTTGGTTATTTATTGTCACAGGATAAAAAGACGGCTTTTATAGAAATGTCAGAAGCCTCGGGGTACAAATTACTCCACAAAAATGAGCTCAATTGTATGTCAACCACGAGCTTAGGTACTGGCGAACTCATCGTAAATGCTTTGAACAAAGGAGTACAAGAGATTATTTTAGGAATTGGAGGTAGTGCTACGACCGATGGGGGTATGGGTATTGCGGTTGCACTAGGGTATGAGTTTTTAGACAGAAATGATACTGTACTGAGCCCTATCGGAGGGAATCTCTTGAAGGTTAGTAGGATACAAAAGAAAGGTCGTCACCCAAGACTCTCGGAAGTAACTATTAAAGTTGCTTGTGATGTTACCAATCCCTTTTTTGGTAAAAATGGAGCGGCATATGTCTACGGTCCTCAAAAAGGAGCGAATAAGGAAGAAGTTGAAGTATTGGATAAGGGATTGCAAAATTTCGCAAAAATAATAGCACAGGAATTCGGAACTGACATTCAAAAGGTTTCCGGCTCTGGAGCTGCTGGTGGCGTAGGTGGTGGCGCTGTTGTATTTCTAAATGCAACCTTAATTCCCGGAATAGATTTAATGAAAGAAATAGCAGGTTTTGATGAAGCAATTACCAACGCCGATTGGATAGTAACCGGGGAAGGTAGATTGGATAGTCAGACACTATCCGGGAAAACCATTGCTGGTGTGCTTGAATCTGCTCGCAAGCAGAAAATTCCTGTTGCGGCCTTATGTGGCGCAGTAACCTTACCCCCGGAGCAGCAAGAGGAAACGGGTCTGACTTATGTGTGTGCTATTTTAAGGGATATATCCAATTTAGAGCAGGCTGTATCTCAAAGTAAAGAAAATCTGGTTGCTGCCGCTTATAACTTCGCTAAACTCATTGATAGTAAATAGTAGTACCGCTGTTTTAGTGCTTATTGATGATATGCTGTACGATCATCCCTGAGTGCGCTCTAGAATTCTCTATGAACCACTTGTGTGTCTCCATGCCGCCGCAGATAACCCCTGCCAAGTAAAGTCCATTTACGTTACTTTCCATAGTTTCTGGGTCGTAATTCGGTAATCGTTTGGCATCACTGGACAGTTCAATACCCAAATCCTCTAAAAACTCGAAATTGGGCATATATCCGGTAAGAGCAAGGACAAAGTCATTTGGCAGTACCACTGAGCCCTCTTTTGTATTTAGATAAATTTCATCCTCGGTTATTTCTGTTACCGTACTTTTATAAAAGGCCTTGATACTACCTTCTTTAATTCTATTGATAATATCCGGACGCACCCAATATTTAACGCGTTGGCCAACTTCTGGTCCCCGAATGACAAGACTTACATCGGCACCCTTTCTCCAGCACTCCAAAGCCGAATCTATGGCCGAGTTACTTGCACCGATAACCGCAACTTTCTGTCCGGCGTAGAAATGAGGGTCTTTGTAATAGTGACTTACCTTGGGTAGGTCTTCTCCAGGAATATTGAGCAGGTTGGGTATATCATAAAAACCAGTAGCGAGAACAACATTTACACTATGGTAACTAGCCTTGTTGGTGGTTGTTTCAAAGACTCCTTTATCTTTTTTAAGGGAGGTGACCTTTTCGAATAAATTAATATTCAATTTGTTATTGGTAACGATTCTTCGATAATACTCTAGGGCTTCGTCCCTTTTAGGTTTAGCCTCTTTGCTAATAAATGGAATATTGTCTATTTCAAGTTTTTCCGAAGAAGAAAAAAATTGCATGTTGCTAGGATAGTTGTAAAGGGAATTTACAATAGGCCCCTTTTCCAGAATTATATAGGAAAGTCCATTCTTTTGAGCTTCCAGTCCGCAAGCAATACCTATTGGTCCTCCCCCAACTATTATTAAGTCCAATAGTTTCATTATTTGGCTATTTCCTTTAATTCTTTGATGGTCTGGGAAGGATTATCACTCTTGAATACAAAACTACCAGCTACCAGCACATCAGCACCTGCATCGGTCAGGGCTTTTGCATTGGAGGAGGTGACACCACCATCAATCTCGATTAGGGTAGAAGTATCCTTCTTTTTAATTAACGCTTTTAAAGCCTGAACCTTTTGATAGGTATTTTCGATAAAGGATTGCCCGCCAAAACCCGGGTTTACGCTCATAACGCACACCAAATCAATATCTTGTATAATATCTTCCAACAGATGAACCGGAGTGTGCGGGTTAAGTGCAACCCCTGCTTTCATGTGGGCAGCTTTGATAGCTTGTAACGTTCTGTGCAAATGCGTACATGCCTCATAATGTACCGTGAGGATTGAAGCTCCTAAATCCGCGAAGGTCTGGATATAACGGTCCGGGTCTACAATCATTAAATGCACGTCCAAAGGTTTGGTAGCATACTTTTGTATCGCTTTTACAACGGGCATGCCATAGGAGATGTTGGGTACGAATACGCCATCCATGACATCGATATGGTGCCAATCTGCATCGCTATTATTGACCATTTCAACGTCTCGTTGTAAATTTCCGAAATCTGCCGCCAATAGGGACGGTGCAATTTTGACTATGCTCATTAGCTACTCTTGTTTCCTGCAAAAATACGGAATTGATATTGTTAATTTCTGAGCACTAACATTCAATTGGTATAACCCCTGCCTTTTTCAGTATCAAATTAATTTTAGAAAGATTTTTATTCATTACACTTTCAAGATCGGTCATATGGCTTTTTAACTCAGAGGATAATTCCTCGAATACCTTATAGGCCCCGTCTGTTGGTTTCGCCTCTCCGTTTTCCATACTTCTGCGCAAAGAAGCCAATCTATTGTTCAACTTAATAGGGAAATTCAATGGGTCTTGTCCAGATTGATTTTTTACTTGATACAAGGCTTCTTCAATAGCTGATAATTGATTCAAAAATGGCACTATAGTTTTATTGTACGTATTTGATGAAATTTTCGATTTGTTTTCAGAGAGGTGATTTTTTATCGTTCTTATTCGGATGACGGCTTCGTTTGCAGCAGAAGTTTTTTGCATAATCTTATTGGCAAGCGCAAACTGTTCGTCCAAATCTTCTTTGCTAATCCCTTTTAGATTAGGATTCATGGTGATTTTAAAGGGGTAGACTTTTTCGTAGTCTTTTGTTTTCATTCGAATTTTGTAATCGCCAATGGGTGCTTTAGGACCTCTAGTGGGTCGGGCGCTCCAAATGATCATTCCATCAAACTCAGTGGCTCCTGGATATCTTAGGTCCCAAGTAAATGTATTGATACCTTTTGCGGTCGTAGGTTTGGTAGAACCTCCTTTTTTCCACCATGGAATATCAGGGTCTTCTTTGTATTCGGTCTTGCTACCGGTAAAAGTATCGATGAGCTTGTTATTGGCATCTAGAACTTCAAAGGTAATGGTATCTAACTGCTCTTTTAGAAAATATTGAACAGAGGCTTCAGAAATTCCTCTAATCGCGTCCGCTGGTTTAAAAAGAACTGCGGATTGACTATTCATTTCTGGTTGATACTGCCTTATGGGTTGTATATCGTCTAAAATCCAAAAGCCCCTGCCATGAGACCCTAACACCACATCGTTATCCTTTATGACTAAATCACGGATAGGGGTATCCGGAAGTTCTAATTGTAGACTTTGCCAAAGCTCACCATCGTTCAATGAAAAATATACACCATGTTCTGTGGCTAAAAATAGTAAGCCCTCGCGTACGTGGTCTTCTCTAATGGCTCTGGCAAAATGACCATCTTCAATTCCTTTAATGATTTTTGTCCATGTTTTGCCGTAGTCATTTGTTTTGAAAACGTAGGGTTGGCGATCATCTACCTGATATCTATTTGCCGCCACGAATAAAGTTCCAGGTCGGTGCTTAGATTCGTCTATAATACTGACACGAGAAAATTTTGGAAGGTCTTTTGGGGTAATATCTTCCCAATTTTCCCCTCCGTTACGGGTAATGTGAATTTTTCCATCGTCAGAACCTGCCCAAATAGTATTAATATCATGAGTTGAAGGCGCTAGAGCAAAAACTGTGGCATAAATCTCGGGACCATTCATATCCATGGTAATTATGCCTCCTGTTTTTCCCAGCGTTTCCGGGTCGGCATAGGTAAGGTCTGGGCTTATTTTCTCCCAAGACTGTCCGTCATTTGTCGTCTTCCAAACGTGTTGAGAACAAGTGTACATGATTTTTGGGTCTTGTGGTGCAAACGTTATGGGGAATGTCCATTGCCATCTTTCTGGTAAAGCACTTGCGGGCTCTCCGGAGAAGAATCTAGGGTAGACCTGAATATCCCTTGTTTGTCCGTTGCTCCGATCGTATCGCGTTAAAAGCGCTCCTTGGCTTCCGGCATAAAAAATATCCTTGTTAACCGGGTGTTGCGTAATCCAGCCACTTTCACCACCTCCAACGGCATAGTACCACCCGTGATTGGGACCGCGAGCTTGCATATGGTCCCAGCCATCGCTCGGCATGGCCAACGTACTATTATCTTGCTGTGCCCCTGCCACATGATAAGGTACATCACTAGTGGTCATGACATGGTAAAACTGCGATGTTGGATAATCTTGTTCCGTCCAAGTCTTTCCACCATTGATACTAACATTTCCGCCACCGTCATTGGAATTGATCATACGGTCTGGATTTTTGGGGTCTATCCAGAGGTCGTGGTTGTCTCCGTGCGGGACTTTAATCGTTGTGTCAAATGTCTTTCCGCCATCGGTAGATTTATAAAACCCTGTATTAAGACAGTATACGGTTTCTTTGTCTAGCGGGTCTGCATAAATACGAGAATAATAGAAAGCGCGTTGACGCAATTTACGTTCGTCATTGGTTCGTTTCCACGTTTTACCGGCGTCATCGGAACGAAATACACCTCCCTCATTGGCTTCCACTATGGCCCAGACGCGATTGGAATCTACAGGAGAAACAGTTACGCCAATTTTGCCTATCGGTCCCGCCGGCATACCTGTATTTGAGGTCAAATCTGTCCAAGTAGAACCACCGTCCGTAGACTTCCATAATTTGGAGTCGCCACCGCCACCCCACATTTTCCAGGCTTTTCGTTGAACTTCCCACGTACTTGCGTAGAGCACTTGGGGATTGGTGCGGTCTATTATTAAATCTACGGCACCAGCTTTTGGACTTACGTATAATACTTTTTCCCAGTTGGCGCCACCATCAGTACTCTTGAATACGCCACGTTCTTCATTATCTCCGTAAGGATGTCCCAAAGCAGCGACATAAACGATGTCCGGATTTGTGGGATGAATTCTGATGCGCGCCACGGCCTGTGTTTCCTTGAGCCCTAAATGTTTCCATGTTTCGCCACCATCTTCCGTTTTGTAAACACCGTCTCCTTGGGTTATACTTCCTCGTAACTGCACTTCACCCATACCTATATATACTACATCCGGGTTGGTCTCCGCCACCGCAACAGCACCTACGGATGAGCTTGTGACCTGACCATCGGTTACCGGTTTCCATTCGGTTCCACCATCTACGGTTTTCCATAGCCCACCACCTGTGGCGCCAAAATAATACTCGTTGGGCCTACTTGGGCTCCCTGTGGAACCCAAAGAACGACCACCACGATTGGGACCAATATTTCTCCATTCCAGACCTTCGTAAAATGAAGCGGGAATAGTTTTGGAAGTTGATGAATTGGATTGTTCTTGACTATGCAGGCTGAAGCCAGCGAGAAAGAAGAAGGTAAAGATAATTTTACGGAACATAGAGCTAGTTTGGTTTAAAAGCGATTATTTACTTTGGTTGATACAATTTATGGTTTTCATCACCACCTGCAAGTAGAAAAGTGAGTAAATCTTTTATTTCCTCTGGATTTAGCCGGTTCAACAAGCCGGACGGCATGGGCGAGAGGGGTGATAATTCTTGTTTTGTGATGTCTCCTTTGGCTATTTCTACAGTATAGCTTTCATTGAACGGATTAGGCATCAAAACGACCATCGTATCATTTTCGGATTTGATGCGCCCAGAAATCTTTTTGTCATCCTTTAAATGCAACAAGGTATTGGCATATTGGTCGGAGATTTGGTCGTTAGGGCTATAGGTAGCAAAGAGCATAGCGCTATTGCTGAACTTGGTATGAGCTTGGGTCAAATCTGGTCCAATGGCGGCCCCTTCACCCCGCATCCGGTGACACAAGATGCACATTCCCGCTTCAAAAGCACGTTTTCCCCGTTCATAATTCACCTTGTAATCTGCTAATTCCTCTCCCCAGATTATTTTACTTATATCGTTACCCGTATATTCATTTCCAGGTCCAATAGGTTGTGGTAAGTCCGCGACCGCTGCCCCTGGAGCATATACACCTGATACTTCCTGAAAGTACTTTTTTTCATTCTCCGGTACATTTTTCATGGCTGCTAAACGAATGTTCTCCATGCCAGGTTTAAAACTTAAACCTCCCTTGGCATTGAGCACATCATAGAACCAGTTGAAATATTTTTCTCTATCATTTTTGGTCCATCCTTTGACTGCATGACTCAGGAGTACGCCATAGTAGATGGCTTCACTGGGAGGCATTTTCTCTAGTATTTCTCGGATTAATGGACCATATTGTTCGCTCCTTTGGGTGATTTCTTCGGAAAGAAAATCCTTGGAGAGCGTAGTTCGTTCCTTGGTATGCTTATCCAGTAGTACTACCAACTTTCCTGTTATACCATCGGCATCTAAATAGAGTAATAACTGTCCAAGTTCTCTATTCATTACAGCACTGGCATGCGGAAAGTAAGCATTGAGCTTTTTAGCAGTTTTGATTTTATCATTTTCACTGGGTTCTCCTAAACGTATAAAGAGTAGTTCATAGGCCCGCAGCATGTTTAATTGGTGCCCGGTATCCTGTGTTTCAAGCATAATCGGGTCTAATTTTTTCAGGATTTTGGTTTGCATATCAGGACTGCCCTGTCTGGCCAATGCAATACTTGCCGCTATAATTTTTTTGGCATCTCGTTCCTCTAAAAATTTATGAAACCATTGTTTCACAGGTTGATGTTCTAAAGCAATGCGTGCCGCATACCTTATAAAACGGTCGTCATGGTTCAAATTGGCCCAAGCGAGTTCAATACCTTTAGGCGACTGGGAGGAATGGTAATTCTCAAGGCTATGGCGTAATTCCCGAAGAGATCGTTCTTGCTCTTCCAACCGTACCTCGGCATCCGCAAGGTCGTCACCGACATAGCGTAATCGAAATAAATGAGAATCTATTCTACGACCTCCAGTTGTAAAATACAGGTTCCCATCGGTACCCGCTATCATATCTGTCAAGGGTAGGGGAGTTCCCGATAAAAACTCCTTGCGATCTGCGGTGTAACTGCTTCCTTTTGCCTTTAAATCTGCAAAATAAATGGTGCCAAAACTCCAATCCATTACTAGTAACCCATGCGAATATATATCTGGAAAGTTCAATTCCATACCCGAAAGAACGGCGGTAGGTGAGCCTTGTTCTAGATTATGTACTGCAGGTAATGCATCTGGATAGTACGCTGGCCATTTCCCGGAGCCTGTACGCCATCCGTACTCGCTTCCACTGGTAACATGGCAAATTCTGGTGGGCCGGTACCACGGCATTCCAATATCCCATTCCATATCGGCATCGTAAGTGAATAGTTCCCCATCCCCATTGAATGCCATATCAAAAGGATTTCTGTATCCGGCCGAAACTAGTTCCCAGTTTGTACCATCGGGATTAAACTTCCCTATCCAACCACCGGGAGCCTTAATATCGTTTGCGTGACCTCTAGCGTCCAGATACGGTTCGAATAAATTATCTTCTCCCCAGTTTCTAGGCAACCGACTTTTTTCTTTTAGCTTTTCGGGGATACGGGTATAGTTGCCAGCAATAAAATAAATTTCCTTTCCGTCCGGTGAGGGTACAAGACTATGTGGCCCGTGTTCTCCATGACCTTCTAGCTTTAACATCATTTTAAAGGTATCCAATATGCCATCGTCATTACTGTCTGTTACCCTGTAAATACCACTACCATTCTGTTGTTTATCAACTTTGGTGTCCTCCCATTCTTTATTTACGGCAACATAGAGGCTATTATGGGACCATAAAAGACCATGGGCCTCGCCAATTTCTAAGGCTAGGGGATGTACATCCTCTGGTTTTAATGTCTCATCTATTTTAGGGGCGTTAAAATAGTATATTTTACCGTACTGATCGCACGCATAGATTTTGTTTTCCGAATCCTTGGTCATGGCGACCCAAGAGCCTTGGTCATGTCTGCTTGGTTGGTATAATTCCTCTAAAACGAAACCTTCCGGTAAATTAAAAACTATTTCTTGCTTGGACTCTAAAGTAGAAGTTTCTGTGCCTTTTTTACAGGAGGATAGGATAAAGATAGACACTACCAGAGGTAGTATGATTGATTTGTACATTGTTTTCCATTGTTGGATACTTAAATATACAAAATGAATGATTGCCGTGTTAGTTGTTTAATTGCCTTAAGCCCTCGTAAACGGAAATGGCTACAGCATTCGCTAGATTTAAGCTTCTGATTTGTGAAGTTTTTAATGGAATCTTGGCTACAACCGCATTTTCAGAAGTTAAGAGTTCCTTTGGTAAGCCTACGGATTCTTTCCCGAAGATTAAAAATAAGTCTTCTGAATAGCTGATATCCCAATGGCTCTTTTCTCCGTGGGAAGAGAAAAAGACCATTTCTTTTTGGTCGTGTACTTTAAAGAATTCTTCTTGGTTTTCATATATGGATACGGAAATGTGTTGCCAATAGTCCAGCCCGGCTCTTTTCAGTTTGTTGTCCGTTAATTCAAAGCCAAATGGTTTTACCAAATGTAGCTTTGAGCCAGATGCTAAGGCTAATCTTCCTATGTTTCCGGTATTATTTGGAATTTCCGGTTCAATTAAGACAATATTTAAAGGCATTCTCTACGTGATGGATTTTAGATACAATTCTTCTACTTTCTTTCTTGCCCATGGTGTTCTTCTGAGAAATTTTAAGCTCGATTTTATAGAAGGATCATTTTTAAAACAGTTGATATTGATTTCTACTGCCAGCTCATTCCATGTATAATTTTGTGTAAGGTGTTCCATTATATCTGACAGTTTTATACCATGTAATGGATTATTGGGCTGTTGCATTTTTATACGAATTAGATAAACAAATTAACTCAAGTTAATTTTTTTCCTTAAGATATAAAATGAAAAAACTCCGGTAATCAGCCGGAGTTTATTCATCAATCAAAAAACGAACAGTCATGATAAACTGTTGTTACCGTTAAAATTACAACTTATATGCCAAATTTCCAATTTAAGAATTGTTTAACAGGCAAATTGATATAATTTTATGCTTTTAATGCCTATCCTAGATAAGTTTTCAAGATTTTACTTCTTGAAGTGTGCTTTAATCTACGGATCGCTTTTTCTTTTATTTGACGTACTCTTTCCCTAGTAAGGTCAAAAGTTTCGCCAATCTCCTCCAAGGTCATTGAATGCTGACCGGCAAGACCAAAGTATAGACGAATAACATCTGCCTCTCTTGGTGTTAATGTTTCTAATGCACGCTCTATCTCCGTTCTTAAGGATTCGTGTAATAATTCTTTGTCTGGGTTAGGAGACTCACCGCTACGTAATACATCATAGAGATTAGAATCTTCACCATCAATAAGAGGCGCATCCATGGACACGTGTCTTCCTGAGTTCTTTAAGGATTGTTTTACATCATCAACGGTCATATCCAACTCCTTCGCAATTTCTTCTGGCGAAGGCATTCTTTCATGCGCTTGCTCTAGAAAGGCAAAAGTTTTGTTGATTTTATTGATAGAACCAATTTTGTTTAAGGGCAAACGAACAATCCTAGACTGTTCTGCTAATGCCTGTAATATAGATTGACGAATCCACCATACGGCGTAGGATATAAATTTAAATCCCCGCGTCTCGTCAAAACGCTGTGCAGCTTTAATCAGACCAAGGTTTCCCTCGTTAATTAAATCCGGTAAAGTAAGTCCTTGGTTTTGGTACTGCTTCGCTACGGACACCACGAATCTGAGGTTGGCTTTTGTAAGTTTTTCAAGAGCGATCTGGTCGCCTGCCTTGATGCGTTGTGCCAACTCTACTTCTTCATCAGCGGTGATCAAGTCCACTTTTCCAATTTCTTGTAAGTACTTGTCCAAAGATGCGGTCTCCCTATTGGTGACCTGTTTTGTAATCTTAAGCTGTCTCATTAATATAAATTAAGTTCAATTGCATAGACTGCATATACTTATACGTAAAAAAGTCGCAAATGTTACAAATTGGTGTAAAAAAACTATTTTTTCCGTTGAACGGCATAAAAAAGCCCCAACGTTATCGTTGAGGCTTTCTGTACGCTACAAGAGAAGAACTTAATCCCTTCTTGGTTTGCGGTCACGGTTATCTCTACCTCCGCGTCTGTCATCTCGTCCACCACGATTTCTATCATTGCTTCTTGGTGGTCTTTCTACGTAACCTTCCGGTTTTGGTAAAAGTGCCTTACGCGAAACTTTTTCCTTACGTGTTCTAGGGTCCGTACCTAAATACTTCACTTCAAACTCATCTCCCATGTTTACGACATCGGTAACATTTTCCGTACGTTCCCATGCCAATTCCGATACGTGTAATAAAGTCTCGTTGCCTGGAGCATCAAGATATTCCACAACGGCACCAAAATCTAACATCTTGATCACTTTTACTTTATAAGATTCGTTCATTTGAGGTTTAAACATCAAAGAATCTATCTTACTAAGCACAGCATCGATACCATTTTGGTCCGTTCCTAATATTTCAACAATACCTTCTTCCGTAACAGGGTCTTCGTTTATAACGATAGTTGTTCCCGTTTCTTTTTGAAGTTCTTGAATCACTTTTCCACCCGGTCCAATAAGTGCACCAATAAATTCATTAGGAATAGTACGGGTAACCATTTTCGGAGAATGTGGTTTCACATCAGCTGCAGGTTCAGCAATCGTATCCGTTAATTTCTCTAAAATATGTAAACGACCTGCTCTAGCTTGTTGTAGTGCATTTACCAAAATCTCGTAGGACAATCCTTTGACCTTGATATCCATTTGGCAAGCCGTGATACCATCTGCGGTACCAGTTACTTTAAAGTCCATATCTCCCAAGTGATCTTCATCACCCAAGATATCCGAAAGAACGGCATATTTACCTGAATCTACATCGGAAATTAGTCCCATGGCGATACCGGAAACTGGCTTTTTCAATTGAACACCTGCATCCATCATGGCCATTGTACCCGAACAAACGGTAGCCATAGAAGAAGAACCGTTAGATTCTAATACCTCTGAAACTACACGAACGGTATATGGACAATCATCAGGAACCATTCCTTTTAATGCACGTTGCGCTAGATTACCATGACCAACTTCTCTACGGGATGTTCCACGAATAGGTCTTGCCTCACCAGTAGAGAAAGGAGGGAAGTTATAGTGTAGATAGAAATTCTCCTCGCCTTCATGAGATGGCATATCTATTTTATTGGCATCTCTAGAGGTACCTAAAGTTACTGTTGCCAATGCTTGCGTTTCACCACGGGTAAAGATGGCAGAACCGTGCGTTGATGGTAAGTAATCGATTTCACACCAGATTGGGCGAATCTCATCGGTCTTACGACCATCTAAACGCAGACCTTCGTTTAAAGTAAGGTCACGAACCGCAGCTTTTTCAGCTTTATAGTAGTATTTAGAAATGAGAGCGCCAAAATCCTCTTGTTCTTCCTCAGAAAAAGAAGCTTTAATCTCATCTTTTATCTCGCTAAAGGCAGCGCTTCTTTCATGCTTGGCAGAACCAGCTTTTGCTATAGCATACACTTTGTCATATGCCATATCATGAATTTTTTTAGCTAAATCAGCATCTTCCCTTTCGCCTTCATATTCACGTACTTCTTTCTTGCCGAAAGCTTCAGCCAGTTTAACTTGTGCTGCACATTGTACTTTAATTGCTTCATGGGCAAATTTGATAGCCTCTGTCATTTCCTCTTCGGAAATTTCATCCATTTCACCTTCAACCATCATAACAGAATCAGCAGAAGCACCGATCATCATGTCAATATCAGATTCGGCTAATTGCGCTCTAGTCGGGTTAATGACGAATTCGCCGTTTACACGCCCTACTCGTGCTTCTGAAATAGCACATTCGAAAGGAAAATCGGATAACTGAATAGCCGCGGATGCAGCTAAACCTGCCATTGCATCTGGCATAACATCTTCGTCATGAGACATTAATTGAATCATCACCTGTGTTTCAGAGTGATAATCTTTTGGGAAAAGCGGACGTAAAACACGATCCACCAATCGCATGGTTAATACTTCGCCGTCACTTGGTCTGGCTTCTCTTTTGAAAAAACCTCCGGGGTAACGCCCTGCAGCAGCGAATTTTTCACGGTAATCTACGGTTAGTGGAAGAAAATCTACATCACTTTGTTTGTAGTTAGAAACTACCGTACATAATAACATACATTTTCCGGATTGAACAACCACAGAGCCATGGGCTTGTTTTGCTAATTTTCCGGTTTCGATAGAAATTTCCCTACCGTCTCCAAGGTCTATGACCTCTCTAAATACTTTTGGAATCATAAAATTGATTTTTACCCAAGATAATTTCTCAGGATTTTGTTAAACAATGGTCATTCCGACATTTTTGATGGCCGGACTGTTGTTGTGTTGTTGTGTGGACCAATGAAAAACTATGTGTAGCTTTTTGTGTTCGTCATTTTTCACTTCTTAGACTTGAAGTACTTTAAAAAAAGGGGATGGTTAGCCATCCCCTTTTTAAAATTATTTTCTAATACCAAGCTCTTTAATAAGCTCTCTGTATTTTACAATGTCTTTCTTTATCATATAATCTAGCAGACTTCTTCTTTTACCTACCAGTTTTACCAAAGAACGCTCCGTGTTGTAATCTTTGTGATTCTTTTTTAAGTGACCGGTTAGGTGATTAATACGATGTGTGAACAAAGCAATCTGACCTTCGGTAGAGCCTGTGTTCTCTGCTTTTCCGCCGTGTTTCTTAAAAATCTCGGCTTTTACTTCTTTTGTTAAATACATTCCAATATTATTTTAAATGATTTTTATGTATCTGACTGATTTTCAATCAGGCTGCAAAGATACTATAATTTTTATTTTGAACAGCCAATGTTTTTGGATATTTTAATTAGAAGGCACAGGAAGTTGGTAAGGGTTCTTGTTTTGCTAGCGTTGCCGCAAAGGTAACATCCAATTCAGATGTGGTAAAGCCCGTGAGGATGCTTCCTTTTAAAACAGTATTCCCATAGCCGAGATTATTCATATGTGCCCTGATGTAGACCTCCTGTTCCTCGGTTATGGAGATGGTTCCCCCACTACGGGTAAAGGGTTGTTCGTTTACATGACTATGGCCGAGAATTCTACGATATAAAAGGTTTCCCTCTGTATCTACAACCTCCCACCAATCCGCATATTGTTCACAGCCGGTATCAGGACTTAGAATAGTTACGCTGAAGGTATACGCATTTTCTTCTCCGGTTACCTCTACATTGGTCGTTTGCGCGGTGTTTGCATTCCCAATTTCTGTAGTTTCTTCTTCAGCTACCGGCAAGGAAACGGAGTTTTCCGATGCGCAACAAAAAAGCCATAAAGTCGATAGTAGTATACTTGATTTTATGGCTCTTTTCATAAAGTGATATGATTTTAAGATCTCACTGGGTTGTTCTGTATTAAATCGATATAAAGATTTATCTTGGTTTTTAAGTCCCGCCTGTGCGTAATGAAATCCAAGAATCCGTGTTCCAGTAAAAATTCGGAAGATTGAAAGCCTTCCGGTAAATCCTTTCCGGTAGTATCCTTCACGATTCGAGGTCCTGCAAACCCTATGAGCGCTCCAGGTTCCGCAATATTAATATCTCCCAGCATAGCATATGAAGCCGTTGTACCTCCCGTGGTTGGGTCGGTACATAATGAAATATAAGGTAAGCCAGCTTCCGCGAGTTGCGCCAGTTTAACAGATGTCTTGGCCAGTTGCATCAATGATAACGCTGCTTCCATCATACGTGCTCCCCCTGATTTGGAAATCATTATAAAAGGAACTTTCTTTTTGATGGCGTGGTCGATTCCGCGAGCAATTTTTTCACCAACGACACTTCCCATTGATCCCCCGATAAAACTAAAGTCCATACAACAGATTACAACATTTTTACCCAAGGATTTTCCGAAGCCTGTTCTTACGGCATCTTTAAGACCTGTTTTTTTCTGAGCCGCTTTTAACCGCTCTCCATATTTTTTGGTGTCCTCGAATTTTAACGGGTCTTTGGAATTTAGCTTTGCATCTAACTCGGTAAACGTATTATCGTCAAAAAGGATTTCAAAATACTCTTTGCTGCCAATTCTTACGTGGTAATCATCCTCTGGACTCACGTAAAAATTCTTCGCTAAATCTTCGGATTCCACAATTTTACCCGTAGGAGACTTGTACCAAAGTCCTTTCGGTGTGTCTTTCTTTTCCTCGGTGGTAGTCTGAATTCCTTTTTCCTTTCTTTTAAACCAAGCCGTCATATTGTCCATAGTTTAGATTAGTGAATTTAGGAATTTATAATGTGTTTACGTTATTAAGATCTTCAAAGGCTTTCTTTAGTCGGTCTATAAAAGCAGTTTCTCCTTTTCTTAACCAAACTCTTGGGTCGTAGAATTTTTTATTGGGCTCATCGGAACCTTTTGGGTTCCCTATTTGTGCCTGTAGATAATCTTTATTGTCCTGAACATAATCCCTTACACCAGAAAGGAATGCATATTGTAAATCGGTATCGATGTTCATTTTTATAACGCCATAGCTGATACCTTCCCTGATTTCCTCTACCGTAGAACCTGAACCACCGTGGAATACAAAATCGATATGGTTATGCCCAACACCGTATTTCTCGGAAACAAACTCTTGTGAGTTCTTTAAAATTTTTGGCGTAAGCTTTACGTTTCCTGGTTTGTAAACGCCATGTACGTTACCGAAAGCAGCTGCAATGGTAAATCTATGACTCACTTTAGAAAGCTCTTCGTAGGCATAGGCCACTTCCTCTGGCTGTGTGTATAGCTTAGAATCGTCTACATCGGAATTGTCTACCCCATCCTCTTCACCACCTGTTATACCAAGTTCAATTTCTAGGGTCATCTCCATTTTGCTCATACGCTCTAAATAACCTTTGCATATTTCAATGTTCTCTTCCAAAGGCTCCTCTGAAAGGTCTATCATGTGTGAGCTGAATAAGGATTTGCCGGTCTCTGAAAAATGTTTTTCACTGGCATCTAACAAACCGTCTATCCAGGGTAGTAATTTTTTTGCGCAATGGTCAGTATGCAAAATAACCGTAGCGCCGTAAGCCTCCGCTAATTGATGAACGTGCTTTGCTCCCGCTACCGCGCCTTGTATGGCCGCATTTTGTCCGTCGTTAGAAAGTCCTTTACCAGCATTGAATTGAGCACCACCATTGGAAAATTGGATGATTACCGGGGCATTAAGACTTGCTGCGGTTTCAAGCACTCCGTTTATGGTGTTTGAGCCTATTACGTTTACAGCAGGTAACGCAAATGCTTTTTCTTTAGCGTATTTGAAAATTTCCTGAACTTGATCTCCGGTCGCAACGCCCGGTTTAATATTATGAGCCATATTGTTGTAGTCTGTTAGTTTCTTTAAAAATGTAGGGCAAAAGTAATAAAACAATTAGATTTAAAATGGATAGTTAATACCTATTTGCAGTACGGAGTTAGCAAAATTGTAGTCTCTAAACCATCTTTTTGAAGGAATTTCTGCTGGGTTATAGGTTTTGAAGCCCAAATCTAAGCGAAAAAGGAAATAAGTAAAATCGTATCTAAGTCCAAAACCTGAACCCAGAGCAATATCTTTTAAGGAGTCAAAACCTGAGAATATGGCATCAGGATTCTCCACATCGTCAAAGACGTTCCATATATTACCGGCATCTGCAAAAAGTGCCCCGTTGATATCACCTACTATAGGAAAACGATACTCTAAGTTCAAGGCTATTTTAAGGTTGGCTTCGTTGAAATCGTTAATGGCAGAAGTGCTTCCAGGGCCTAGTGAATATGGGAACCATGCTCTATTGTCGTTGGAGCCACCAGCGAAATAACTACGCACAAAGGGAATATTGTCCGAGTTTCCGTAGGGTATGGCAATACCTACAAATGTTCTTGCCGCCAATACGTTGGATCGAGAAAGGTCCCAGTATTTAACAACGTCAAACTCTGTTTTTACGTATTGAGAGAAAGGAACACCGAATACGAGTAGTTGTTCCCTATCATTTTCATTAAAGGCGATTAAGTTGGAAATACCGGATAATAAATTTCCCGCACTTTCCAATTTAAAACGAAATTGATAAAAATTGTTATCTGTTATACCGTTCCTATTGTTTTTGTTGAACGTGTAGTTGGTCGCAAAAATAAGATTGTTCTCCGTGAGACGTTCTTCACGTTCCGCAATACTGTTCACATTGTTGAAATCTTCTTGGGTAAAGCCGCCGTTGGAAGTCGGTATTAGTCCATTCCGCACATCGCTTATGAATCCGGTGGTACCCGGGGTGGTATCGGGTTGCGCCTCACTCGGCGTAGTAAGGTTTCCGTCTTCATTAAAATATGAGGGGTCTAATAAGGGACTCACAGCTTGGTCAGTGGCGATATCGTTTAACTGGTTATAGGTGGTTCTATATACATCAAAGAATCTATTGCTGTTCACATTCCTAACATATTGCACGTTCAAAAGTTCTATGGAATTCCTTTTAAATTCATTGGGCGTCCAATTATAGCCAAGCGTGGTGTTGAAGGTTTGTTTGTCTAGTCCTATATTCTTTTGAAAACTGGTACCAAGTGCAATTCTGGTTTTTGGTAAGGTGTAGTTTGGAATAAGCTTCGAGGTGTTTATAAAAGGGAACCATATTCTCGGAAAATCGAGCGTTACTTCCCCTCCAATTTCTGAAAAATAGTCCTCTTGAAATATTTCCCTACTTAAAAGACCAAAAGCACCGTCTACCGAAAGACTTAGATTCTCCGCTCCTTTAAATATGTTACGTATCAATAGAGAGGCGCCAGCTCCCACCCCAAGTCTCCTTAGATTAGAACGGCTTATTTCAAAGTTTGTGCCTAAAGAGTATTTTGGTTTAGGTGCCAGATAAATACTGGTGTTGACCTTGCTACCGGTACTATCCTCTTCAAATATAACATTCGGGTATTTAAAGATGTTCAGGTTGTTGAGCTGTCTAGAGGTCCTGATTTTGTCAATGTCCCGGTAAATTGCCCCTTTTTCAAAAAGAATGGCGTCCGCTAGCGTCTTTGGTTTAATTTGAAAATTATCCGAATAATGGAAGGTAAAATCACCATATGTTATACTACGGTATGGCGTTGATTTGTAAGACGCAAGGTAATCGGTATAAACATCTATGGTGTTTATTTTTTCTACTTTATATTCTGAGGTCGTTACCTCATTTTCTCCTCTTCTCTTGAGGTCTCCAATGTTAAGGGTGATGTTCATTTTTTGGTCATCTTCAGCCCTTACGGTATCTCTAACAATATCAAAGGTGATAGAACTTCCTTGAAAATTTCGGATACCATTATTCCTGAAAATCTCTGTTAGTCGCTCTCTTTCGCCATTAAAATCGGCCAAGTTAAATTGTTTTCCCTCTTTTACAAAAGACCCGCCCATGTTCAAAAAATAAATAGAATCTATGGCCTTGGAAGAAATTTCGTTGGATACGGAATCTACAACATAGGGTTTTCCAAGGTCTATTTTATAATCGATATAAGCCCGCTGCTTTCTTCTAGTGGTATCAACTTCGTACGTAGTTGTATTTAAGAAATACCCTTTAGAATCGTAATAAGCGCTTAAACGCTCTAAGCTTCTTCTGGTCCTTGAGGTATCCAAAACTGTAGGAGCTTCACCTATTTCCTTTAACCATTCGCTCAAACCCTTTACCAAAAAGGATTCCCCAAGTCTGTTGACCTGTTTTTCGGATAAAAATTTAGTGAGCCTTTTCCTTCGATTGGGTTTACGGTTAAGCCAGTCTTGATAAAGAGAATCTGGATTTTCCTTAGCAAGATTGTATAGGTTTAGCCTTAAGGGATAGCCTAAAAGGGCGGTATTGGGCTTTTGGTAGATTAAGCTGTTTACATCCTCATCGGTTATTCTTAGGGAATCTACCAGAATGGTATTCCTTGCTACCAGGTACTCGTCGTTTTCAATTTTTTTCAGTGAATTACATGATAGCGCGACTATGGTCAGTAGTAAGAATAAGCTTATTTTAGCGATGCTATGTTCAGGGTATGAAAACCTCCTCATATTAATCAAAAATACATTATTTGTATGGTTGTAAAAAGTGAATTGAAACTTATCAAAAGCTTACATCAAAAAAAGTACCGAAATGAACACGGTCTGTTTATAATAGAAGGGAAAAAGGCTGTGGAGGAGTTATTGCGCTCTAAATTTAAGGTGTTCAGGATTTATGTTTTGGAGGATGTACTTCCTGTAAAAGGTGTTAAGGATGTAGCTGTAATTCTTCCAAAGGAAATGAATCAGATAAGTAGTTTAAAAAATCCAAATGGCGTTGTTGGGGTATTTTACATTCCAAAAGCCGGAGCTGTGGATTTTAGTGATTGGATTATAGTGCTAGATGATGTTCGAGACCCTGGTAATTTGGGAACCATAATCAGGCTTTGTGATTGGTTCGGGATACCTTCTTTGGTATGCTCCGAGAATACCGTGGATTGTTATAACCCAAAAGTGCTTCAGGCAACGATGGGTTCCATTGCTCGGGTAAATATTTCATATACCAGTCTGGATTTATTTCTTTCAGAGGTTTCGGTACCGGTCTACGGTTCGTTCATGGATGGGAATAATATATATAAAGAAGAACTACCTGAAAGGGGTATTTTAATTATGGGCAATGAAGGGAAAGGTATTTCTGATCGGGTCAAGAGGAAATGTGAAAATAGAATCACCATCCCCAGATACGGAAAATCTGAAACCGAAAGTTTAAATGTGGCGACGGCTGCAGCAATTCTAATGAATGAGATTAGAAGGGCCTAAATAGTACTCGCCGTTTACTCAAAAGTAAAGTTGACGAAAAGCCCTCTGGTGCGCATCCCGTCTATATTTCCCGTCCATGGGCTGTTGGGGTCGTTATCACGAATCAATTCATCCGTGAGTGCAAAAACTCCTCTTATCGATGGGGTGAACTTGAAATACTCCAAGTAAAAATCTATACCAAAACCAAGCTCATAATTATAGACCCATTTCGTCATTCGGAACGTACCCGAACTATTGTCGTCTAGGCTAGTTTCATTACTGCCAAGGTTTAAGCTTGTGGATCCGCCACCAATTAAAAAGGGTTTCCAATTCCCGAATCTTTTGGCACTCACCTTTAACAACAACGGAAAATTTATATAAGTTGATTTTACTTCTCGAATCGCATCTCGCTCCTCATCAAAACCTGGAAAGCCCAAATTTCTAGCCGTATAATGAAGACCTGGCTCAAAGCGTAGGTCCAAGAAATTGTTTATACGCATCTCTCCGATTAGCCCTACGTTAAAACCTAGTGTTTTGCTTACCAGAACATCTCTGGCATTCTCTTCATAATCAAACTTAAAATCATATTGATTGAACCCTAAAAAATAGCCCCAATTTAAAAATTTCTTATCCTCGTTCTCCTTATTAAGAATAGGGCGTTCATTAAATTGTGCATGGAGTGAGGGCATTAATACTAAGAGCCCAACACAAATAAAAAACCATTTCCTCATTTACCAACAATTACTCCGTAGTTGTTAAACCATCGGGTTTACGATTAGTCTAGCTACGTTTTTTAGCAACATAGATAGATGCGACCCCAAATGTTTGAGGCTTGTTCACTACATCTATAAACCCAATTTTGAGTAAAATATTGTTGAAGTTTTCTCCATGCGGAAAAACAGCGGCAGATTCGCTTAAGTAGCCATAGGCGGAATTATCTTTGGAAAATATTTTACCTATCAGCGGCAAAACATATCTTGTATAAAGATGGTAACCCTGTCTAAAAGGTGTTTTGGTAGGCACAGAGGTTTCTAGCACTACGAGGCTACCTCCTGGTTTTAATACGCGAAGAATCTCGCTGAGACCAGTTTCCAAGGTTTCAAAATTACGAACACCAAAAGAGACCGTAACAGCGTCAAAAGAATGGTCGGAATACGCTAGATTTTCACTATCACCTACGACCATTTCAATTTTTGGGTCCAGTTTCTTTTCCTTTATTTTTTCCTTTCCAACTTCTAGCATGCCAGGAGAAATATCCAAACCTATGATTTTTTCAGCACCTGTTTTTACCAAGGCAATGGCAAGATCGCCCGTGCCCGTAGCAATATCCAAAATAGTTTTAGGTTTTTCTTTTTTAAGAATAGCAACAACTCTTTTCCTCCATTTAATATCAATTCCAAAAGATATCACCCTGTTCAGTCCGTCATAATCTTTAGAAATCGTGTCGAACATTTTGGTGACCTGTTCTTTCTTACCAAGTTTGGAGTCCTTATAGGGAGTTACTTTATTAGGCATTGTATTTTTTCTGCAAAGATACGATTTAGCCTTTGCTTGCAAGCGCTTTAATTGGGATTGATGATCGTCAAGGTTAAAAGCTTTAAAATTAGTAGTGACCTTTATTTAATTGTGTAATTTTGCGTCGAAATATGCGTTGACTATACTACTGCTAATTTTTAATATGCTATTATAAACGAGTTGTTTATAGCCTATAAAAGCGCAATTAAGTACGTAAATGAAGATTATAATTGCAGGTGCGGGTGAAGTAGGGTTTCATCTTGCCAAATTACTTTCCTACGAATCTCAAGATATTACCTTAATAGACACACGTAAAGAAAGTCTGGCCTATGCGGACAATCATTTGGATATTCGTGTGTTAAAGGGAGATGCTACTTCTATAGCTGTTCTGCAGGATGCGCGAGTACAGGATTCCGACCTTGTAATTGGCGTTACCTCCTCTGAAACTACGAATATAACCTTGTGTATGTTAGCCAAACAGTTGGGTTGCAAACGTACCATCGCTCGAATATCCAATACAGAGTTTATAGACAATAAGGAAATATTGCAGTTCTCAGAGTTAGGTATTGATGAGCTCATTTCACCCGAAGAACTTGCGGCGACAGAGATTCAGTTACTACTTAATAAATCTGCCTTTAATGATACCTATGAGTTTGAAGACGGTAAGTTGATTATGGTGGGGGTTTCCCTGCCTAAGTCCGCTCCCTTTGTGGGTAAAATGGTAAAGGAGGCGGCTAACATATTCCCCGAGCTTCATTTCATGCCCATTGCGCTAAAGAGAATGGGTACCCAATTCACTGTCATTCCAAGGGGTGATACCGTTTTCAAGGAGGGAGATCAAGTGTATTTTATTACGGTAAAAGAAGGTGTTGATGAACTGTACAAGCTTACCGGAAAAAAGAAAGAAGATATAAAGAATGTCATGATTCTTGGAGGTAGTAAGGTAGGTTTTAAGACGGCTAGGGACCTTTGCGCCAACAAATTCAATGTAAAGCTAATAGAGAAAAGTAAGGAAAAAGCTTTTGATTTGGCAGATGACCTCCCCAATGCCTTAGTGATTAATGGTGATGGTAGAAATGTGGAGCTTCTTGAGGAAGAGAGTCTAGAGTCCATGGATGCTTTTATTGCGGTTACCGGAAATTCAGAAACGAATATCATGTCTTGTTTGGTAGCAAAATCAAAATTCATAAAAAAGACCATTGCCTTGGTGGAGAACATGGATTATTTTCAGCTATCGCATTCTATTGGTATCGATACCTTAATAAACAAAAAGCTTTTGGCCGCGAATAATATATTCCGGCATATACGGCGTGGAGAAGTGGTAGCGCTCATGCGGTTGAACAATCTAAATGCGGAGATTTTAGAATTTGTCGTAAAAAAAGATTCTCGTGTTACGGGAACGACCATAAGGGAATTGAATTTTCCTAAAGCGGCTACCATTGGCGGTGTTGTTAGGAACGGTGAAGGTATCATTGCCTTAGGAGGATTTAAAATAGAGGCCGGAGATAGGGTAGTGGTCTGTTGTCTTCCAGAAGAAATTTCACAAATAGAACGAATGTTCCTGTAAAATGCGCCTGAATTCTAGAATAATTTTTCACTTAATGGGTCTTTTATTGCTTTGCAATGGGGGCTTTATGCTGTTGGCTGCAGTGGTCAGCGGTATCTACAAGGACGGTGCAACCTTAAGTATTACCCTAGCTTCGATTTCAACGATGTTCGCTGGTGTTTTTGCGATGTATTATACACGTGGACATCGTAAGGAAGTAAAGCAGAAAGAGGGGTATATTATCGTCACGTTCGGTTGGATCGTGATGTCCATTTCAGGGATGTTACCCTATATTTTTTCGGGTGCCATCCCCGATATCACTAATGCTTTCTTTGAGACCATATCCGGATATACCACAACCGGTGCTTCTATTATGGATGACATTGAATCCATGCCTGAAGGAATTTTGTTTTGGCGAAGCCTTACCCATTGGATCGGTGGTATGGGTATAATCGTATTGGCAATTGCAATACTACCGCTTTTAGGAATTGGTGGTATGCAGCTATTTGCAGCTGAAGCTCCTGGACCAAGTGCGGATAAGTTACATCCAAGAATTACCGACACGGCAAAAAGACTTTGGCTCATTTACGTAGGGTATACCGTAGCCGAGACCATACTCTTAAAATTAGCGGGGATGTCCTTTTTTGATGCTATAAACCATGCCTTGGCGACCCTCTCTACAGGTGGATTTTCTACTAAAAATGCTAGTTTGGCACATTGGAACGACCAGCCCATGATACAGTATATTATAATTCTTTTCATGTTCTTGGCAGGGACCAATTTTGTAATGAGCTATTTTGCGTTCAAAGGAAAAGTTCAAAAAGTATTGAAAGACGAGGAACTTAAGTTTTATTTTCTGTTTATTCTCACCGCAACGATTACGGCTGGCTTGGTCATTTATTTTAGAGCGAATATTACGGAACTTACTCCAGGATACCCTATGGTTTTAGGTAAAGCGGAAAGTTCGTTTAGGCATGCACTCTTTCAGGTGGTCGCCGTGGTTACGACTACGGGTTTTGTCAGTGCCGATTTTACCGCATGGACCCCTTTTTTAACCATATTCTTTTTTGGGTTGTTTTTTTTGGGCGGTTCTGCCGGTTCTACAGCAGGTGGTATCAAAGTAATGCGCCATTTATTGATTATAAAGAATGGTCTTCTAGAGTTCAAAAGAACCTTGCACTCCAATGCCATTATACCGGTACGGTACAATAATAAAACGGTCAAGGAACATATCGTTTATAATATAATAGGTTTTTTTGTACTCTACATGCTTCTCTTTATTATTGGGGCTTTGGTCTTAGGCTTCTTAGGTCTGGACTTTGAATCGGCCATTGGTGGGGCAGCGTCTTCCTTAGGTAATGTAGGCCCTGCCTTGGGAAGCTTAAATCCTGTTAGTAATTTTAACGGATTGCCAGATTTGGCGAAATGGTGGTGCGGATTTTTGATGCTGGCCGGTAGGCTAGAATTATTTACCGTATTGATACTTCTTACGCCTTATTTCTGGAAACGGACATAAAGCATTGCAAAGTAGCATGCAATTAAGAAAGACCTTAAAACATTAAACCTATATTTATACCCTTTTCAACGGTATTATTAAAATAACTTTGAGCATAACCTACTCGAAGGAACCTGAATTTTCTTATACCTAAATTACCTAAAGCAACGCCAAATTCCGAGTACGGTCTATTGTTTGTTGTGGCTAAAAAATTTCCAGATACAATCAAGTGGGCATTTAATTTTTTTAGAAGCGGTATTCTATTTAATATAAAACCCTTAAAGTTATATTCTGCATGTCCTTCTAGGTATTCTTGGTTGGTGCTAAAGGAATAATAGGGCAGTAGCAAAAAAGATTCCAGATAGTCCTTTCGCGTAATATAGGATTCGTTACCATTAAAATGCTGGTAATCTACAAAAGAAATATCTCCCTGATTTAAAAATGCGCCCGCTCTCAGGTTATAAGAAAATGTTCCTTTAGTGGCTACATTTACAGATTGATTTAGCCGTATCTTAAGCTGGTCAAAGTGATTGGAAACCGAACTGGAGGCGAATCCTTTTTCATAACCTAGATATAATGTAGGATATTTTTCATTGGGTACATTAAACTTTTCGTCAGGATAACTAATATATTGTTGTCCAAAGCGGAATCTAACATCTATTGCTAATCTCACAATAGTATGGTCGTTTATGGGTGCAGTCGTAAAATCTTCCGGTTCCAAGGGATTATTGGAAGTATATCTCCTGTCATTAAAATCTACATAGGTGAAGTCCGTAGTATTGAACAAGGGTTTTCTATCCTCGAAAGCTAAGTTGAAATTTGTCTGTATTCCGTTTGTGACTTCTTTGGAGTAGGATAGGTTTACAAAAGTTAAGTCATAGAATTTAGCAAAGTTACGCTCAAAAAATAGGGAAGTAATGGTATTTCCAATAGGTGTAATGGGTTCTTCATTGTTAAATTGCCTTACCTCATTACCCATTTTTAATCGGAGTATGGGTCTAGAGAATGTATTGAACCTATAATACAAAGCAGCGGTAGGACGCACTCTTTTATCTGATAGGCCGTAATTTACCTTGGTGTTGAACTGAAAAGCATTGCCTTTTTCTTTATTCAATTTGAGATAATTGAACGCTAGTGAACCATGCCATCCCTGAACCGTATTGAATAAAAGGTTTTCTACCGGAAAATTTATGGTGTAATACTTTTCCTTGAAAGTATTATCGTAAGTGTAGCCGAATAGTAGAGATGAAAGTCTGAATTTATTTTTCTTCGCATCTACAGAATCCAAGTATTTCTGAGTTTTTCTAATAATCTGTATACTATCTTTTAATTTGTAATCCGAAAATTCCTCAGTGGTTAGGGGTACAGGTCTTTTATCCTCCCAAAATATACTATCCTTTTTATTCGCATTTGTTTCAAAAGATAAGATTTCGGATGTAAAATCCCCCTTAACAAAGTTGGGATTCAAATCATAGTCTTTATAAGCTGATGTAAATCTGCCAGCACCTTCAAAACCTAGTATACTATATTCAAAATCGAAACGCTGTAATACTTTTAGCCACATGTTGTCTCGCTTGGAATAATTAAAACTCTGTTTTATGTTGAAGGTGTCCACCGGAACAATCTGAGCCTGTTTTCCTGTAAGTTTTAAGTCCACTGCATATAATGCCCATTCGTCCTCTACGATATAAATAGTTCCATTGAACGTTTTATCTTCCGCTAGTTTTGACGTCACCTCAATTTGATTTATTAATCGATTACCCTCATCATAGAAAGTTCCCTTTAATTGATAGGTGTAATAAGAGAAAGCATTATCCGCAAGGGGAGATACCAATTGACTGCCCAACGCTACTCTGTTTTCATAAAAAGAAAAATCAACATCTAAGGCAGCGTTGAAACTAAAGCCATTGTCGTCGCCACTTACTTTAGAGGCTAGGATTTTTTCCTTTAGCTTTCCATTGCTTCGTGCCACTTCCGATATTGTCTCGGACAGGTACAAGATTCCTGTACGTGTAGAGTCCAAACCACCGCCAAAATCTCCTAACTCTTGGCCTAAAATACGTTCAGGGGCATTTTTGATTTTGATAAGCCCCTTAGAATAAAAGTTAACCCTGTAATTGGTTATTTTATCTCGCAGTTCCTTTCTTTTGGAAATTACCTTTCTCATGATGATGTTGGCAGGATTCTCGTTCGCTACGATTTGAACCTCATCAAGGTTTAGACCTTCCTCGGTCATAGTTATGTTCAGTTCATAATTTCCTGATGAGATGTCCACAGGTTTTTTCTCGGTTTTATAACCTAGATATTTAAAAACAATTACTTGTTCCCCTTTAGTAGGTGCCACGAGCTCATATTCCCCATTTGCGTTAGTGGTCGTTCCGTTTAAGGTTTCCTCGATATAGATATTTACAAACGGCAGTGGTTCGTTGTTTTTGTCGACCACCAGTCCAAATACTTGACCGCTCGCAAAATAACTACAGCATATTTGAAAGATAACAATGAGATATTTATTGCACATAAATCATAATTTATAATGTGAGTTAAACCTATATTAATTATCCTGTACTAGCTAGGCTAGCTTCATTTGATGAATAAATTTAAAAAAGATGTATTCCCTTCTCTAATTATCCGTACTCAATTGTAAAAATAGCATGGTTAATTGTTGGATAGGCGTATTAAATTGTAATGCTAATAATCATTGTAGTGTTGAGAACGATGTTGTTAAGGTTACAAACGCTATGGAATAATAAAAACAACCCTCCTTTTGGCGGTCGAGGGTTATTTAAATTCTAAAACATATGCTTTTTTATGATTGAGATATTACCGATACCCTTTAGTATAAACCGTTCTGTTGGTCGAGGTTAAACCATCCATTAATCCTTCCCTAGTCGTCTCCACAACCAATGTGGGTTCCCACGGAGTTTTGGTAGGGGGTTCTAGCCAGAGCGTCTGGGTCACCTTACTTGCTAGCCATTTTCCTGTTTTCGTGTCTTTAAAAGGATAGATTGAGGTAATCACCAGCCTATGGTCTTCCCAATGGGTAGTTGAGGTGATAGCTTTACGTTGCCGACCGGTCAATACATTGTTTTCGGATTTTGAACCGTCTAAAGCAAATTGATAGGTAACAAGTTGTTGAAAGTCCCGGGGAATAAAAACCACCCGCTCTACAGCTAACTCCTCAGGAACATGCTTGATTGAAATTTTATCTCCCCAACCGCTACCCAAAGTAGGTATGGCCGGCTCGTCCGTCCGATTTATGACCGATACCCTATGCAGCACGGTGGTAGACCATGTACCCGAAAAATCAGGGTTCTTCATAGCATTACTTCTAGGGTTCAGTTTGATTCTATCACTTCTCGTGTAGGTTTGTACTGGACTTCCCGAACCTTTTGAGGGTGGTAAATAGGGTTCTTTTCTATTTGCACTCGCTGTTACCCTGGGGTATTCAATGAATGTTTTTTCATAGTTCTGAACAATACTGTCCATAATTCCTACGACACCAGGATAATAATCTTTAACGTCTATTTCCTCCCTTGGGTCCACGCGCAAATCAAATAGGCGTACCAAGTTATCGGGTTCAGGGTCGGGCATTTCTGTTTTGTATACGTACCACAACTTCCAATTACGCCATTTCACTGCCATGATCTGACCAAAACGTTGGGTGAAAATGGCACTTTCGCGATTGGCGTGTTCTTGCTTGCCCTCTAAAAACGGTAGTTGGTTTACGCCATCGATATATCGGTCTTTTGGTACCGCCTTGTCCGAGCCCGTGGCATTGATAATGGTGGTGAATAAATCCACCTCATGTATCATCTCATTAGAAACTTGACCGGGTTTGATCCTATTTGGCCATCTAATGACCGCCGGGGTTCGCACACCACCTTCCATGGCGGAGTTATAGTAGCCTCTATACGGTCCGGGAGAACCTCTCCATGGTCTTCTCATCTCAGCGCCGTTGTCCGTACACCAAATAACTAAGGTGTTCTCCTCGATTCCCAGTTCTTTCAATTGGTCTAAAATTAAACCTACGTTAAAATCAACATCGGCCATAGAATCGCCCATATCACCTGCTCCGGTAGTTCCGGCCATATCGGGGTGGGGTAATGCGGGAAAATGGAGCTGGGTCATGGCGTAATACAGAAAGAAGGGTTTATTTTTATCGGCGTTCTCTTTTATAAATGCAACGCCTTTTTCGGCCGCTTCTCGGTCAATGGTTCGTCTGGTATCAGGATTAAATGGTTTTACCTTTTTAGAATCACTGCCTGCGGTACCTTCCCATATATAGGGTTCTGGCTGTAAACTTGGGTCAAATCCTTCCATTGCAGGATATTGGGCTACTGTGGTTGTTCCCGGTATGCCGTACCATTGGTCAAAACCTTGGTCAGTAGGCTCTCGGTTACCGAGCCAGTCTTTAGCCCCTAAATCCCACTTTCCGTAGAGCGCCGTGGCATAACCTTCCAATTTTAAACGTTCCGGAAGCATTTCTTCCCACAGTGTCGTCCCGGAATAGTAATCCTCCCCGGCGCGAACAGCATATCGTCCGGTCATAATGGCGATACGAGATGGAGTACATGAATACTCCACATTAAAGTTCGTTAGGCGAATGCCCTCATTTCCTATTCGGTCAATATTAGGCGTAGGAACACCCCTGGCACCACCATATGAGGCAACCTCGCCTACACCTAGGTTATCTGGGAATATGAGTACCACGTTGGGTTTTGTTTGAGCGAAAAGAATACTACCAACAAAATAAAATTGAAGTAATATTAAACGGGCGACCAGTTTTCTCATTGGGAAGTTTTTTCTAGTTGGAATATACTATATGATTCCCTCTAATTGTAATTTTTCTTCTAAAAAATGACGTCATCTTTGTGGTATGGGGCACCTCCAAAGAAAACACCCTCAAGGTTTAGGCCTTGAGGGTATTTTCAATTGCTAGATTCATAATTTCTAACCTAGAGCAGTTTTTATTCTAGATATGGCATCTTTTATATGCGCTACGGAGGCAGCGTAAGATATACGGACGCAATTTCCGTTACCGAAGGCATCACCCGTAACGGTTGCTACATTGGCATGTTCCAAGAGATACATGGCAAAATCCGAAGCATTATGTATTGTAGTGCCGTTCAAAGTCTTTCCGAAATACGCCGTTACATCCGGATAAACATAAAAGGCTCCCTCAGGTTCATTACATTTAAATCCGTCAATACTATTTAAAAGACCAAGAATAAGTTTTCTTCGTTCTTTGAACTCGTCCACCATATACGAAATACGGTCGGGCGACTCTTCCAATGCGGTAATTACCGCTCTTTGTGCTATACAGTTAGCGCCACTAGTTACCTGACCTTGTAATTTGTTACATGCTCGGGCTATGTAGGCTGGGGCACCGATGTACCCAATACGCCATCCGGTCATGGCGAATGCCTTTGCGACTCCATTGACCGTTACGGTGCGATCGTACATGTCCGGGAATGAAGCCATAGAAGCATGTTCCGTGACACCATAGTTGATATGCTCATAAATTTCATCGCTTACTACGATGATTTGAGGATGTTTTTGTAACACATCCGCCAATGCGCGTAATTCTTCTTTACTATAAATAGATCCACTAGGGTTACAAGGAGAACTGTACCAAAGCATTTTTGTCTTTGGTGTGATGGCAGCCTCTAATTGTGCCGCGGTCATTTTAAAATCATCTTCCAAAGAAGTAGGTACTTCTACGGGAACACCGTCTGCAAGTTTCACGATATCAGAATAGCTTACCCAGTAAGGGCAGGGTAAAATAACTTCGTCCCCTTTGTTCAACACTACTTGTGCAACGTTGTAAAGTGCTTGCTTGGCTCCTGTGGATACCACAATTTGAGGCGCTTCGTAGGTCAAGTTATTATCACGTTTAAACTTTGTGATGATAGCTTGCTTTAAGTCTACATATCCGTCAACTGGGGTATAGGAATTATAACCATCTTTAACGGCTTGTATTGCGGCTTCTTGTATATAACCCGGAACTTTAAAATCGGGCTCCCCCAAGCTTAATCCTATGATGTCTTTTCCTTGAGTTCTAAGTTCACGGGCCTTTGCGGCCATTTCTAGGGTTGCGGAAGGAGTTACACTGTTGATTCTGTCCGATAGTTGCTTGCTCATGTCGCTTATAAAATTACTAGTACTGAAGGGAAGGTTGTTTTCCCAATTCCTTTAAATGTTTGAAGTGCGAAATTATGGCTTTCCTAGTAGTTTTATACTCATGGTAAGGCAAATTAAATTCCTTGGCCGTCTGTTTCACAATTTTAGAAATTTTTGTGTAATGTACATGGCTGATGTTCGGAAAGATATGGTGCTCTACCTGATGGTTCAAGCCACCTGTGAACCAGTTAACAATTCGGTTTTTTGTGCCAAAATTTACCGTTGTGAACAATTGGTGAATAGCCCAAGTATTTTTCATGGTGCCGTTTTCGTCCGGCAATGGTGTATCAGCATGGTCAACAATGTGTGCTAATTGAAAAACTACGCTTAAAATAACCCCTGCCACGTAGTGCATAATAAAGAAACCAATAAAAATTTTCCACCATGCAATGTCAAGAAATAACATCGGTAAGACAATCCAAATAGTAATGTATAGCGCTTTGGTAATTAACAAGGTGCTCCAGTTCATGGCGGCACTTGGTAATTTTCCGTAAGACAACTTACGCTTCATGTAACGGTACATTTGCTGAAAATCTGTCGTAATGGCCCAGTTAAATGTGAGCAGGCCGTAAAGGAATACCGAGTAAAAGTGTTGAAATTTATGATGTTTTTTCCATTCCGTATGTTTAGAAAAACGCAGAATTCTTCCGGCCTCCATATCTTCATCGTGCTCATGGATGTTGGTGTATGTATGATGTAATACATTGTGTTGTACCTGCCAATTGTAAACATTTCCTGCGAGTATGTAAATACTACTTCCCATGAGTTTGTTCACCCATTTTTTATTGGAGTAAGACCCGTGATTACCATCGTGCATCACATTCATTCCTACCCCGGCCATTCCTACACCCATGACAATGGTTAAGAGCAAATTTGCCCATGTTGGTAAGCCTAACGTAAGTATAAGGAAGTAAGGAGCTAAAAATAGCGTAAACATTACGATGGTCTTTACGTGCAATCTCCAGTTTCCTGTTTTCTTTATTTTATTGTTCTTGAAATACTCGTTTACCCTTCCATTTAATGTTTTAAAAAATTGGGCAGAGTCTTTTCTTGAAAAACGAATTGTGTTTTGTTCCATTTGAAGAAATCTTTTTGATAAATATAACGCAATTGAAGTCGTTATTGTTTGATAGCTTAGTTAAAAAACGAAATCTTTGCAAAAGTGAATATACTAATAAAATTAATTTACAAAGATACGGATGACGGCTGAAACCATATTTGAATATTTTCCCAATTTATCTGATATCCAAAAGAAACAATTTGTGCTTTTGGAGGAGCTTTATAAAGATTGGAACCAGAAAATCAATGTGGTTTCCAGAAGGGATATTGAAGAGTTATACCTACGGCATGTGTTGCACTCTTTGGGAATCGCAAAGATTCAAGATTTTAAGGATAGTGCTGAGATTTTAGATGTGGGCACAGGTGGAGGTTTCCCGGGTATTCCTTTGGCAATACTTTATCCCGACGTTCATTTTACTTTGGTAGATTCTATTGGTAAGAAAATTAAAGTGGTGAATGAAGTGGTGGACGGTTTAGAACTATTAAACGTCACTTCAGTAAATTCTAGAGTTGAGGAGATTCCAGGACAATTTGATTTTATAGTGAGCAGAGCCGTGGCGGCAATGCCAACTTTTGTACACTGGGTAAAAGGCAAAATTAAAAAAGAGTCCGTTCATCAAAGAAGGAATGGTATTCTTTATCTAAAAGGAGGTGATTTAAGTGAGGAGCTTAAGGATTACAGGACGGCAGAGGTTTTCGACTTAACATCCTACTTTGAACATGATTTTTTTGAGACCAAGAAAGTAGTCTATTTGCCGCTAAAGTTTAAGGGGTAATTAAATGGCTAAAATGGCATAATAACCGCTTCTACATTTTTTTGCATAGCTTTTCAGGTGACTCCAGTAATGGATTCTTAGACAAGTAATGGTCAGTCTTAATTTTGAATACATTTTCATGGCCTTTGATTTTAGGTAATAAATATGAGATAATTACATTTAATTTACAATAAATTAACGTTAAATTTACATTTATACTGTTTTCAAGATGCTGATAGGCGCAGATTTTTTGAAGATTGTCATTTTAATTTACCTGACAGGAAAAGTCATCTCTACTGAAAATAATTCTTGTGTCCGATAGTTCGTCCATAAGAATATCACTGCCTAAAAATCCAATTTGCTCTCCTTCGCAATTATAGATGGGAACGACTGTTCCACAAATGGGGCAGCAGTTATTAGCTAAGAATACGGTTTGGTTTTGGTATTCGGCAATTTCAATGAAAAAATATTGGGCAATATCGCTTTGGTCATTTTTTATAACTTCAGTCTGTGCTCTTAACCAAGTTAAATCTTCGATTGGATTCGCAGTGTCGCACGCGGCAATTATTGGAAGGTTTGAATCATCTGTACTACAGGATATTAAGCTAATAAAGCTCGCAAGTAGAATACATCTTTTCATAATTACATTTCTTAAAGAGATACGCTAATTACCAAATGGTTGCTAGCTTTAGTGTTTTCTTTACGTAATGTATAAAGAATAAAAAAGGTGCCAATTGGCACCTTTTACATGTTTTAGTGGTGAGAAGCTTATTTGCTCCAAGGCGGTACAACTCCATTGGACCGGGCATAAGCAATTAATTGGCCTTTATGCTCTCCGTTGTGCTCCATAATGGCTAAAAGTCCGCCCATTTTGTTCATCTTAGCGAAACCAAAATCGACCTCTTCATTGAGTTCGCTATTGTTTACCATCATAATTTTCTCTAAAACAAATTCGTTGGATTTTTTTAATGCGCTAATGATATTTTCTTTCCCTGTAATTTTTCCAAGAGACATCATGTCTACGTCTTCTGGCGGCGGAAACCCCATTTTAGAAGCGAGATAATAATTTGCTCCGGCAACATGCATAAGCGCTTCTCCTACAGAGCTTACGCCTTCGGCTGGTCTCCAGTCGTATTGATCTTCGGCAAAAGCTTCTGCCAATTGAACAACTTGGGCTTGATTACCCGTTAAAACAGCTTTAATAGTGCTTTGGGCTAAATTTTCTTGTGCATAATTGAGTCCCACGGTCAATAAGGCACAAATTGCTAATACTTTTTTCATTTTACGAGGTTATAGTTGTTTAAAGGCTCCGTTAGGTTATCTAACGGAGCCTTTAAATTTAATCAATTTTCAATCTACTGATCGTTTTTCCAAACAATTTAACATCAGTGGGTTACCCTAAGAACGGATACCTGTAATTCTCTGGGGTAACAAACGTTTCTTTTATTAATCTTGGGGAAACCCATCTTAATAGATTTTGTGCGGAACCGGCTTTATCGTTGGTTCCCGATGCTCTAGCGCCACCAAAGGGTTGTTGTCCAACAACTGCTCCCGTAGGTTTGTCATTAATGTAAAAGTTTCCTGCGCAATTCTGTAGCGCCTGTGTCGCCTCTTCAATGGCGTACCTGTCCGTGGACAAAACTGCTCCGGTTAGTGCATATTCCGAGGTAGCATCTACAAGCTTCAAGGTTTTACTCCAATCCTTGTCATCATAAACATATATGGTGACAACGGGCCCAAAAAGTTCGGTCTCCATAGTAGTGTATTTTGGATCTGTAGTGACAATCACGGTAGGCTCAATAAAATACCCTTTTGATTTGTCGTAGTTTCCACCCGCAACGATTTCCGCAGCCTTATCGCTTTTGGCCTGATCAATATACTTGGCAAGTTTATCAAAGGACCCTTCGTGAATTACCGCAGTGATGAAATTGCTCATATCTTCAGGAGAACCCGGTTCGTTAAAAGAGGCAATATCCTTCTTTACGAGGTCCAGTATTTCTTGAGCCGTTGATTTTGGTAGATAAACCCTAGATGCCGCACTACACTTTTGTCCTTGGAATTCAAAGGCACCACGGACAATGGCCGTTGCAACTTGCTTCGGTTTTGCTGAAGGGTGGGCTACGATGAAGTCTTTTCCACCAGTTTCACCAACGATTTTAGGATAGGTCTTGTAGGTATGTATATTATTTCCGATTTGTTTCCAAAGTTCTTTGAAAACAAATGTTGAGCCTGTGAAATGTATTCCTGCAAAATCGGGACTGGATAGCACCGTTTCCGTAATCATTACCGGGTCACCATAGACCACGTTGATAACACCATCTGGAAGACCTGCTTCCTTAAACACGTCTACAATTACTTTAGCCGAAAATACTTGACTGTCACTTGGTTTCCATACGACAACATTACCCATCATGGCCGCACTTGCAGGCAGGTTTCCCGCAATAGCCGTAAAGTTGAACGGAGTAACCGCATATATAAATCCTTCTAAAGGACGATATTCCACGCGGTTCCATATGCCTTCCGCAGAATCTGGCTGCTCCTCATAGATCTGTGACATGAATTCTACGTTGAACCTTAAGAAGTCTATGAACTCACAGGCCGCATCTATTTCTGCTTGGTGTATCGTTTTTGACTGTGCAATCATGGTGGCAGCGTTAATCTTTGCCCTGTAAGGACCTGCGATGAGTTCCGCTGCCTTTAAGAAAATAGCAGCGCGTTGTTCCCAAGTAAGGTTTGCCCATGCATCCCTTGATGCCAAACAATTAGAAATGGCATTTTCTACGTGACTCTTTTCCGCGATATGATAGCTCCCTACGATGTGTTGGTGGTCATGTGGCGGAGACATGGGTTTGGTGTTCCCGGTGCGCACTTCTTCGGCGCCAATATACATAGGTACATCGACTTTGTTATTGTAATATTCTTTATATTGATGTAGCACTTCCTCTCGCTCCGGAGTCCCTGGAGCATAGCTTTTTATTGGCTCATTAAAAGCTGTTGGTACTTGAAAAAAACCTTTACCCATTGTCAAAATTTTAAGAATTAAAAAGTCTAACAAAGGTACTAAAAGGGTTTGCCACTAAAAACTAAATGGCCAGAAAAGGAATCAATTTAAGGCGAACGGTGCGCTAAATTTAAATGTAGGAATGAACACTCTGAATTTCTCTGAGGAATCAAAATTCACCATGTTATAATGTCCTTTCATAGCTCCTATAGGGGAGGTTAACAAGCAGCCGGAATTGTAGGTATGCGATTCCCCGGGTTGAATTACCGGTTTTTTGCCAATAACACCTTCACCGTCCAAAATTTCAATATCGTTTAAGGAGTCGTAGATTCTCCAATGACGTGATGTGAGTTGCACAGGTTCTTTGCTTTGATTCTCAATTGTAATGGTATACCCGAAAGCATAGTGCATTTTATAATTTTTAAAGAAAGTACCTTCAAAATTAGTATTTACTGAAATCTTAATGCCTTTAGTAACCTGTGTAGTCATAATCTAAAATGTAAAAATGCTGGTGGTGAACAATATTGCTACACCTACAATAGCCAAAATAATGAAAATAGTATTGAGAAAAAGATATTTAACAATAGTTTTAAACCTTCCTTGCTGGTAATAATTTCTCATTGCCTTGTAGAGGTAAATCCCAAAAATGAGAAAGAAGATACCTCCGCTTTCAATACCAAAAATATTATCTATCAAATAACTAATAATGAGCAAGATAAATAACAATGATTGATTGTGGAAACTAAAGATTAAATGATCGGTATAAGTGTATTTTTTTCTGATATACATCAACCAAACGAAGATGGCGAAGACCGGCAGAAAGAAAAATGTGGTGAAAGGCAATTTTGAAATTAAGGAACTAATGTACTCACCCGGTCGACTTTTGGCCTTGATCAGGCTTTTTGCGCCGCTAAATGACATGCGGTGCTCCCGGCTGTTTTCAATATTATATTTCTCAACAAGATCATCAAAAACGTAGATAGTGTCGTTTTCTATTAAAAGAGTAAAAATCTTTTGTTTTTCAAAATACCTTGCAATAAAGCCTTTATCCGATACGGCTTCCAATTCTTTTTTTGGATGCGCAAGGATCATAGAATCTTTTTTACGCTGCTGATTACGGATAAATTCTCCTAATTTTAAGGAGTCTATAGTGTTTAAGAAGCTCTCCGCCTCTTTTTTCTCTTCAAAGTCTAAATTTTGAATGACATCGTCGGCCTCAAAATTTAGAATTTCATTTCCAGTGGTATCCGCAAATTTATCTATTTGTGAAAAATCACCTGATAAGCCCATTAAAAGAAAGTATACGATAGATAGGCTTAAAAGAAACCTAAAAGGATTGGTATAAGAAACCCGTTTACCTTCTATATAGTCGCGGGTAATTTTCCCCGGTCTTAATAAAAGGGCGCCCAGGGTCTTGAGCAGTTTAGAGTCGTAAGAAAGAACATTGGAAAAAAACTCATCAAAAAAATCCTTTAAGGAAAGCTTTTTGGTGCTATTGGCTTGTGCACAGTTAGGGCAATACTTATCGCTCATATCCAAGGGATGTTTGCAATTTAAGCAAGCTACCCCTCGGTATTTTAGCTTGTAACGCCCAGAAGTATTAACCTTTGGTTTGGTTTCCATTTAAAATCAGAAAGTAAATTACCCTAATTGGTGATGTTTCTAGAGTTTGCCGAACCTACGCCAATAATACTATCGTACATGTCGCCAAAATCCCTGTAATATACCAAAATCAAGTAATTATTTTCGGTAAAATGAAAATTACCTCCTACAGGATTTAAGCGGATTTCATTTTCCGAGTTTTTTGTCACGTATTTGTAATTGTAAAAGCCTTGTTTGAATTTTATTACGGCTTCCATCATACCATTTTCTTCATTGTAGACCATTTTGTTCTCTTCGGTCAAGGCATAGTTATTGTACTTTCCGAATATGTGAACATCGTCCAGTGCTAGTGCCTCGGTATAGGGCAGACTAAAATGTACATTAGTGTACTCAGCTTCTCTGGAAGCGTTCTCGCCCTGCAATGTTCTAATCGTAAAATCACCATTTATGTCAGGGAAAAAGGTGTAGGGTTCGTCATTTCTGTAATCATCGGAGAATAGGTAGTGATGGTAGATTTCGTTCAATTCAATTCTTGATATCTGGGAACTTGGGGCCCTTAAGTCGCTTGTGTCAAAGAGCAGATACTCATTACCACCGTTGAATGCGGTCTCTTGGTCGTATCTGTACACCAGCTCTTGACCAAGTGTAAATTGTGGTTTAATGTTGTAAAGAGCGTTAGGCCAATAATAATTCTGTAAAATAGCCACTTTCACTTCCTTTTTTGGATTTACCAATCTAAAATTACCCGCATTGATGGCAAACTGTACCACCTGTTTCTCGTTTAAAAAGTCAAAATCCCTGGACCGTTTTACCGTACCACCTACTTTAACGATATCTTTATAGACTACAAATCTTCTAGAAAATTGAAGTTCATAACTACTGTTGTAAATTTCTAGGACATAATTGCCGCTAACTTTCAATTTTACATTCTCGTTGGGAATGGTTAATTGGTAGTTGGAATAGGTCTCTAGCGTGGTGTAGCTGTTTTCGTAATTAATGATTCGCTGATTGTCCACGCCACTCAAATATTGTGATTTAAGCAGGTCCGATGGTGTCCAGTCGTAATCACAGTGCACTATTTTATAGTAGTAGTCCTGTTCGTTGGCCAACAAATCGTCAAACTCTAAATACATCGGTTCACCTAGCTGTATAATAGGGAACTGATCTTCTGTAGGGCCTTTGAAAATAATCGATTTAATATTCTCTGGTTCAATTACTTCCTCCTGTACTTGAGCAACCGTATTTTGTAGAAAAAAAAGTAAAAGAATTTGTTTAAGGAAAAAGCGCATTATTTAGCCAATTTTTAGGTAAAGGTAAACAAAAAGGATGCCGAACAAATTAACATCGATATAATGCCGAAATTATAAGGTAATTATTATGAATTTTTTTCATTTAGTAGTAAATTCGCACCTAATTTTGTTAACCTAAGGTCTACAATATATGTCTAAAGACATTCGAATCAAAAAAGGTCTGAACCTCAATTTAGTAGGTGCTGCAGAGCTTACAACGTCTAAAGCTGTAGCGAGTAACGTTTACACTTTAAATCTAGAGGATTTTCATGGTGTGACGCCAAAAATGCTTGTAAAACAAGGAGCTGAGATAAAAGCGGGAGAACCTATATTCTACAACAAAAACGTAGAGGAGATGCTTTTTGTGTCTCCTGTAAGTGGAGAGTTGGTGGAGATAGAAAGAGGAGCGAGAAGAAAAATCCTTACCGTAAAAATCTTGGCGGACAAGACTCAGGAAACGTCAAGTCACAAAGCTATCTCATTAGAAAGCGCTACTAAGCAAGATGTAAAGGCATTTTTATTAAAGGGTGGATGCTGGCCATTTATCAAACAGAGGCCCTATGACGTTATTGCAAATCCCGATACTACGCCGAAGTCTATATTCGTGTCCGGCTATAATTCAGGACCATTGACTGCAGACTTGGATTATGTGCTAAAAGGTAAAGAGGCAGAGCTGCAGGCTGCGTTGAACGCACTAGCAAAACTGACACCAGGTAAGATTCACATATCGGTTGGTCAAAATGCAGATTCTCCCCTTGCTGGAATGAGTGGGGTTGAATTGCACAAAGTTTCTGGACCACACCCTGCAGGTTTGGTGGGAACACAAATCAATAGATTAGACCCCATTAATAAGGGGGAGGTGGTCTGGACCGTTGCTCCACAGGATTTAGTGATTATCGGCGAGTTTTTGTTGACAGGAAAATTTAATGCGGACAGAACTGTTGCTTTGGCAGGTTCTTCGGTAAAAGCCCCCAAATATTATACTACCAAAATAGGTGCCGAGATATCTACTTTTTTATATGGTAGTGGTGTTAACGAGGAGAATTTTAGAGTAATCAACGGCGATGTGCTTACAGGGTCTAAAAGCAGTCCTGACGGTAGTTTAGGTTTTTATAATAATACGGTAACGGTAATTCCTGAAGGTGATGACTATGATTTCTTCGGATGGAATAAACCCATTTTCAATAAAGTTTCCAATACGAGAGCATTGACATTCTCGTGGTTACAGCCCAAAAAGAAATATGATTTAAATACGAATACCAATGGTGAACATAGGGCTTTTGTGGTTACCGGTCAGTATGAGGAGGTGTTTCCTTTGGATATTTATCCAATGCAGTTATTAAAAGCCTGTATGGTTAAGGATTTGGATGAAATGGAGCAATTAGGGCTTTACGAGGTTGCGCCAGAGGATTTTTCTTTGACAGAATTTATATGTATATCTAAGCAACCACACCAGAGGATTATTCGTGAAGGATTGGATTTGTTACAAAAAGAAATAGGATAAAAGATGAGCATAAAAAGTAAAATGCATGAGTTGAAATTAAAGTATCAGGGCAAAAAGATGGCTCCGGCCTTCAATGCTTTTCATACTTTTTTATTCACTCCGGACGAAACCACCCATGCCGGTGGCACTCATGTGAAAGCAGCAGATGATTTAAAGCGAACCATGAACACGGTAATCATGGCATTGATTCCCATATTAGTGTTCTCCATGTTCAATGCAGGCTACCAACATTATTCTGCAATCAATGGTTTTCCATCCAACTTTTCGGTTATGGAACATTTTATTACATGGGATAATTTCTGGATAGGAATCATAAAAGTACTTCCGTTGGTGGTAATTTCTTACGGGATTGGACTTATAGTTGAATTTATCTTTGCTGTAATCAAAGGTCATGAAGTAGAGGAAGGCTATTTGGTTACGGGAATGCTTGTTCCATTGATTGTTCCTGTAGATACGCCATTATGGATGTTAGCGGTAGCTGTTGTTTTCGGTGTTGTTATCGGAAAAGAGGTCTTTGGAGGTACTGGGATGAATATTTTAAATCCCGCTTTGACCATACGTGCATTTTTATTCTTCGCCTATCCTACTTGGATGAGTGGTGACAAGGTTTGGGTACACGAAGCACGGGAGCGTTCAGAACAAATTTTAGCAGGCGCAACCAATGTTGATGCTATCTCTGGTGAAACCATTTTGGGTTATTTGGCCCAGAACAATGGTGCGGCGATGGAAGCAAAATACAGTATTTCGGATATGTTCTTCGGTTTTATTCCCGGTTCTGTAGGAGAAACATCGGCTTTTCTATGCCTTTTAGGAGGTCTCTTTTTAATATTCAGTAAAATTGCTAGCTGGAGAATTATGGTTAGCGCCGTGATAGGCTCATTGGTAATGGGACTTATTTTTAATCAGGTTGTAGATTTCGGTTGGGTAGGAGAAACAAGTAAGTTCTATGGGCTAATGAGTTTCGATTTCTGGAAACATTTGATTGTAGGCGGACTTGCGTTTGGAATCGTTTACATGGCCACGGACCCTGTTACGGGGTCGCAGACCAATCGTGGTAAATGGATTTATGGTTTCTTTATTGGTTTTATTTCCGTAATGATAAGGGTATTTAATCCGGCTTATCCAGAAGGAGTTTTTCTTGCAATTCTATTAATGAACGTATTTGCTCCAACGATAGACCATTACGTCATTCAAAGTAATGTCAAGAGAAGAATGAAAAGACTTAAGAACGCGGTTATCCTTCCGTTGGATTCGGACGCAGAGGCTAAAGAACTAAAAGCAGAAACTGTTTAATTATGGCACTAGATACAAATAAGAATAGTTACACCGTAATATTTGCGGCAGTAATGGTTGTAGTAGTAGGTTCTATACTAGCATTCCTTGCATCTGGTCTAAGACCTAACATTCAAGAGAACGAACGTTTTGCGAAACAGCAGAATATTCTCTACGCCATGGGCATAAACGAGAATGGTGATGATGCCGGTAGCGTAAACTTTATCCCTACAGACAAAGTAGAGGGAGAATTTAAAAGTTACATCAAAGAGCAACTCGTAATTGAAGGCGACAAGATTACGGAAAATAACGAGGCTTTTTTAATCGATTTGAAAAAGCAGTTAGCTGCTAAGAAAAAAGGGCAACCTTATAAACTTCCACTTTTTATTGGCGAAAAGGATCAAAAGAACTTTTACATCATTCCAATGTACGGGAAAGGACTATGGGATGCTATCTGGGGTTACATTGCGGTGGATGATACCATGACGGTTCAAGGCGTATACTTTGATCATAAAGGAGAAACGGCGGGATTGGGTGCAAATATTAAAATGCGCTATTTCATGGACGATTTTACGGGAGAAAGCATTTTAGACGGTACCAAGTATGAAGGTATCGCAGTGGCCAAAGGAAATAATGATCCTTTGAACAAAACTAAGGACGATAACGAGGTGGATGCACTTGCAGGTGCTACCATTACCGGTAACGGGGTGGCGGCTATGATTAAAGAGAGCATTGATTTGTATAAGGATTATTTAGAAACGATAAGAGTTAAATAATATGGGATTACTAACAAAAAAAGATGCTGGGTTAATATTGGACCCTTTAGCGGATAATAACCCAATTACCATTCAGGTTTTGGGAATTTGTTCGGCACTCGCGATTACTGCGGAATTGGAAGCCTCCATAGTAATGTCCATTTCCGTAATCTTTGTTATGGGTATCGGAAACGTTGTGATATCCTTAATGAGAGATATTATACCTTCAAAAATTAGAATTATCGTTCAGCTGATCGTTGTGGCTACATTGGTAATTATTGTAGACCAAGTATTAAAGGCATTTGCTTATGAGCTTAGTAAAACACTTGGAGCCTTTATTGGGTTGATTATCACTAATTGTATAATCATGGGCCGTTTTGAAGCTTTTGCTTTAGCGAATGGTCCTTGGCGTTCTTTCTTGGACGGCATAGGGAATGCTCTTGGTTATGGCGTTATATTGATAATTGTAGGCTTTTTTAGAGAACTTTTAGGTTCAGGCACGCTTTTAGGTTTCCCTGTTTTAGGAGACCCAATCACGAAAACGGGTTTGTATGCCACCGGATATGAGAATAACGGTTTCATGATTATCCCTCCTGCTGCTTTAATAGTGGTAGGTATTATCATTTGGGTACAACGTTCAAGAAACCCAGCTTTAGTAGAAGAAAACTAACCAGATATTTAAAAAGACGTTATGTTAGAACATATAGAATTATTCTTTAAATCCATTTTCATTGATAACATGGTTTTCGCCGTGTTCTTGGGAATGTGTTCCTATTTGGCAGTTTCCAAAAAAGTGGCGACTGCGGTAGGACTAGGTGCTGCTGTTATTTTTGTCTTGGCAGTAACCGTTCCTTTAAACTGGTTATTGGATAAATATCTTTTGCAGGACGGTGCTCTGGTATGGTTAGGAGAGGAGTATGCAGACTATAATCTTAGTTTCTTGTCCTTTATTCTTTTCATAGCTACTATAGCCACTATGGTACAATTAGTGGAAATCGTGGTAGAAAAATTTTCTCCATCACTTTACAATTCATTGGGTATATTTTTACCGCTTATTGCTGTAAACTGTGCCATTTTGGGAGGTTCACTTTTTATGCAGGCAAGAGAAATAGAGACTTTAGGTTTGGCCTTTAATTATGGGGTAAGTTCCGGTATCGGTTGGTTTTTGGCCATTTTGGCGATTGCTGCGATTAGGGAAAAAATCAGATATTCCAATGTGCCTGCACCATTAAGAGGTTTGGGAATCACCTTCATTATTACCGGACTAATGGGTATTGGATTCCAAAGTTTCGGTGGTATGCTTACCGGCGGCGGTGATGAGGCTCCGGTAGAGGTAGAAAATACCACGGTACAACAGCTAGAGCAGAAAGAAGTGCTTTTTGATGAAGATGTTGATGAAGTAAAAAAAGAGATTGACGAGAATGAAATTTCGTATAACGACGTAAACAAATAAGAATGATTTTAGCTACAAGTACGGGTGGTACAATATTAATTACAGTAGTTGCCTTCTTAATACTATTAATGGTATTAGTGGCACTGCTATTGTTTACCAAAGAAAAATTATCACCTTCTGGGCCGGTGACCATTACCATAAACGGAGAGAAGAAAGTTGAGGTTGCATCAGGTAGTTCTTTGTTAACTACTTTGGGTAATCAAAAGGTATTCTTGCCATCGGCATGCGGTGGGGGTGGTACATGCATTCAATGTGAGTGCCACGTCCTTTCTGGTGGTGGTGAAGCGTTACCTACTGAGACGCCACACTTCTCTAAACGAGAATTAAATCACGGTGCGCGTTTGGCATGTCAGGTAAAAGTGAAGCAGGATATGGAGATTACCATTCCTGAAGAAGTTTTTGGTATCAAAAAATGGCCAGCTAAAGTAGTGCGTAATTATAACGTTGCATCTTTTATAAAGGAGTTTGTTGTTGAAATTCCAGAAGATATGGGTTATAAGGCCGGTGGATACATACAGATTGAAATTCCGGAATGTGAGGTCAAATTTGCCGATATGGATATTACGGCCCACCCAGAAGAGCATGACACTCCGGATAAATTTCAAGCAGAGTGGGATAAATTTAATTTGTGGCCTTTGGTTATGAAAAATCCTGAAACGGTTGAAAGAGCATATTCAATGGCCTCTTTTCCCGCAGAAGGAAGAGAGATTATGTTGAACGTTCGTATTGCAACTCCGCCTTGGGACCGTTCTAAGAATGGATGGATGGATGTAAATCCTGGTGTTGCTTCTTCGTATATCTTTGGTTTAAAACCAGGGGATGACGTTACTATATCCGGACCTTACGGAGAATTCTTTATTAATGAGTCCGATGCGGAAATGTTGTATGTAGGTGGTGGTGCTGGTATGGCCCCTATGCGTTCACACCTGTATCATTTGTTCAAAACATTGAAGACAGATAGAAAGGTATCTTATTGGTACGGTGGTCGTTCTAAACGAGAGTTGTTTTATTTAGATCATTTCTATCGTTTGGAGAAGGAGTTTCCGAATTTTAAATTCTATTTAGCATTGTCGGAACCTATGGAAGAAGATAATTGGAAGGTGAAAGAGAATATAGATGCACCAGGAGATGGTTTCGTAGGTTTTATACATAATTGTGTAATTGATAATTATTTAAACCACCACGAATCTCCAGAGGATATCGAACTTTATTTCTGTGGACCGCCATTAATGAACAAAGCTGTTCAAAAAATGGGAGAGGATTTTGGAATTCCGGACGAACATATTCGTTTTGACGATTTCGGAGGATAATCTCAAGAAGAACACAAACATAGAAAAACCGATATTTTATATCGGTTTTTTTGATAAGTAGATAGAAGATGCAGCCATTAAACGAGCAAGAACTACATAACTTGGCCATGAATATCGTGGGAAAAGAACTTGAGGCTGGCGGTTTTGAGTTCTTGGCGGTAAATAGCGAATTGAAGAAGAATCCCCAATTTGTTTGCACTAAAGAAAAACAATTGCATTTTATTGTTGTAAAAAGTATTGAATATCCCGGTGACCCAAAAGATATAGCGTTTTACAAGAGTGACTTGAACAAGATGAGAGACCACGCCCTAAAGTTTGAGGCTAAGACCTATTATGCCGCTGTTGGTTTGGTCAATGCCAAGGATTACAATCTTCCGGTGTATTTGAATGAGGAGTATATAGTTGATTATGATGGTTTAATAGAGATTAAGGAATGAAGGGTTGTCTAAGTGTCTTTTTAGTTTGTTTATTTTTTTCATGTACTAATAAAGAAATAGTTAAAAATCAGGCAATAGGAGAGGCGCTAGGTACCTCGTATAATATCATCTACCTAATGGATGAAGAAGTGGATTATAGAAAAGAGATAGACTCTGTTTTTGCAGTAGTTAATCAATCGTTATCTACCTACATTCCAACATCCGATATTTCAAGAATTAATAAGGGAGAAACGACTATAGAAGTAGACCATATGTTTCGAGAAGTTTTTGAGCTTTCGAAGGAAATACATGAAGCCACGAACGGTTATTTTGACCCAACGGTCGGTAACTTGGTCAATGCATGGGGTTTTGGTCCTGAAAAACAGATAGTAATGGATAGTGCTAAGGTGGATAGTTTATTGAAATATGTTGGTTTTAATAAGGTAAACATAACACATGAAGGCATTATCGAAAAGGAAGATTCCAATATCTATTTTGATTTTAATGCTATTGCCAAAGGTTATGCCATTGACAGAGTAGCAGTTATGCTTAACGACAAGGGAATACAGAATTTTCTAGTAGAAGTAGGGGGCGAAATTGCAGCTAAGGGCACCAATGTGGTAAAGAACAAACCATGGGTGGTGGGTATAGATGACCCAGAGGCTACTGGAGATAGAGAACTGAAACTGTTGATTAATCTGGAAAATAGGGCCTTGGCTTCTTCTGGGAATTATAGAAAGTTTAGGGTAGATAGCCTTACGGGAAAAAAGTTCGTGCATACGATTGATCCTATTACAGGTTATACGAAGGATTCTAATACGCTCGGGGTAACCATACTGGCGGAAAATTGCGCCATTGCAGATGCTTATGCTACAGCTTTCATGGCTATGGACCTCGATGTGGCTTTTAAATTAATTTCTTCTAATGAGAAGTTAGAGGCATATATCGTCTATTTGGATGATAAGGGTGAGACTAAGGAGTTTTTAACTTCCGGGTTTAAAGAAGTCGTTTCTAAATAATTATTGGTGTTTTCTAACTACAGGTATTATTTCTGCGCTAGCAAGACGGTATGTATCAATTTCTTTTTCTGTAAGGTTTTCCGAGTAATTAACTTCCTCGACTTTAAATCCTACGGCCCTCAATTTATCAAAGTAATCTAAGCCGTAAATACGTACGTGATCGTATTGCCCAAAAATTTTTGCGCGCTCCTTTTTATCGGTGATGGAATCATCTTCAAAAGTTTTCGCTCTTTTTAAATCTTGCGGTATTTGCAGAACACCCCATCCACCTGGCTTTAGTGTTCGAAATAATTCCTGCATGGCTTTTGTGTCATCAGGAATATGTTCTAACACATGATTGCAGAGAATTACATCAAAAGAATCGTTCTCAAAGGGCAAATCACAGATGTCGGCCTTTACATCGGCCAAAGGAGAGTTTAAATCTGTGGTGGTGTAATCAATATTGCTAAGCTTTTTAAATCTATCATAAAAAGACTGTTCGGGTGCAAAATGAAGTACCTTTAAATGATCACTAAAAAAATTGGTTTCATTCTTTAAATACAACCATAAAAGTCGGTGTCTTTCCAGAGATAGGGTAGAAGGGGAGAGTACATTTTCTCTTGGATTCTCATAGCCATAGGGCAGAAAGCTTCTAAATTTTTTCCCGTCTATGGGGTCCTCATAGGTGTTTCCCTTATAATAAAGTGCAAATAAGGGTCTAACGAAGTAACTTAATTTTATAAGGAGTGGTCTGGGTATTGCATTTAAAAAATATTTGAAGATTTTTTTCATTCTTCAATTACTATGACTTGATAGCGGTCTGTCTAAATTCATCTTCTTCATTACTCTCAATCCCTAAGGCTTCGTAAATATATTTAAAGGTGGAGAGTAATTCTGGTTTACCGTTTACGATGGCTACATTGTGTTCAAAATGCGCACTTGGCTTTCCGTCAGCCGTAAGGATGGTCCAGCCATCTTTAAGCTGTTTTATGTTCTTAGTACCCATATTCGTCATTGGTTCAATGGCTACGGTCATTCCTTCTACAAATTTTTTACCACGTCCGCGTCTTCCGTAATTCGGCATTTCGGGGTCTTCGTGCATTTTTCTTCCTAAACCATGTCCGACCAATTCCCGCACTACACCGTAACCATGGTCCTCCGTAAATTTTTGAATGGCATAACCTACATCGCCAACTCGGTTACCTATTTTAAATTCCCGTATACCCACGTAAAGTGACTGTTTGGTAATGTCCAATAGTTTTTTGGTTTCTTGCGTTACCTCCCCAACTTCAAACGTATACGCATGATCTCCATAAAAATCGTTCATTAAAACACCACAATCTATAGAGATGATATCTCCTTCAACCAGAGGTGTCTCGTTTGGAATACCGTGAACCACTTGTGCATTTGGACTCATGCACAAAGAATTCGGAAAATCATATAGGCCAAGAAAGCCTGGGACGCCACCATGATCTCGAATAAACGTTTCGGCCAGGGTGTCTAATTGTAGGGTGCTTACACCCGGTTTCACTTCAGTTGCGAGCATTCCCAACGTCTTTGATACAAGTAGTGCACTTTGGCGCATCAATTCTATTTCCTCGGCAGTTTTTATCTTAATCATAGGTTACAAAGGTAAAGCAATCGGTTCTTTGATTCTAATAGCCGCAAACGTATTGGATTAGATAAGCGATTTACAGGTCATAGTTTCTGGTTGTGGCACTCCTATCATTTTTAAAATGGTAGGGGCGATGTCTCCCAGAACACCATCCTTAATTTCCTTTAAATCTTTATCAATTAAGATCACTGGTACTGGATTGGTTGTGTGTGCAGTATGCGGAGAACCATCAGGATTTATCATTGTTTCGCAATTTCCGTGATCCGCTATAAGTATAGTGGAGTATCCATTGGCCAAACCGGTTTCTATAACCTTTTTAGCACAGCTGTCTACCGCTTCACAAGCTTTTATGGCAGCATCCATCATTCCCGTATGGCCCACCATATCCCCATTGGCAAAGTTCAGACAGACAAAATCTGCTTCTTGCTTTTCTAAATCTGTTACAAGGGCTTCGGTCAATTCATAAGCACTCATTTCCGGTTTTAGGTCATAGGTGGCCACTTTAGGGGAATTGCGAAGAATTCTACTTTCGCCTTCAAAAGGTTCTTCTTGTCCGCCGGAGAAAAAGAAAGTAACATGGGGATATTTCTCCGTCTCGGCTATTCTTATTTGTTTTTTACCGGCCTTGGCCAATACTTCGCCAAGCGTTTCGGTGATGTTATCCTTATTGAAAATAATATGAATACCACTAAAGCTGTCATCATAATTGGTCATGGTAACATAGTATAGCCTTAGTTTTTTGGTGCCGTACTCTGGAAAATCATTTTGAGACAACATATTGGTCAGTTCTCTACCTCTATCAGTCCTGAAATTGAAAAAGATGACCACATCATCCTCTGAAATAGTACCATTTTTATCGGCTACCAGTGGTTTAATGAATTCATCAGTGACATCATTAGCGTAGTTGGCTTCTAAACTTTCGATAATATTAGTTGTAGCTTCACCTATGCCACTTGTTATAACGTCGTAAGCCAGCTTAACTCGCTCCCAACGGTTGTCTCTGTCCATGGCATAATAACGTCCCGTTACGGTAGCAATTTTACCCGTAGTTTTGCTCATGTGTTCCTGTAGATTCTTAACATAGGAGATGCCGGCTTTGGGGTCGACGTCTCTACCGTCCGTAAAGGCATGAACATAGACATCTTTAAGTCCTCTATCATTGGCAGCGGTTAACAAACCCTTAAGATGGTTTATATGTGAATGCACTCCACCATCACTTAATAAACCTAGAAAATGGACCTTCTTATTATTCTGTATAGCATATTCAAAAGCATTGACCAATACCTGCTCGTCTTTTAAGGTATTGTTCTGAACCGCAAGGTTGATGCGTGTTAACTCTTGATAAACGATTCTACCGGCGCCAAGGTTCATATGGCCCACTTCACTATTGCCCATTTGCCCCTCTGGGAGTCCAACATTTAAACCATCTGTACGCAATGCCGCATTTGGATACGTTGTGTACAGTGCATCTATAAAAGGGGTATTGGCGTTGTCGATGGCCGAAACTTTAGGGTCTGGAGAGGTTCCCCAACCATCTAAAATCATTAAAATTACTTTTTTATTCATGTGTTCACTGCAATATTGAATTCCAAAAATAGTACCATTTAGTTAGTTAAGCGATATTATCCTGCGCCTTTTTGTTAAATTCTTAAAGCTTTGGGTGTTAATTCTTTTAACGCCGAAAAAGGCCTTTTGTTAAACTTTAGTTATTTAACTGTTAACGGTGAAACAAAACATAATAAGTAGCGTCTATATTTATATAAACAAAATCTATTCATCAATCTTACCGAAATTTCGGTATTAAATTCATTCATCATGAAAAAAGCAATCCTAACCTTCTCCTTAACAGCGATGTTCTTGGGGACCGGCCTATTGGCCAACGAAACGCAGTCCAATGTTCAATTTGCTCCAACGACCAATGTCAAAGGAGTTGAAATCAATTCTTTCTGTAAAGCGGTCATGCAAGGAGATATTGACATGGTAAAACGCATGTTAGAACTTGGAGAAGACATCAACCAAAAATCACTGGGAATGACGCCCGTAATGTTTGCTGCTCGTTACAATAAGGCAGAAGTATTACAATTACTTATAGACAAGGGTGCCAATCTGAAAATTAAGAGTAATCAGGGCTTTTCCGTCAAAAAGTATGCGGAATTATCAAATGCCGTTGATGCTCTCGCGGTACTGGAAACCGCTTTAGGTTCCTGAAAATCCAATCAGCCAAATCAATCAAAAAACGAAAAAACCCTTGCATAAGCAAGGGTTTTTTTAATTAAAATAATAACTCTTATAGTGTTCAGGTAAAAGAGTAATAGCGTTAAAATTCAAATCCGTTGAATGCTCTATGCATAAAAGCATAAACGGCCATAAACAACATTAAGGCACAAAAAACGGAGTATACTTTTAAAAGCACGACCAAAAATTCAGGCTTGCAATTTTCAAATGCGCCCAAATAAAGGCTTTTAAAGTGTGATAGTGTTCCCATTATAGTTCTGTTTGAGTACCAAAACTAATTCAGTACAAGTGTTCTAAATGCAAAGCTATAAGAGTTAAATCTAAGCGGTAAACTAATTTGGGATTATCAAATATAGGTAAAATCAATCTTCCTATGTTGTGTTTTAACGTTGATTGGCATAAATTAACGTTTAACGCTCTCCTTGATATTTCTCAATAGCTTCTCTTATCTTTTGTATTCTATTTTCAGGGTCAGGGTGCGTACTTTGGAATTCTGGAACCCTATTTGGACCACCAGCGGCTTTTAAAATTTCCATAACCTTAATCATCTCATAAGGGTCATAACCGGATTGTATCATAAAAAGTACGCCAAGCTCATCACTTTCTAGCTCATCGCCTCTACCATTGGTCAACAAGGTATTTTGACCTATATTACCGACCAGGCCGCCCATGTCCGCGCCAACTGTTGCTCCCATGGTCACGGTCTGCCAAAAACTACTTTCTGCAATCCTTTCGGCGGAATGCCGCCCGATAACGTGTCCTATTTCATGTCCTAGAACCCCGGCTAATTGCGCTTCGGTCAGTTGGGAGAACAGTGCGTAGGTAATAAAACACTGTCCACCGGGTAGGGCGAACGCGTTAATGGTCTGGTCATCCGCTAAAAGATGAAAATCGTATTGATAGGGAGTTTCTCGCGCAATACTGTTGTTCACTAATTTTGCTCCAACATTATCTACAAAAGACTGTAATCGTTCATCAGGATAAAGCCCCCCATGTTGCTGTGCCATTTCCGGAGCACTTTGTAGTCCAATGGCAATCTCTTGTTCCGCGGACATATTTATGGTCTGGGTCCTACCTGTATAGGGGTTTTCTTCTTTGTTGTTACATTTTTGAATAAATGCAAAAGCGACAATTGCCAATCCTATGAATATTCGGATTTTCCAACTTCCTCTTCTCATGATGTGTTATTAGTGTTCGTATTATGAACCCTAATATACAAAAGAGTTATAGAAGGGCTCTATTGATGTCTAAAATATTGTTTTGTATATAATTCTTCAAAAAGCCGATGGTAAAGTGTTCAGCCCCAAGAAATTCTTCTTTTTGTAGCAATTGTACGATATTCTTACCTCGAAAAGCCTCTAGCATGGGTTTGGACAAGGGTGCATAGCTATAATGCCAGGGCTCATACTTAAACCCCCTTCGTTTTGGACTGTCGGTATAGACAAGATAATAGCCATACTCGTTTGCATTCTCATCCATCCAAGTTTTAAAATCCTCGAAAGGTCCTCCAGATTCAAACTTTTCGGGAATGAGAACATCACCTTTGGTCTTTCTATACCCATCTATGATATCAATATCGGTTCCCCAATGATGACGACTGGTACCGGGGATAGTGGAATACTCTATAATCTTATCAATAGCAGCCAATGGTTGCATACCTTTCTCCTCGGTATAATTGAGATATTTGCGTTCAAAAATGGCTTCTTGCCTGTAAAAGTTACGATAACTAGAGACTATTTTTAAATCTATTCCATCAAGATAAGCAGCTTTTTTCATCTTTACGAAAGCATCATGTGCTTCTTCTCTAAGATTGATGCCTTCACCGAACAAATCAATATCTACTTTACCCATAAGCTCAAGTATGGAATAGGTAAAATCCTGTGATAGCGCTAAATTTGGAATAATTGAAAGGGCAATGCCTGCAGTTCCACTTTTTTTAATGAATGACCTCCTTTGCATATTGTAATTATTTTATGTCGGGTAAAATTACCAACTGAAAACAGTAGGTATTGGTTTAAAATTAAACAATTAATCTGTGCCGTATATCCAATTCACTTAATTCTTAATTAGTTTTCTTGGTACGTTGTCAAATATAAATATCCTTGATGCTTTTTCTTGATATCGTTCAAGGTTATAATATAAAAGTAGATTCCCGAAGCTAGTCCTTTGTTTCTGGAGAAAACATTAGAAACGTTAGAGATACCGTCAAAGGAATTATCATAACCCCGTTTGGTATACACCAGTATACCGTATCTATTAAAAATTTGTAAGGTATTGTTCGGTGAGCTTTCTATACCTTCGATCACTAGAAAATCGTTGGTTCCGTCACCGTTAGGGGTCATATAATAATTATCCAGTTCAATGTTTTCTAAAGTCTCTAATAAGTCGTTATTTCCACCGATCGTTAACACTTCGTATTGGTTAGGTATAAATTCTTCCGAAGTAACCGTTCCGTTTTCCAAATCACCTTCCACATTTGTATTTCCTAAATTTACCCATCTTTTTTCGGCAATGCTCCATCCTACTACTTTAAGGTCTTCGATGAATTCAGCAAGTAGACTAACAAAACTTTGATTATCCCACGATAAGGTGACTTTGGATGGAACCTCACCGTCTAAATGCCAAAATTCGTAATTGCTGACCGAAAGAAATTCATCTTCAATGGCGCTAGTATCAAAAGAGCTTGCGAAATAAATGGGAGTATTGGGGTCTTCGTAAAAATAGGCACTCTTGGCGTAGTCGTTAATTGTATTTGAGTCAAGGGTCAACGGTCTGAGTCTATCTTCGATTCCTACCGGAAAGGTAAACGATTCCTTCCCTTGAATGGACGCGTATCCGTCTACTTTTGTGCTATTAGTTTCGCCAATATAAAAGGAGTCAGATAAAAAACTTATGTTCGTTTCGGATGCAGCCCTTGGTGTAAAAATGGTACCTGCTAAAAAATTTAGGTTATTAAGAACACCCATAGTATTTTCCAAGTAAAAGCCATTGTCCACTGCAATTTCTGTGTCGTAAAACACTGGATTAGACGTTCCGGAGAGTGTAATGCTCTTATCCGTATTGTAAAAACCGACCAGACCTCGGTTTTGGTTAAAGGCACCGTCGTTGATAACATCCATATGGAAACCTACCAAACCTGTGTCATGTATTTGGATAGTACCGTAGTTGTGAACGGCATCTTGTCCATACATCACGATGGTAAGTAAAAGTGAGAAAATTTTAAAGCTAATTTTCATATTCGTTTATAAATCTAAAATCGTAAACATAAATTCTGAATCAAACCGTGATCTATCTGTTCCGCCATTATCATTATCGCCAATGATTACTTCAAAAGTAGTTGCTGTTTGATTGTCGTATGATATGCCAGGGTCATCGTTTCCGGCACCTCCTCTACCGGGCTGCGTTAGTTGAATAATATAGTTGGCATCAGATACGGCACTAGCAGGTAGTGTTATTCTATATCGTCCGGTGCTTATTCTTGTTGAGGTTACACCAGGTGTGGCGCGGGTAACACCGCCACCTGAATTAATCTTTCCAAAAGCTTTTATAGGACTTTCGTAAAAAGCACCTCCATTGGCCCCAACTGAAATACTGTTGTTTGTTTCAGCACCAACTACATTGGCGGTTTGAGTGACGGTAGCTTCATTCGAATAACTAATAACACCAGTTGATGTGTCCTGAGATAACAAAGTAGTTGTTTCATTAATATCTACAGGTGTAATACCAGCTTCCGAAATAGTGGCAATTCTATTACCGGAAATAGTATTAGTTATACTAACATCGTCGTCCGTTGTGATGGTCCCCACTTGGGTATCGACGTAGGTTTTGACCGCGAGTTCCGTAGGGAAGAGGGTATTGGTACCGTCCGCCAGATTAACGTCGGTGGACTTGTTGGCACTGTCCTCTTTTAAAGCGATGGCTGCATCCGCATCGGATTCGTTAAGGTCTACATCGGCTTGTACTGCTGCGATGGCCGCGTCGGCATCACTTTCGTTAGCATCGACATCCGCTTGTACGGCGGTGATAGCTGCGGAGTCATCAAGAGCGGAAATATCCGCCGATAATGTCGTTCCACTTTCGGTAACGTTCAGGTTGGTACCGTCAAAGGTGACCGCGGAGATATCGTCGTCCGTTGTGATGGTTCCCACTTGGGTATCGACATAGGTTTTGACCGCGAGTTCTGTAGGGAAAAGGGTATTGGTCCCGTCCGCCAGGGTAACGTCGGTGGACTTGTTGGCACTGTCCTCTTTAAGGGCGATGGCCGCATCGGCATCACTTTCGTTTAAATCCACATCGACTTGTACTGCCGCAATGGCCGCATCGGCATCGGATTCATTCAGGTCCACATCGGCTTGAACGGCCGCGATGGCTGCGGAGTCATCGAGAGCGGAGATGTCCGCGGATAACGTGGTTCCACTTTCGGTAACGTTCAGGTTGGTGCCGTCGAAGGTGACCGCGGAGATATCGTCGTCCGTTGTGATGGTTCCCACTTGGGTGTCGACATAGGTTTTGACAGCGAGTTCTGTAGGGAAGAGGGTATTGGTACCGTCCGCCAGGGTAACGTCGGTTGACTTGTTGGCACTGTCCTCTTTAAGGGCGATGGCCGCATCGGTATCGGATTCGTTTGCATCAACATCCGCTTGAACGGCAGCGATGGCTGCATCGGCATCGGATTCGTTCAGGTCTACATCAGCTTGCACTGCCGCAATGGCCGCATCGGCGTCACTTTCGTTAGCATCAACATCTGCCTGTACGGCAGCAATGGCCGCATCGGCATCACTTTCATTTAAATCCACATCCGCTTGAACGGCAGCGATGGCTGCAGAATCGTCCAATGCTGAAATATCCGCCGATAACGTGGTTCCACTTTCGGTGACGTTCAGGTTGGTACCGTCGAAGGTGACCGCGGAGATATCGTCGTCCGTTGTGATGGTTCCCACCTGTGTATCGACATAGGTTTTGACCGCGAGTTCGGTAGGGAAGAGGGTATTGGTACCGTCCGCCAGGGTAACGTCGGTGGACTTGTTGGCACTGTCCTCTTTAAGGGCGATGGCCGCATCCGCATCGGATTCGTTTAAATCCACATCGGCCTGTACCGCTGTAATAGCCGCATCGGCGTCACTTTCATTTGAATCTACATCGGCCTGTACGGCAGCAATAGCCGCATCGGCATCGGATTCATTCAGGTCCACATCGGCTTGTACTGCTGTAATAGCTGCGGAGTCATCGAGAGCGGAGATGTCCGCGGATAACGTAGTTCCACTTTCGGTGACGTTCAGGTTGGTACCGTCGAAGGTGACCGCGGAGATATCGTCGTCCGAAGTGATGGTTCCTACCTGTGTATCGACATAGGTTTTGACCGCGAGTTCCGTAGGGAAGAGGGTGTTGGTACCGTCCGCCAGAGTAACGTCGGTGGACTTGTTGGCACTGTCCTCTTTAAGGGCGATGGCCGCGTCGGCGTCACTTTCATTAGTATCCACATCCGCCTGTACTGCTGCAATGGCCGCATCGGCGTCACTTTCATTTGAATCTACATCGGCCTGTACCGCCGCGATAGCCGTATCCGCATCACTTTCGTTAGCATCTACATCTGCCTGTACTGCTGCGATAGCTGCATCAGCATCGGATTCGTTTGCATCGACATCCGCTTGAACGGCCGCAATGGCTGCGGAGTCATCGAGAGCGGAGATATCCGCCGATAACGTGGTTCCACTTTCGGTGACGTTCAGGTTGGTGCCGTCAAAGGTTACCGCCGAGATATCGTCGTCCGTTGTGATGGTTCCCACCTGTGTATCGACATAGGTTTTGACCGCGAGTTCGGTAGGGAAAAGGGTATTGGTCACGTCCGCCAGGGTAACGTCGGTGGACTTGTTGGCACTGTCCTCTTTAAGTGCGATGGCCGCATCGGTATCGGATTCGTTTGCATCAACATCCGCTTGAACGGCAGCGATGGCTGCATCGGCATCGGATTCGTTCAGGTCTACATCAGCTTGCACTGCCGCAATGGCCGCATCGGCGTCACTTTCGTTAGCATCAACATCTGCCTGTACGGCAGCAATGGCCGCATCGGCATCACTTTCATTTAAATCCACATCCGCTTGAACGGCAGCGATGGCTGCAGAATCGTCCAATGCTGAAATATCCGCCGATAACGTGGTTCCACTTTCGGTGACGTTCAGGTTGGTACCGTCGAAGGTGACCGCGGAGATATCGTCGTCCGTTGTGATGGTTCCCACCTGTGTATCGACATAGGTTTTGACCGCGAGTTCGGTAGGGAAGAGGGTGTTGGTACCGTCCGCCAGGGTCACGTCGGTGGACTTGTTGGCACTATCCTCTTTTAAAGCAATAGCCGCATCAGCATCACTTTCGTTTGCATCGACATCGGCCTGTACCGCTGCAATAGCTGCATTGGCGTCACTTTCATTTAAATCCACGTCAGCCTGTACTGCGGTAATAGCTGCATCAGCATCACTTTGGTTAGCATCCACATCCGCCTGTACCGCTGCGATAGCCGCATCGGCGTCACTTTCGTTAGCATCCACATCCGCCTGTACCGCTGCGATGGCCGCATCGGCATCGGATTCATTCAGGTCCACATCTGCTTGTACGGCAGCGATAGCTGCGGAATCGTCGAGAGCGGAGATATCCGCCGATAAGGTGGTTCCACTTTCAGTAACGTTCAGGTTGGTGCCGTCGAAGGTGACCGCGGAGATATCGTCGTCCGTTGTGATGGTCCCCACCTGTGTATCGACATAGGTTTTGACCGCGAGTTCCGTAGGGAAGAGAGTATTGGTACCGTCCGACAGGGTGACGTCGTTGGACTTGTTGGCACTGTCCTCTTTTAAAGCGATAGCCGCATCGGCATCGGATTCATTCAGGTCCACATCTGCTTGTACGGCAGCGATAGCTGCGGAATCGTCGAGAGCGGAGATATCCGCGGATAAGGTGGTTCCACTTTCGGTAACGTTCAGGTTGGTACCGTCGAAGGTGACCGCGGAGATATCGTCGTCCGTTGTGATGGTTCCCAACTGTGTATCGACATAGGTTTTAACCGCGAGTTCCGTAGGGAAAAGGGTATTGGTACCGTCCGCCAGGGTAACGTCGGTTGACTTGTTGGCACTGTCCTCTTTAAGGGCGATGGCCGCATCGGCGTCACTTTCATTAGCATCGACATCGGCTTGAACGGCCGCAATGGCTGCGGAGTCATCGAGAGCGGAGATATCCGCCGATAACGTGGTTCCACTTTCGGTAACGTTCAGGTTGGTACCGTCGAAGGTGACCGCGGAGATATCGTCGTCCGTTGTGATGGTCCCCACCTGTGTATCGACATAGGTTTTGACCGCGAGTTCCGTAGGGAAGAGGGTGTTGGTACCGTCCGCCAGAGTAACGTCGGTGGACTTGTTGGCACTGTCCTCTTTAAGGGCGATGGCCGCATCCGCATCGGATTCGTTAAGGTCCACATCGGCCTGTACGGCCGCAATGGCTGCGGAATCGTCGAGTGCGGAAATATCCGCCGACAATGTGGTCCCGCTTTCGGTAACGTTCAGGTTGGTGCCGTCAAAGGTTACCGCCGAGATATCGTCGTCCGTTGTGATTGTTCCCACTTGGGTATCGACATAGGTTTTGACCGCAAGTTCGGTAGGGAAAAGGGTATTGGTCCCGTCCGCCAGGGTAACGTCGGTGGACTTGTTGGCACTGTCCTCTTTAAGGGCGATGGCCGCGTCGGCGTCACTTTCATTAGTATCCACATCCGCCTGTACTGCTGCAATGCCCGCATCAGCATCGGATTCGTTAGCATCTACATCTGCCTGTACCGCTGCGATGGCCGCGTCGGCATCACTTTCGTTAGCATCCACATCGGACTGCACCGCTGCAATGGCTGCATCAGCATCGGATTCGTTTGCATCGACATCCGCTTGAACGGCCGCAATGGCTGCGGAATCGTCGAGAGCGGAGATATCCGCGGATAAGGTGGTTCCACTTTCGGTAACGTTCAGGTTGGTACCGTCGAAGGTGACCGCGGAGATATCGTCGTCCGTTGTGATGGTTCCTACCTGTGTATCGACATAGGTTTTGACCGCGAGTTCCGTAGGGAAGAGGGTATTGGTACCGTCCGCCAGGGTAACGTCGGTGGACTTGTTGGCACTGTCCTCTTTAAGTGCGATGGCTGCATCCGCATCGGATTCGTTAAGGTCCACATCGGCCTGTACCGCTGCAATGGCCGCATCGGCATCGGATTCATTTAAATCCACATCCGCCTGTACTGCTGCGATGGCCGCGTCGGCATCACTTTCGTTAGCATCGACATCCGTTTGTACGGCGGCGATAGCTGCGGAATTGTCATAACCAGAAAGATTTATACTAGTACCATCCGGATCTCCGGATAGCGTGATGATATCGCTTGAAAATTGTAAATCTTGAATTTCATTCTCAGCATCAGCATCGGCATCATTCACATTCAAGGTTATTGTATTTCCATCATCAATAGTAATATTTCCGGCTGTTCCATCCGTACTTAAGTTTTGAATGTTAGCACTAGCGTTAATAATTGTTTCCTCACCAGACTCATTAGTGTAGGTATAGGTTCCATCTAAATTATCAACTAAGGTTGAAGGCGTTTCTGGTGCTCCATTGAACGTTAATTCTCCCCCTGAACCATCGCTAAGCGTTATGGTACCATCACCATTGTCCGTAAAAGAAAAGCCACTTGCCCCCGTTTCCTCACAAAGATTTTCCCATTCCGAACCATTGTAAAAGTAAACACATTGTGTATCAATATTATAAGTAATAGCACCACGTAAGGGGGTAAGGCTTAACATTTCTGAATTACTTAGTCTTGTCAAGACTAAAGCCTTATTACTGCTTTCTAATTCTACGATAGAGCTAGGATCAATAGTATTAGGACTACTACCTATTTTAACTTGTGCGGCGATAAACTGAACACTAAAGAGAACAACTATTAACCAAAACTGTTTTTTGCGCATTGAAGTAAGAATTTAGGGGGATTAACCTCGCACGTAAAAATAACCCACAAATAAAGGGCTTGCAGATAATTGTTGTCAACGTAGGGAAAGTTGTTGTGAATTGCATATACGGGCCTGAAGCCTAAATTTAAAAGGTGTCTGGACCGTTGAAAAGATGAAATTGAGCTGCTAATAGAAACCGACATTAATGGGTTGTCCGGATAGAAAGATAATAGGGTTAGGACGAAGAAATTATAGTATAATTACCTGGCCAAGTAAAGAAAGCCTTGATAGTTTAAATCTAAATCCGCCATGTAAACGGTATAGAAATAGACCCCTACGGGTAGTCCGTCTTCCTTGTTAAAAATAAAATCCCCAACGTTCGCAACACCGACAAACTCATCCCTGTAATTTGCTTTTTCAAAAACCTTAAGCCCGTACCGGTCGTAAATTTGCACGAGATTATTGGGTGAATCCTCAAGTTCTGGAATAAAAAAGGAATCGTTGATGCCATCGCCGTTTACGGAAACAAAATAATTATCCAAGCTTAACACCTCCATGGAAAGCGGTTCAAAAGGTTCTTTTGATATGCCGAGTGTAATAATTTCATAATCATCGGGCACGAAAGAATCTGAGGTCACAAAACCCTCTTCTAAGGTTCCTGCCACAGGATTTGCACCTAGATTTTCCCAGCGGCTTCCTGCTTTACTCCAACCTGCGACCACCACTTTGGTAGCCTCTTCCGTAAGGTTTCCAATACCGCTTCGCACATTCCAACTAAGGCTTATGGTAGATGGTACACTCCCCTCTAAACGCCAAAATTCCAACGGACTAACAAAAGCCAAATCCAATGCGAGTTCCGCCGTGTCAAAACTATCGCTAAGTGTACTTGGGGTGCTCGGGTTTTCAAAGAAATAGGCACATCTGGAAAACGGGTTTTCCGATTCGGAACTTACGATTAAGGGCCTTAAAAATTCCGCATCGCCTACGGGAAAGGTAAAATTCTGTTGGTTGGTGATGGCAGCATAGCCATCTATTTTGCTACTATTGTCTTCTCCATTATAAAAACCGTTTTGTAGAAAATTAAAGTTGCTATTCGCTTCGTTTCTTGGGGTTTGAATATCTCCCAGTATAAAATTGGTGTTGTTGCTATTATCTATACCAAGTTCCAGAAATAGGCCCAGTTCCGTAGCAATTTCGATATCGTAGAACTGTGGCACAACATCTCCTTGAACAGCCAGATTAGATGGACTATAAAAGCCTACCAGTCCCAGGTTATTGTCAAAAGGCGCTTCGTTGATCAAGTTGGTATGGAAACCGATGGTACCTTCCTCATGAATACGCAAGTTTCCACCATTGAAGAGCGCCGTTTGAGCATTGACCCATATAGAAAGTAGCAACAGCGGTATGTACAACGAATATTTCATTACTCTTTGTCGTTTTTGGTTTGTAACAGTTGCTTGATCATGTCCATATCCTTTTCTAAGCGTTCTAGCTTTTGCGCTAAGGCTTCTTTTTCCGTGACTAATGCTTCAATCTTTTTCTCCTGTTCTATGGTATGCAGAAAGAGTTCCTCTATTTTTTCTAGGTTTTGAAGGTTGGACTGACTTAGGCTCCAAAAACCATTTTTTTTCGCTTGAGCTGCTGAGGTTACTCCCGGTAAATGATGATGCTTCTTTACAAAATTTTCAACTTCTTTTAAATTTCCAAATTTATAATCTTCTTTAATTGAAGAATAGCCAGTGAAATACTCTTGGAATACGTAGTCCGGTATCCCTTGGTGAGTGCCAGTAAAATTGACATCGCCATTAACTTGTAAAACTCCGTTAGCTGTAATGGCACCACTTGTAATTGTTCCCGTTGTTTGAATATTTTGATCATCAAAATCTGGATTTATTTTAGAACCGGCAATTGCGGCAGTTGGGGATATATCTTCATTAATGATGGTGCCATTTTGAATTTCTTCTGTGTAAACTTCACCGTCTACAATCTTATCGGCCGTAACGGAGTCATTTTGCAGTTGGTCATTATCGATGGAATCATCAGCCATATCGGCATTGGTAATGGTGTCATCCAGTATTTGCGTGGAAGTAATACCCCCAGTACGTACGGAAAGATTTACAGTAGTGCCGTTACCCTCAATTGTGGTGCCGTCCACGTTTACTGCTCCGGCGGTCGGTGCCGCCCAAGTGGCAATGCCACCTACCGTAGTTAAGACTTCGCCATTGTTTGCCGAGCCTTTTACACGCAGTGCATCCGTGTCTATTTCTATAGTTGCATCATCTACGTTGATATCATAACCATTAGCTCCGTCAAAATTGGAAAGACCATCGTCGGCTTCATTATCTACCACAGAACTTCCTGTAGGAGGATTAATCCAGTCTGTTTGACCACCAGTTGAAGATAAAATTTGTCCTGCCGTTCCCGATTCGCCGTCCTTATCTAAAAGTAAATTACCTAGTTGTAAACTTTGAAAAATTATGACATTCGTATCATTATCGTCTTCTTCTATTCTCATCGCCTCTTGAGCTCCAACTGAAAATCCTATTTCATCCGCAGCAGGTCTAAACATTCCTGTATTGGTATCATCGTCTGTGTAAAACCCTATACTCGGAGTTATTGCAGTACCACCAGTGGCTGCGAATCCACCTCTAGCTTGAATCTGTCCTGCAACATCTAGCTTGCTTTGAGGAGCTCCTGGTAAATTTCCTATACCGATATTACCCGCACCACTCAAAATAAAATTATTACCTCCAAGAGTATGTGTTCTATCCGCTGTAAGGTTTAGACCGTTAACACTAAATAAGTTTTCTCCCCCAGTTCCCGCTAAAAGAGCCACATCGATTCCAGCTAGGTGGGCCTCCACGTCTGGCGTTGCCGCCGTGTAGTTTGCAGGTGTCGCGGCAACAGGAACGAGCTCTGCTGTCTGTTCATCCGTATCGTCCAAGTAAGGAGTAAGGTCTATAGGTGTAGCGGCGGCGTTGTTCGTAATGGTCAAAACGTCCGTAGTAAGTTGAAGATCCTGGATTTCGTCCGTAGGGTTGGCCACGCTCGTTGCCAGTACCGCATCGATACCGGCTAGGTGGGCCTCAACGTCTGGCGTTGCCGCTGTATAGTTTACAGGTGTCGCCGCTACGGGAACGAGATCGGCAGTTTGGGCGTCGGTATTGTCCAAGTAAGGAGTGAGGTCGATAGGCGTGGCGGTTGCATTGTTCGTAATGGTCAAAATGTCCGTGGTTAGTTGCAGGTCTTGAATTTCGTCAGTAGGGTTGGCCACGCTCGTTGCCAGTACTGCATCGATTCCGGCTAAGTGGGCTTCCACGTCTGGTGCAGTCACTGCATAATTTACAGGTGTAGCAGCCACGGGAACAAGGTCGGCCGTTTGGGCATCGGTATTGTCCAGATAAGGTGTAAGGTCGATAGGCGTTGCGGTTGCATTGTTCGTAATGGTCAAAACGTCCGTAGTAAGTTGAAGGTCCTGGATTTCGTCCGTAGGGTTGGCCACGCTCGTTGCCAGTACTGCATCGATTCCGGCTAAGTGGGCCTCCACGTCTGGCGTTGCCGCCGTGTAGTTTGCAGGTGTCGCGGCCACAGGAACGAGCTCTGCTGTCTGTTCATCGGTATTGTCCAGATAAGGAGTGAGGTCGATAGGCGTTGCGGTTACATTGTTCGTAATGGTCAAAACGTCCGTAGTGAGTTGAAGGTCCTGGATTTCGTCCGTAGGGTTGGCCACGCTCGTTGCCAGCGCCACATCGATACCAGCTAGGTGAGCTTCCACATCGGGTGTTGCCGCTGCATAGTTTACAGGTGTCGCTTCAACGGGAACGAGCCCTGCTGTCTGTTCATCGGTATTAATTAGGTTCAGTGGTACTTGGAACGTTCCCGCAGCATCTGTTATTTCTAAATTTGATCCATTTACCTGAAAACTCTGATTTAATTCATCAGTAGGATTGGCTGCCCCTCCCAGACTAATTCCATCAATCTCCGATTGTAATTCCGTTATGGCCGCCTGTACCTCATTACTTTCCGTATTTCCCGTAGGGACAAATGCTATGTCCGCTGCTGTAATACCACCAGATGGAGGAAGGTTGTCCCAGACTACATTTCCTGTAGCATCCGTACTTAAAAACTGACCGGGTGTTGCCGAGGGTTCAATTTTAATAGGAGTGATTCCCGCATCCGCCACGGCAAATTCGTTTCCCGTTTGTCCGTCTCCCACAATGGTGACTTGATCGGCAAGTTGGGTGCTTCCCGCTCCTCCGGTTGGTAGGTCTATCCATTCCACGGTTCCCACGGTATTTGTGGTAAGTACTTGGGTAGTTGCCGGAGTAGCTCCTGCGGGTGTAATATCGATTACTCCTATGGAAGCGTCTGTTATTTCTGTAGAACCAATACTGCCTACTCTAAACGGGTCCGTAGCGGTACCCAAACCTAGAATTGTCGTGCCATCTACGAGTTCCGTTGTTCCTCCGCCAGGTCCTGCATTTGTCCAACTTACAAGGCCGCCGGCATCCGTGGTTAAAAATTCCCCCTGAGCTCCTGGTTCTATTTTAAAAGGGTCGGCATTGGTACCGATACCCGTAATGGTAGTCTGGTCCGCTTCTTCCGTACTTCCTGTGCCACCGCCAAGTGTGCCCAACGGAATGGTACCGCTAAAACCGGGGGCCGTTCCCGTAACTACCAAATCAGTACCTATAAGTTCCATATTGGTAATTACACCATCGGCTGCTCCACCACCTAGTCCTGCAAGGCTTACAGAACCATTAAAACCACCGTTGGCACCGGTAAAATTTAAATCGTTTCCTGCGAGAACCACGTTGGTAACAACTCCGTCCGTTGCTCCACCGCCTAAAATTGGGGTCAAATCTACTCCGGTTCCGCCTGAGATATTTATCGTATTCCCCGTAAGACTCAAATTTTGATTGTCTGTATTTACTGTACCTGCGGGTAAATTAATTGTACCTCCATTAGTTAAGGAAATTTGAGTTCCAGCGGGGTTTATACTTAGTTGCTGTTCGTCCGTATTGTCTAAAAATCCATTTAAGTTTACCGTATTACCCCTTTCAATTTCCAATATGTTCCCTGCTAAGTTTAAAGTCTGATTGTCCGTACCGGAATTATTCAAAGGGCCAAGGTCTAGTGTAGTTTCAATACCGGATTCCGTTAAGACAAGATTGTTCCCTTCTAACCGAACATCGGTCAAAGTCTCGTTTTGGTCGTCGGTATCCGAGTCTTCCAAAATATGAGTAGCAAGTGTCACGGTATTGTCATTGATGTTATTTTGTATTGCGTCGGTCAAAGTTAGGGGGTCTGCAATAGTCCCTGCACCTGTAATGGTGATTTCATCACCCGTAGCACCCTGTAGCCCCGAGGCATCTCGCCAAAGGACAATACCATTTTCGTCCGAAGTCATTACTTGGTTTGGAATGGTGTTGGCCATATCTGTAGTTTGCACACTACCATCCCTTATTTCTGAACTACCCACGGAATTGTCTCGCAATTCATTAGAGCTCACCGAGTCGTCCCCCAACTTGCTTTCTCCGATGGAGTTATCCTGTATGTCATCCCCGTTAATACCACCATCTACAATATTTTCACTTCTAATACTGTTGGGCGCAACCTCTAGGTTTATAGAGGAGCCATTGTCAACAATACTAATGGTTGTGTTACTATTTTCAATAGGATCATTGGTTAGGTTAAAGCTTACTGCATCGCACAGATTTACCCATTGGGTTCCATCAAAATAATGTAAGCACTCCGTGTCCGTATTATAGACCACCCCACCTCTTTGTGGAGCTATGGCTTCCATTTGTGGTGTACTAACTCTAGAAATGACCAACACCCGGGAAGAACTCTCCAGTTCCAAAAGAGAAGCGGGGTCAATGTTCTGCGGATTATCTCCTATTTTTATTTGTCCGGATACGGTAAAAATACCGAATATCGTAAGGAGGGCGATGAGGACTATTGATTTCATACTTAGTGTTTTAAAGCTGTTAAGATAAAGGGGGAAACAAAAATAGGATTATCCCAATATTAACCTAAGTTTAATGGTCAAAAATTACGATCTTTAGGATAAAGTGAAGGCAAATCTCGTTAAAAAGAAATAGGAGTTGGGAACTTGTCTTAAATTGTGCTAAGAATGCTGCCATGAGGTCCTTCTACTAGAAATTAACAAAAGTTTATTGGTAGTGGTTTTTTTTAAACGGGTACAAGTGTTTTCTTTATAGACTGTTTCATGGAACATTCCATGATGAAAGTCTTTATACCGACTATTATGATTAAAAATTTACTTAGCGCTGCGCTACTATTTTTTACGGCAATATCTTTTTCACAAGACGATGATCGCCGTATTTTAATGGGTCAGGTTATTTATAAGAACGTTAATGTTGCCAATGAGTACGTTATAAATTCTACGACTGAAAAGGCTACGATAACCAACGATGATGGTGAATTTTCCATAAAAGTTAAGGTGGGTGACGAATTGGTATTTACTGCGGTAAATTTCCAATATAAATTGGTGAAAATAACCCCTGAGATTTTAGCGAATAACAGGTTAGTAGTTTCTGTGAACGAAAAGGTTACCGAATTGGATGAGGTGGTGCTAACACCAGAAGACCAAGAACGCTACTTACAAGTGAAGAATGAGGAATTTAAGGAGTATGAATATGAAGTGGACCGTGGTACGGAGGTTGAGAACGTAGCGCTCTCCCAATCGGAAAGGGGAATGCAGGACGGCATTAATTTTGTCAATATTTTCAGGGCAATTTTTAAGTCCAAGGAAATTGACCCAGAAGTAAAACCTATGTTGGCCAGTGAGGTATTACGCCAAGTATATGACGATCAATTTTTTGTCATGGATTTGAACATACCACAAGACAAAATTGACGCATTTTTACTGTATTGTGACCCTAAAATGCCCGCAAGATCCTTATTGAAAAAAGAAAACGAGTTTCAATTAATCGATTCCCTGGTGAATCTCAGCAAATCTTTCCTGGCGTCATTGAATGAGGAGTAAAATCTTTATATGCTGTTGTACATTGCCTGTACTTTCCTTGGCTCAGATTGATAATGCCAAGGATTTAGATGGGAGGGTAACTAGTAGGGACGGAGATGTAGCTGCAACCCATGTTTTGAATACCACTACGCAAAGGGCAACGATTACGGACCTAAACGGTTTTTTTGATATACCTGTGCACCTTAACGATACCCTTATATTTTCTGCCGTTCAGTTTAAAAAAAAACAAATCGTAATAACGCAGTCCATTTACGATAGTAAAATGCTTGTAGTGCCTTTGGAAGACGAGCTTACGGAGTTAGAAGAGGTTGTGGTTACGCCTTACAACCTTTCGGGAGATATCACCAAAGATTTGCTTTCTTTAGAAATAGAGCCTGTGGTAACGGCCTCCACATTAAATTTACCTAATGCTTATGTGCGCGTACCCACAAAGGCGGAACGGGAATTATATGAGGCTACCTCCGGCGGAGGGCTGATTCCTGTAACACCCATTTTAAACGCGATATCCGGAAGGACTAAAATGCTGAAAAAACGTTTGGCCCGCAATAAATTATATGATCGGACCTTGCGGGTAAGGGAGTTCTATGCAGATTCCCTTTATCGAACAAAGCTTCATATACCCGAGGCCAACACGGACGACTTTTTCTATTACTGTGAAATCGATCCTTCCTTTCAATCCATTGTAGATACCCACGATTTATTTAAAATATGGGAATTTTTGGAAAGAAAAAGCATCGTATACTTAGAAAACAATGATATTGACTAATTCATTTTTTGGCATATCGTTTGCTTATTTTTATAAAAACAACAATATGGGCTATTTAAGGAAAGGACTTTTACTTTTAATACTACCGCTTTTTGCATTTACGATAGCACATAAATTTTATATCAGTGTAACGCACGTGGGCTACTCTGAAAAAGATGATGCCTTACAGGTTACTACAAGGGTTTTTATAGATGATATGAACAGTGTGCTTAACGAGCGTTACGATATTAGTTCTAAACTAGGTACCGATGAAGCATCTAAGGCGGATAATTCGTATTTTGAAAAGTATTTGCGTACCAAATTCGTTATTGAGATCAACGGAAAACCAGTACGGTACACCATGATCGGTAAAGAGTATGATACGGACATGATTGTTTGTTATCTTGAAGTTCCAAAAATTGATTTACCCACCGTTAAGACTGTTGCTATTACGAACGAAATGCTAACCGACCTTTTCGATGAGCAACAGAATGTGTTGCATATTAAAATAAAGGGAAAAAAAAAGAGCTTCGTCTTGCTTAAATCTGATGCTAAAGGAATGTTAAACTTGTAACATTCTCCTCGGAAATCCTTTAAAAAACTTTATTTTCCCCCGACTAAAAATGGAATAGAAAATGATAAGATTCAAGTACACTTTTGCCTCGGTTTTATTTTTATTTGCTGCGATTTCCTTTGCACAGGAAGAAGAAAAGCAAGAAAAAGAGCCAGGTCATTACAATCAGAGTAAATTCAAGCAACTTTACGAAGAGTTTGCAACGCCCAATACCTATCGTTCCGCTTCCGGGGCACCTGGTCCCGATTACTATCAACAGCAGGCAGATTATGTGATGGACATTCGTTTAGACGATAAGAATGCCAAAATATATGGGGAAGAGACTATAACGTATACGAATAATTCTCCCGATAACCTGGAATATCTTTGGGTGCAGTTAGACCAAAACGTTAGGGCTAAAGACTCCAAAGCACCCTTGCGTAATGGTGGCGGGGTACCCATGGCAGAAGGTCCAAGTGGCTTTGCTGCAAAATACTTGACCGAACCTTTTGATGGGGGTTTTAATATAGAACACGTAAAGGATGCCAATGGTAGAGCCCTTTCGCACACCATCAATTTTACTATGATGAGGATAAATATGCCAAAAGCGCTGAAGAGCGGAGAGCAGTACACCTTCTCTATTAAATGGAATTATAACATACCCGATCATACTGTGAACAGAGCACGCTCTGGTTATGAGTATTTTCCAAAAGACGGAAATAGAGCCTATGTCATTGCGCAGTTTTTTCCTAGAATGGCCGTTTACAGTGATGTGGAAGGATGGCAGAATCATCAGTTCTGGGGCAGTGGAGAGTTTGCATTGCCTTTCGGGGACTATGAAGTGAATATTACCGTTCCTGCAGACCATGTTCTAGATGGTACAGGTGTTCTTCAAAATAGAAAAGAGGTCTATTCCAAAGAGATGATGAGGCGCTATGAGATGGCTAAGAAGTCTTACGATAAACCTGTAATCATTGTTTCCCAAGCGGAAGCCGAAGCAGCCGAAAAGTCTTTTTCCGATAAAACGAAGATTTGGAAATTAAAGGCCGAAAACGTAAGGGATTTTGGATTTGCCACTTCAAGAAAATTTATTTGGGATATGCAGGCCGTTAAATTAGGGAATAGGGATGTCATGGCCGTATCCATGTACCCTAAAGAAGGTAATCCCCTTTGGGAGGAATATTCTACCAAAGCGGTAGCCCATACCTTAAAATCCTATTCCGCACATACTTTTGATTATCCTTATTCAAAGGCCATATCCGTACATGCAAAGAATCAGGGTATGGAATATCCTATGATATGTTGGAATTACGGAAGACCAAATGAAGATGGAAGCTATTCGGACCGAGTAAAATATGGTATGATCAGTGTAATCATACACGAGGTTGGTCATAACTTTTTTCCAATGATCGTCAATTCCGATGAGCGTCAATGGGGTTGGATGGACGAAGGTTTGGATACCTTTATGCAGTATATGGCAGAGCAGGAATTCGGAGAAGCATTTCCGGAGGCAATCGCGCCAAATAGTGCTTACCCATCTAGAAGAGGGGCTCCGGCAAAGATAGTCCCGTATATGAGTGGTGACCAAAGTACGATTTCCCCAATTATGTCCAATCCTGAAAACGTTTATCAGCTGGGTCCTAATGCTTACGGAAAACCGGCTACGGCCTTAAATATTCTTCGCGAAACGGTTATGGGCAGAGAACTTTTTGATCATGCCTTTAAAACCTATTCCAAACGTTGGATGTTTAAACACCCTACCCCGGAAGATTTCTTTAGAACTATGGAAGATGCCTCTGCCGTAGATTTGGACTGGTATTGGAGAGGATGGTTTTATACTACGGATTATGTAGATATAGGTGTAAAGGGTATAAAGAAGTACTACGTGAGTGATAAACCCAATAAAAAAATGCAGGAGTATATGGCTGCAAGGAACCTTACTGAAGCAGATTTAAGACCCTTGGTTTATTTAGCTGATGCGGAGGGTGATGATGCAGATCCTGAATTAAAAGGTAAGTTACCTTCTGAAAGTTCTACGACTCTCAAAGAGTTTATGATGGATAATATGACGGAGGCCGAAAGAGCTGCTGTCAAAGAACCCAAATATTTTTATGAGGTTACTTATGACAAGCCCGGTGGTATTCCAATGCCATTAATCGTAGAGTATACCTATGCGGACGGTACTACGAAAAATATGACTTATCCCGCAGAAATTTGGAGAAAAAACGATAAAGAAGTTAGTATTGTTATGGCATCCGAAAAAGAATTGAAGGGAATCGTGGTAGATCCAAAACTGGAGACCGCGGATATTGATACTACCAATAACTCTTGGCCTAAGAAAGAAGAGCAGAACAACTTTGATAAGTTCAAAGAGAATATTAAAGGAAAATAAATTCCATTTTTTACTAAAAGCCTCGTTAATTCAACGGGGCTTTTTTAGTTAGCATCTAAACTTGTTTATATTTGTAGAATGATAGCGACCCATTTTTTGTTCATCAGTGGTGGTGAGATTTTCTTTATCATGTTCATAGTGGTAATGGTCTTTGGTGCAGATAAAATTCCAGGAATCGCCAAAGGTCTTGGAAAGGGCATGCGCCAGTTAAAGGACGCCACTGAGGATATAAAGCGAGAGATTCAGCGCAGTGCGGACAAGCAGGGTATAGATACAAGCGTAATTACGGATATCCAAAAGGATATAGATGATGTTAAGAACAGTATAGATACCGGTATTGCTAAAGACGTAAAAAAGGGTTTTGGTGATGTGGGTAAAAGTATTAGTGATGCTGCCGGTTCCGTAAAAAGAAAATAGTCCCATGCTCGATAAACTTTTAAAATGGGATCGTGAAACCTTTATTTATTTAAACAGTCTTGGTATTGAACAGTTCGATGTGTTTTGGTCAACGGTAACCAAAATTCCCACTTGGACCCCTCTTTTTCTTCTCTTTGGATTCTTATTTTTCAGAACATACCCTAAAAAACAAGCACTAGGTATCATTATAACCTTGTTGGTTATGGTCTTCTTTGTAGTAACCTTAACAGATTTGACCAAGGAAGTCGTTGCGAGATTAAGGCCCAACAACGATACTGAAATAAATACGCTTATTCGAATCTTAAGAAGTCCTACAGGCTACAGTTTCTTTTCCGGTCACGCATCTTCATCATTCTCTATCACAACATTGGTTTTTTTGTTTTTAAGGAAGCATGTTAAATGGGCGGCCATATTTTTTATGTGGCCATTACTGTTTGCCATGAGTAGGATTTATGTAGGTGTTCATTTTCCCATTGATTTAATCGTGGGAGCTTTGGTGGGCGCCTTTTCGGCGTGGTTGTTCTACCGTCTTTATCTTAGGCTTATTTTACCCTACTTAGCGTAAGGCCATCCCGTACCGGTAGTAGAACGGTCTCTAGTTTTGGATGTTCTTTTAGGGCTTTGTTATATTCCAACAGTATTTTTGTAGTCTTATCCTTGGGGTCTAGGGCTTCAATTACCTTTCCGGACCAAAGCACATTGTCCGACAGGAGTATAGCGCCTGTTTTGGTCTTGGGGAGTACAACATCTAAATAGTTGAGGTATTCTTTTTTTTCCGCATCAATAAATACGAGGTCAAAGGTGGTATCTAGCTCTGGAATAATATTCAGGGCATTACCTACGTGTTGCTTAATATGAGTTCCATATCCACTTTTATCAAAGTATTTACGCTGTATGTCAAACAGCTCCGCATTTACGTCTATCGTATGCAGAGTGCCACCCTTTTGAAGTCCTTCTGCCAGGCAAATTGCCGAGTACCCAGTGTAGGTTCCAATCTCTAAAATATTTTTGGGACGTACTATTTTGGAAAGAAGACTAAGGACCCTTCCCTGAAAATGACCCGTAAGCATTCTCGGTTGTATTACCTTTAAATGGGTTTCCCGGGTTAGCTCCTTCAAAATATCAGGCTCGTCTTGCGAGTTGTCGCTGATATAATTCTCCAATAAAGTAGATAGGAAGTGCATGACTTAATTTATGTCAAAAATACCATTTTAAGCAGTACCTTAGGTCATCATAATTTTTCTGTATGACCGAAGAAATAGTGATAAGAAAAGCTGTTGATGCTGATTTAGAGGTGTTGTTGGCCATGGAGCAGGGCGTAATAACTGCCGAGAGGCCTTATGATCCTACCATAAAGGAAAATCCTGTACATTATTACGATTTAAAGGATTTAATGGCCAATCCAAAGGCAATACTATTGGTCGCCCTGTACAAAGAGAAAATTGTAAGTTGTGGATACGCGCTTGAAAAGGCGGCTAGGAGTTATTTGGACCACGATACGTATGCCTATTTAGGATTTATGTTCACGGTATCGGATTACCGGGGTCACGGTATCAACAAGCAGATAATAGAAGGTTTAAAGGAGTGGGCGTACTCCCGGGGTCTGTCGGAAATTAGACTTACCGTATACAGTGATAACCATCCTGCAATCCGAGCGTATGAAAAGGTTGGTTTTAAGAGTCATATGATAGAGATGCGAATATCGAATAAGCAATAAATTATAATTCTACTACCAAGTTCTACGCTTTCCTTTTGTATCAGTATTTTTACATAAAATTTTGTCTATGGAATTTAAGAACACCTTATCCTTTGCACAGGCGATGGATAGTGAAGATGCATTACAATCGTATAGGGACGAGTTTCTATTTCCAAAAGTCAATGGCAAGGATGTTATTTATTTTACTGGTAACTCTCTTGGCTTGCAGCCAAAGCGTACCAAGAAGTATATAGACGAGGTCATGAACGATTGGGCTTCACTTGCGGTAGAGGGTCATTTTTACGCTGATAAACCTTGGTGGGATTACCATGAGCGTCTAGCAGAGCCCCTAGCTAAGGTGGTAGGTGCCAAACCTAAGGAAGTATCCGTAATGAATACCCTAACGGTAAACCTACATCTCTTAATGGTATCCTTTTACAGGCCAGATAAAAAACGATTTAAGATCATATGCGAAGAAAAAGCATTTCCAAGTGATCAGTACATGCTTCAAAGTCAGGTTAAGTTTCATGGACTAGATCCGTCAGAGGCAATTATAGAGGTTAAAAAACCGGAAGGTGCACATGCTTGGAAGACCCAAAATTTTATTTCTAAAATTGAAGAGGTCGGGGATGAGTTGGCATTGGTTTTAATTGGTGGAGTAAATTATTACAACGGACAGGTTCTGGATATGGAAGCGATTACCAAGGCAGGTAAGGCCGCTGGGGCCATGGTAGGATGGGATTTGGCCCATGGCGTAGGTAATGTTGCTTTAGAATTACACGATTGGAACGCAGATTTTGCGGCATGGTGTAGTTATAAGTATATGAACAGTGGTCCAGGTAATGCTTCTGGAATTTATGTACACGAGCGCTATTTGAACAGGAAGGACATTCCACGTTTTGAAGGATGGTGGGGTACCAAAAAAGAAACACGTTTTCTTATGAAACCAGAATTTGAGCCTATGGAGAACGCAGATGCGTGGCAGGTGAGTAACGCACCTATTTTATCCATAGCACCCTATCTAGCCTCCTTAGAGCTATTTGAGGAAGTAGGTATGGAAGCGTTGATCAGGAAAAGAGATAAAATTGTGGCTTACTTGGAGTTTGTATTAACGGAAATCGATAAAGAAGTAGCCAGTTCTTTTGAAATTATAACGCCAAAGGATAGGGGATGTCAGCTGTCGGTCTTTTTACATGGTGAAGGTAAAGCGCTGTTTCAATATTTAATGGATAACGGTGTCATTACGGATTGGAGAGAACCAAATGTTATAAGATTGGCACCAGCACCTTTTTATTGTTCTTTTGAGGATATGTATAGATTCGGTCAGATTTTGAAAAATGGAATTCTTTCTAAATCAATTAAAAACTGAAATCTTATCAAGGAAACAGAGAACACTAATGTTCAATATATTTTAAACCCGTAAGCAACATATACTATTGAAATCACTTCTCCTAATATTGGGTAATGCACGGTATTTTGGCCCCTCTTGGGTATTTGCCAGTTTAAATATTCTTTTTGGTACTTGGGCCATTTATATCCCAAGCGTAAAAGAATCGTTGGCGATAAACAATTCGGAGTTAGGAATTGCCATTTTCTTTCTGTCACTTGGCGTATTCTCCATATTTCCGTTTGCGTCAACCATAATTAATAGGTTTGGGGTAGGTAAAACAACCTGGTATGGGGTAATAGGTAGTTCGTTTGCCGCTATGTTACCTTTACTTGCACCATCCTATTATAGTTTGATGGCGGCACTATTCATTTTCGGAGCTACCAATGGTTTTACGGATATTTCTATGAATACCTTGGTCACGGAGATAGAGAAGAAAGATAAAGCGAAGTTTATGTCCGCGTCCCATGGTTTTTTCAGTCTTGGTGGGGTTTTGGCGGGTTTAGGTAGTTTTCTCATAGGACCTTTAGATAATCCTGTTTTGCATATGGGCATGGCCGTACTTCTGGTGCTTGTGGTAAATCTTGTTTTTTATAGAAAGTACGTATCCGTTATAGCAGCACCTATTGTAAAAGAGCCTTTTAGTTTAGGATTATTTAAACCGCTTATGCTTTTAGGGATAATTTCATTTATTGCTATGGGGAGTGAAGGCGCCATAGTAGATTGGAGTGGTATTTATTTAAAGGAGGTTAGCATAGCTCCGGAAGCACTCTGGGGCGTAGGATTTTTAGGGTTTCAGATAACCATGACCTTGGGGCGTTTCTTAGGTGACCAAATGAGCAACGTAATGGGCTCTGTAAAAATGGTGGCCCTGGGTACAATTTTAGCTGTAGCGGGCTATGTTCTTGTGTTAACCGTTAATACGGGTCTGGTCATAGCAGGCTTTGCTTTGTGTGGTCTTGGTTTTTCGGTAATGGTGCCAGAAATATTTAGAATAGGAGGTAATGTCAAAGGAGTGGATTCTTCCCAAGGTGTGGCTTTTATTGCAGGAACCGGTTATGCAGGTTTTCTGTGTGCTCCCCCTATTTTGGGATTTTTAGCGGAAAACTATTCACTCAAAGTCTGTTTCATGGTTCTTTTGGCAGTGGCGTTGTTAATTCTAATGGCAACTTTGAGTCTAAAAAAACGACCAAGCTAATTTTATAAAACTATTTTTAATCTAGGTTGTTCCTAATTTTAAATTCCTTGTTTCCTTCGCCCATTTGTCTTATGAAATCTTGCATCTCCTTTGTAAGTAAAAGCTGGTTTTGTGTATCCCAATAGGTCTTTTTGTATGGAAATTTTAATTTGAAGATATCCTTTTGTTCATTTACGTTACTCTTTATTCTCTCATTGCCAAAAATTATGTGCGGTGTTGGAGGTAATTTCTACTTTAAATAGGCATTTCAATTAAGGAATCGGCGATTAAGGCTTTGTGATTATTTTGACAAAGCAGTAAAAAAGCAATAAAAAGAATGACTTTGGTAAGGTTGATTTTCATGAATAACTATGCTATTCTTTCTCAATTAAAAATAAGACCAAATTACTTCACTTCAATGCCTGTAAAATAGAGCATAAAGTTGCTATCTGGCATTTTATGCATACCGGCTATATGTAAACCGTTTAAATTCTTATAATCTTCCCAACTGGTAATCATGGAAGGTTCCTCTTGGTTTCCTTTTCTAAAGACCCATTCCTTTATCCTATAGTCTTTACCAAAGTAAAAATCATAGGCGTCTCCCGGAGTATAACCACCTTCACTACCATAAACAATGGTCAGTTTTTGCATAGCTTCCTTGCTTATAGGAGCGTCGCTAGTGGCTTCATGTTCGTAGGTGAAATTATTCTGGTCCCAAACCAATTGGAAGGGTCCTAAAAGCCAAAATTTATCGTTAATAAATCCACCATCTGTTTTCATGATGGTACTATCCATGGACATTCGATTATAACGAACCGTGTCCTCTCTCGTCGTCAGAACTATGTTATTGGTTTTTGGCTCCCAGAGCCAGGTACGCTCAAAATGAGAGGAATCCCTATCTACATTAAAAGTGTATTTGATATGAGATATGGTTTTCCAGTTCTCAAAACCGTGTGCATTGGCTACTTTTTCTAAAATTGTAAGTTCCTTTATAGCGGTTTTTGGTTCTTCCTTTTTATCATCTTTACAACTTACAGAAAGAAGAAGAATTGCCATTATTCCTAAGATATAGTTCTTCATAAAACTTGGTATTTAGCGTAAAGATATTAATATCTTAATCTTATGCCTATTTTTGAAATACCTAAAAATACCAGAGAGTGACCTTCATAAGAAAACTGTGTCTAATCATCATAAACAACCAATTCAAAATAAAATTGGATTCTGATGACCCCTACAAGGACGTAAGTGACGAAGATCTAGTTCTTAAAATAGTTGAAAAGAAAGACTCTATGATGTTTGGAGTCTTGTACGACCGTTACGCAAAAATGGTCTATAACAAGTGTTATGGCTTTGCCAAATCCCAAAAGGAGGCAGAGGATTTAACGCAGGATGTCTTTTTAATGCTATTTGTTAAATTAGGTTCTTTTAAAGGAAGGTCTAAGTTTTCGACCTGGCTTTATTCGTTTACCTATAACTTTTGTGTAAATTATGTAAATAGGGATAAAGGAAGGAAAATTAGTGATAAGGCCAATAACATAGAGGACACCGAATATAAGTTGTCAGTTGAGGTGACGGATGAGAGTTTGTTGGACCTACAAGTAGAGAAGTTGAAAAGAGCGTTGGAAATGATACCGCCAGAGGATAAGAGTTTATTATTACTTAAATATCAAGATGGAGTATCTATTAAAGAGTTGGAGACTATCTTGGAGATAGGCAGTAGTGCGGTAAAAATGCGCTTAAAAAGAGCAAAAGCAAGAGTAATTGAAACCTATAATTCATTACCCTAGATGTTAGAACAAAACAAAAATCCGTTTAAGGGAATTCAGGGAGATCTTAAGGATGTTCCACCAGAATTGCGTAAGAAAGTGATGCACGATATCGCCATAGCGAAACTTATCATGGAAATGGCTACATTGTTTACGGGTAATTATTCAGCGATAATAGAAGGTATGCTTAAAACATCGGATTCAAATAGTAAGAAATAATAATTAAAGAGATAGTCATAAATTATGGAAACAGTAGGACAATGGAAAGATCTTATATTTGAGACATTGGGCTCAATCTTAAAGGATATTGCTTCGGCACTACCCGGCATTTTTGGCGCCTTTGTAGTGTTGTTATTCGGATGGATTACGATAAAAATAGTCTCTTTTATCGTTAAAAAAATCCTTAAAATAGCCAAGGTAGAAGTATTATCTAACAAGGTAAACGACGCAAAACTTTTCGGAGACTCTGACATAAAGATAGATATAGCCAAGGTACTCCTAAGTTTTATAAAGGGTGTGTTATGGTTGGTATTCATAATCGTTGCCGCAGATGTAATGAACTTAAAGATTATCTCCAGTGAGATAGCTAATCTATTAAGGTACCTTCCCATACTATTGTCCGCCCTCATCATTTTCATGATAGGGCTGTATTTGGCAAAAGCCATCAAGAACACGGTTACCACGGTTTTTGAGTCTATGGACTTGGGCGGTGGCAAGATGTTGGGCAACGTTCTTTTCTATATGATAATAATTTTTGTGAGTATTACCGCGCTCAATCAGGCAGGTATTGATACGACCATAATTACTAGTAATTTCACTATAATATTAGGTGCTTTTCTTTTTGCTGCTGCCTTGGCGTTAGGTCTAGGTTCTAGAGAAGTGGTGGGTGACCTGCTACTAACCTTTTATACGAGAAAAATTTATGAAGTGGGGGATAAGGTTAAAATAGGTAAAATAGAAGGTAGGGTAGAGGCTATCGATAATATTTCTGTTATTGTTAAAACTAAATCCGGTAAGGTAGTTGTTCCCATCAAAAAAGTGGTGAATAAAACCGTTGAGGTAGAAGATTAAAGATTAGTAAATTATTATAGGTATAGGCGGGGCATATTGCTCCGCTTTTTTTATTTATTATGATTATCAAATTTTTGCGTGGTAGGTTTAGTAATTATTTCCTTAATTTTGATGTCTAGAAAAAACTTTATTTATGAGTGCTAAAAAAGGAAAAATACAAGAGGCTATAGATGAGAAAATGCTAGAAGAAAGAAAGGTATTTCTTTGGGGCATGGTAGACGATGATTCAGCAAAACATGTGATAGATAGATTGTTGTATTTGGATATGCAAAATAATAAGGAAATACAATTATACATTAATAGTCCCGGTGGTTATGTTACTTCCGGATTTGCCATGTATGATACCATTAAGGCATTGAAAAGTCCCGTTTCTACTATATGTACTGGCCTTGCGGCGTCTATGGGGTCTATCTTACTTTCTGTTGGAAAAAAAGGAAGACGTTTTATACAGCCACATGCACAGGTGATGATTCATCAACCAAGTGGAGGAGCAAGGGGACAGGCCTCTAATATAGAAATCCAGGCAAGGGAAATTATTAAGACCAAAGAGTTAAGTGCCCAAATCCTTGCGGATAATTGTGGTCAAAAATTTGATAAGGTCCTAAAGGATTTTGATAGGGATTACTGGATGAACGCCCAGGAGTCAATTGAATATGGTATTGTAGATGGTGTTCTAGAATAACCATTCTATATCGGTATTAAAAAAGTCCTTCTCTTAATTTGAGAAGGACTTTTTTAATATTCACTTATTGTATGATTTATTTGGTGCTCAATACTCCTTTTTTGATTTGAACTATTGGAAACTCCGTTCTTCTGTTCAACTCTAATTCTTCCGGTGAACAGTCTTTTTTGCTGGTACAATGGTTAATGGGCATTCGTTTACCAAATCCTTTGTAAGAAATTATTCTGTCTTCCGATATACCATTGGCAATCAAATATTCGTAGGTAGATTTTGCTCTTCTTTGAGAAAGACCATCGTTATAGTTATGACTTCCAACAGGGTCTGTGTGGGCCTCTAATTTTATGATCATATCAGGATAGGTCTTGGTCATTACACGAACAACTTTATCCAATTCCAAGGCGGCATCCGGTCGTATGTTACTTTTATTGAAATCAAAATAAATCTTGTTCAAATCGGCCAAAAGCTTAAGGTCCAGTACCGGTTCTAAGACAATATCTTTTCGTATCATCTTCTGTTTATTAGGTGTTTCCGATGTATTGAAATAGATAGTTTTGTGTGGGTGGGTTTTTCTAACCGCTTCAATCATGTAGGTCGTTTTTCTATTGATTGGAAATCTGTAGTAACCCTTCTCATCGGTAACAGCCTGTGCTACCAAAGTATTTGTTTTTTGGTCAAATAATTTTATATGAACACTATCTAGGGGTTGTTCGTTAACACCATCAATTACAAATCCTTCTACATCCAAAGCAGGGGTAAACTTAAACTTATAGATATCATCACCACCCATTCCTCCTTCTCGGTTAGAACTTACATAACCGTCTATTCCGTTTGGAAGACCATAGTAACCAAAATCGTCGCTAGAGCTGTTAATAGGAGTACCTAAATTAATTACATCTACGATTTCACCTTCTTCATTGGATATGGTTGAAAACACATCTAACTGACCAAATCCTACATGACCATCAGAACTAAAGAACAATTTTCCTTCTTCGTTTATGAAGGGAAACATTTCGTTACCTTCCGTATTCACAGCGGGCCCTGCGTTAATAGGTGAACCAACACCACCTCGGTCATGAATTTCAGAATAATAGATATCCGTACCACCGTACCCTCCAGGTCTATCAGAAGTAAAATACAGTCTTTTTCTGTCTGGTGTAACGGATGGGTGACCTGTGGAATAGTAATCACCATTTACGCGCAAACCCCTGTTTTCCGTCCACTCACCATCTACAAGTTTAGCACTATATATTTTCAGGTTTATTTCATCGAACGCACCATAGCCTTCTTTTTTGTCAAAGAAATTGTTTCTAGTGAAGTAGATGATAGTATCATTCTTATAATCCGTGGAAAATATTAAAGAGCTTTCATGAAATTTGGTATTTACATCGCCCTTCAATCTAGTAGGAACAGATAATTCGTTATCTCCCTGCACTACAAACAGGTCTAGCCAAGGCTCTTCGTTCCAACCATAAGTGTCTCCGGTAACAATGTCTCTCCTAGAAGAAGCAAAATACAGGTCTCCACCTCTTGAGAAGGTTCCAAAATCACTTTCGGTAGAGTTGAAAGTAACCGGTTCTACCTCGTAACGCTGTCTACTATTAAAAACTACAGAGGCCATATTCCCATCTTTAAGAAAACGCTTTAAACGAGAATCATTTTTGTTGAACTTTTTATATTTCCTCAACCATTTTGCTGACTCCTCATGATTACCATTGCTATAAAGTGCCATGGCGTATTTAAAGTAATAGTCCGTAGGTAGCGTAGCATTATTGATTACCGCCTTAAAGTGTGGAATCGATTTTTTGTAATCTCTGATAAGCAGGTAACATTCTGCTAATTGTTGGTGGGCATAATCGCTGTTAAGCCCTCCTTCTATCATTCGTTCATACTCCGCAATTGCTTTGATATAAGAGAATTTACTAAAGAAATAGTCTCCTTTTTTCTGTGCACCATACTGCGCAATGGTAAGTTGGCAGGCAAACAGAAAGGCGACCAATAAAACTGAATTTTTAAAACTTTTCATGATGTAGGATTTAATATTTTTGGGACTAAACGTATTGGGGTTCTTTAATTAGAAATATCTTGGGGACTTTATTGGACCTCTTTGTTTCTTTCTAAGTTCATAGATTAGAATTATTTCGTGGGTTCCTCCAGTATAAGGTCTAATAGTTGAGGTAGGTAAATCATAGGCATAACCTACTCTAATATCTTTCGAAACTTGATAATCCATCATTGCTCCAAAGTTCGAAGCGTCATTAACCCTGTAGGAAGCACCTATCCAGAACTTTTCATTAAAAAGAAAGTTTGCCGTAAAATCATAAGTGGCCGGAGCTCCGTTCGTAAATTTTGTAATAACGGTCGGTTTAAATTTTGTGTTTTCAGATATATCTAAAACCAAGCCCCCAATAGCGTAATAACTATTTCTTTCTAGAGCCTGGAACTCACCTTCGTTCAAATCCGTGTTAAGAATTCTCGGAGATGAAATCCCCGCATACCATCTATTGGAACCAATATAAAAACCCGCTCCAAAATTGGGGTTCCAACTATTAAAGTTAGAATTAAAGAACACGTCGTTGGGGTCAGGATTTTCCAAGGTATAATTGGTAAAACCTGCCTTGAGACCAAATGACATTTTTACTTCTTCGTTTACTGGAACGGTATAGGAGAAATCCCCATATACATAATTTGTACTTTCAAAACCTAAACGGTCGTTTATATAGGAAATACCCAAACCAACCCTATCGTTTCTTAAGGGAGAGTGAACGGAAAATGTGCTAGTTCTTGGATTTCCTTCCAATCCGGCCCACTGATTTCTATGAAGAACAGTGGCGTTAAGTGTTCCTCTGCTTCCTGCATAGGCTGGGTTAACAGAGATTGTATTGTACATATACTGTGTAAATTGGGGTAACTGTTGAGCGGTAGCAATGGTTCCGATAAAGACCATTAGGATTAATGTTACCTTTTTAAGATTGTTCATGATTTTTAGATTAAATTCTTACTAGCTGATACTGGGGTATCGTAAATAGGTTAATTATAAGACAAATTTAGATATAAGTACATAAACTTGCTAAATTGCACGACTAAGGTGTAAGTAAATTCGTTCTTGTGTATAAAAATCGTTTAACCGTAGGGTATCTTGGTTGTAATTATGAGGGTGTTTACTCCAAGTGTCTTACACATGTTGGCTCTTATACAAAGAGATTTCAAAAGGTATTTCCCAGAATCCTTTGGAAAATATAGTATGGTTACTGTCCCGCAGTTAATATGTTGTCTTGTAGAAGGATTTTATGAATTTTCGAAAAAAGAGTTGGCCCGAACCGTAATACACAAATATGCGAACGGTTCGGGCCAACAGTAATAAATAATATCTTGCTCTACTTGGAAATTATCAAGGATTTCACGTTGGTTGTGGCACCCTTTGTTATTTGCACATAGTAGATGCCGTTATCTAGGAACTCAAGGTTCAAAAACGCTACCGTACCATAATTGTTGCCGTAGTCCTTTTCAAACACCATTTTCCCGTCGCTACTGAATATCAGTATTGAAACATCACCCACATCGGGCATGTTCGCCAAGTTCAAACTCAACTCACCGGATGTAGGGTTTGGATAGATTATGACATCCATTTCCCCTTGCGCCCGGTCTTTAGAGAGCTCTGCTTGGAGATTTGTGGCTGCCGATAAGAAGGAGCCAAAGACTTGGAACTCGGATAGCCCTACATTGGGACCAACGCCATCCGTTACCTCAAAACGTACCGAGGTTATATTTCGTTCATTGAAAGTTACAGGTAGTGCTCCGCCATTTGCGGGCAAATTCCCTACTTGCACGACACTACCATCGGAGAATACCAGCCTACCGGCATTGATGTTCTCATTTATCAAAGGTCTGTCAAAAAGCACGATTCTATCCGTTCTAATGGGTTGGTTCCAGTTCAGAGTAACGCTTGGTCGCTGCTCGCCAAGACTAGCCCATTCCCCTGGGTCTACCAATCCAATTATACCGTCTACGATTTTCCTCTTGGCAAATCGAGCAGAGAATTCTGAAGATGCCGTAATACTACTGGCCTGAGGTGCTATATTCGTAGTTGGTGTGGCAGCAAATTGGCTACCGGAAAATTTTCCATAGACCTCGAACTCTGCTAGCCCCACGCTGTAACCTTGCCCGTTTGTAATATCAAACTCTACCCAGGTAATCGTCTTTTGTTGAAAGTTTATGATATTAGCCGTACCTGAATTTTCTAGACCGTTAACATTGACCGTACTTCCATCGCTGAATTTTAGTACGCCTTGAAATATAACATCTACTACATTAGGTCTGTCGTAAAGTACAACTTGGTTTGTGGTCACCGGTCTGTCCCATGTAAGTCTAATACTTGGGTTCTGTTCTCTAAAACTTGCCCATTCCCCTGGGTCTACAAATCCAGTGATACCGTCCACTAGTTTACTTTTTGCATATCGTGTGGAGAACTCCGAGGATACGGTTATGCTGCTGGCTTCCGGTGCCAGGTTGGTACCTGTAACCGTTGGCGGTACGGCCGCGAATTCGCCAAAGACTTGGAACTCCGACAGCCCTACGTTGGGACCAACGCCATTGGTCACCTCAAAACGTACCGAGGTAAAGATGCGTTCGCTAAAGTCCACTATTAAGGCACTGCCATCGGTGGGTAGGTTTCCTACCGCTACGACACTGCCGTCGGAGAATACCAGTCTACCGGATAAAATATTCTCGTTAAACAAAGTTCTGTCAAAGAGCACAATTTGACTCCCGATCACCGGTCTGTCCCAGTTCAATGTTACGGTAGGCTTCTGCTCACCGAGACTTGCCCATTCACCGTTACCGAACTGGCCTGTAATACCGTCCACGAGCTTGTCCTTGGAAAATTGCGCGGAGAACTCCGAGGATACGGTAATGCTGCTGGCCTGCGGTGCCAGGTTGGTGCCTGTAACCGTTGGTGGCACGGCCCCGAATTCGCCAAAGACTTGAAACTCCGCCAGCCCTACATTGGGACCAATACTATTGGTCACCTCAAAACGCACGGAGGTAAAGGTACGTTCACTGAACGATACCAAGAAGGCACTGCCATCTGTGGGCAGGTTTCCTACCGCTACGACACTACCGTCCGAGAATACCAGCCTACCGGATTCGATGCTCTCGGTAAGTATAGGTCTGTCGTACAAGACGATTTGGCTCGCGATCACTGGTCTGTCCCAGTTCAATGTTATGGTAGGGTTCTGCTCGCCGAGACTTGCCCATTCACCGTTACCGGGCTGTCCTGTAATACCGTCCACAAGTTTATCTTTGGAAAATTGTGCCGAGAACTCCGAGGATACGGTAATGCTGCTGGCCTCCGGTGCCAGGTTGGTACCGGTAACCGTTGGTGGTGCGGCCCCGAATTCGCCAAAGACTTGAAACTCCGCCAGCCCTACATTGGGACCAATGCTGTTGGTCACCTCAAAACGCACGGAGGTAAAGGTACGTTCACTAAAGGATACCAAGAAGGCACTGCCATCGGTGGGCAGGTTTCCTACTTCTACGATACTACCATCGGAGAATACCAGTCTACCGGATTCGATGCTCTCGGTAGGTATAGGTCTGTCGTACAGTACTATTTCGTTGGCGATCACCGGTCTGTCCCAGTTCAATGTTACGGTAGGGTTCTGCTCGCCGAGACTTGCCCATTCCCCATTACCGGGCTGTCCTGTAATACCGTCCACGAGCTTGTCCTTGGAAAATTGCGCGGAGAACTCCGAGGATACGGTAATGCTGCTGGCCTGCGGTGCCAGGTTGGTACCGGTAACCGTTGGTGGTGCGGCCCCGAATTCGCCAAAGACTTGAAACTCCGCCAGCCCTACATTGGGACCAATGCTGTTGGTCACCTCAAAACGCACGGAGGTAAAGGTACGTTCACTAAAGGATACCAAGAAGGCACTGCCATCGGTGGGCAGGTTTCCTACTTCTACGATACTACCATCGGAGAATACCAGTCTACCGGATTCGATGCTCTCGGTAGGTATAGGTCTGTCGTACAGTACTATTTCGTTGGCGATCACTGGTCTGTCCCAGTTCAATGTTATGGTAGGGTTCTGCTCGCCGAGACTTGCCCATTCCCCATTACCGGGCTGTCCTGTAATACCGTCCACAAGTTTATCTTTGGAAAATTGTGCCGAGAACTCGGAGGATACGGTAATGCTGCTGGCCTCTGGGGCCAGGTTGGTACCGGTTACGGTTGGTGGTGTTACGCCAATCTCGCCGAATACTTGAAATTCTGACAGCCCTACATTGGGACCAATACCATTGGTTACCTCAAGACGTACGGACGTAATGGTACGTTCGCTAAAGGATATTAATGTCGCACTACCATCTGTAGCTAAATTTCCTACTTCTACGACACTGCCGTCGGAGAATACCAGTCTACCAGATATAATTCTCTCGAAGGCTGTAGGTCTGTCAAAGAGTACTATCTCACTGGTTTTTACTGGTCTGTCCCAATTTAAGGTTATAGTTGGGGTCTGCTCACCAAGACTTGCCCATTCCCCTGCACCGAACTGGCCTGTAATACCGTCCACGAGCTTGTCCTTGGAAAATTGTGCGGAGAACTCCGATGATACGGTAATGCTGCTGGCCTCGGGTGCTACATTGTTTCCACTAACCGCTAGTGGCGATGTTGCGGTGTATTGGCCAAAGACCTGAAATTCCGCCAGCCCTACGTTGGGACCAACGCTGTTGGTCACCTCGAAACTTACGGAGGTAAAGGTGCGTTCGCTGAAGTTTACCAAAAAGGCACTGCCATCGGTGGGTAGGTCTCCTACCGCTACCACACTGCCGTCTGAGAATACCAGTCTACCGGATACGATGCTCTCGGTAGGTATGGGTCTATCGTATAGTAGAATTTGGCTCGCGATCACCGGTCTGTCCCAGTTCAATGTTATGGTAGGGTTCTGCTCACCGAGACTTGCCCATTCACCGTTACCGGGCTGTCCTGTAATACCGTCCACAAGTTTATCTTTGGAAAATTGTGCCGAGAACTCGGAGGATACGGCGATACCGGCCTCCGGGGCCAGGTTGGTGCCGCTTACCGCAGGAGGTGTTGTCGTAGCGTTACCGTTGCCTACCAATACGGTTTCTGCCATACTGGGAACTCCATTGGAATTTAATGCAAAAAGCATGTAATTACCAGGAGGCATAATGTTGGCGTTAGGAACATTGATGGTGTACTGATTGCCGTTTTTTGTATAGCTTACAGGTACCCTGCGCTGCTCATTATTGGTACTATGGGTCGCGGAGGACATTCTTATAAAGGAAAACGCTCCAATATCATCGGAACCTGTTACCGTAAACTGTTGGTCAAAGCCAGCGGTTGCAGGTGCGTTCAACGTAGGGCGTTGTGCTAGATTTCCGTTTCCGTCAAAAAGATAGGGCGGGCTATATATCTCAGCATCAAGATGGTTCTGACTTCCGCCGCCGAAAAAAAGACCACCCCCACCAACAAAGACTCTACCATCTGTCATCAGAATGGATACACTATGGTATGTCCTAGGTATTTGCATCCCTGCCACGGTTCTCCAACTATTGGTCTGTGGGTTCCAGATTTCCGCTTCAAAACGTGCCCCGGTATCGGTAAAAACGCTAGAGGTGCTTATACCTCCGGTAACCACTACCTCTCCGTTGGGCAGCACTACGCTGTTATGATAGGATCGGGATAATTGTAAGTTGTTGGCCGTAGGGCTTACGGTTACGTTGTTCTCGTTATTGATATCGATTACGAAAGAGTTGTCCTTGGAGGGAAAGCCCTGTTGATAATTCAAAGCACCCCCTACCTTTAAAATCTTACCTATATCGTACATGATGGTGGTACCTGTAATGGAAAAGGTATCATCCGCTCTTTTACCGGCAAAGGTAGACGAACCATTTCCGCGTACATCAAACCAGTGCATATCTTCACTTGGTCCGGCATGAAAAATTTTACCGTTGGGAGCTACCCAGACCCATGCATGGTCGTTGGGTCTTATAGGATTGCCTTGCAGATCGTTATCATTATAAAGAATAGTTCCCGGTAGTCCTGGTAAACTGACCCAACCTTGTCCTTTCGTCCAAATTTCTCCAAGTTTTCCGGAGAAACCGCCGTTCCATTGACCTCCAATGGTGAACGCTCTGCCGTCTGGTAAGGTCACGTTTCCTTGATACCCTCTTGGTACGTTCATATCATCGGAAACCTCCCATGAATTCGTTGCCACATTATAGATGGTCGTTTTTGGCGCGGAACCGCCACCGGCCACCAAGATATCCCCGTTGGCTAGATTATTGATTCCCGGACAGAACATATTGTGATTGTTCGGGGTTATTTGGGTTCCTAATGCCGTACCATTGGGCCCTTGAAAAGGATCGTAGATTTCTGTATACGTGTTTCCGTCAGCGGCATCAAAACCGGCATCCCTAAATCGGGATGACCAGGTCAATAGACGACCATCTGGTAGGTTTGCTACGGCAACAGGTACAAGCCCAAATTGAATAGGTTCGCTCCACTGGCCATCTTGGCTTGGGTTCTGCCCCAAGATACTTCCCCATACGAGGAGTAAGCCTAGTGAAAATAATTTTGTAATGGTGTAATGTTTTTTCATATTAAAAAATTTATCGGTAAAAGTCGGGTTCTTAATCCGGTTTTAGGCAAAAAACCGTTGAAAAGCACGTTTTGCAAGTCGAACTAATAGGTTGAAAAAATCACATATGTTAATTAGTGTTAAAATTTAAGAAAGAACTTACGTTTAAGTGTCAAAATAACATCAACTATTATAGTTCAGATACAAGATAAGGTTTGAAACAAAAGGAGTGTTGGCTAAAGTACTCTCCGAGATAGGAGTTTGGGCACAATTTGTATTTCCGTGAAGTGCCTCCCCATTTTATAATGACCATTTTCATTTATTCACATTCATGATATACTATAAATTACAAGGTATTCCCGGTGCCCCAAAATAGTAAAAAATTTGAATAGGGCGTTACGTTGTTCCATGTATAGGATGGGGCTCTGTTGAGCGTGCGTTGTAAAATACTATCTCATATTATTTTTGTTTCATGGATAAGTCATGTTTTTTCTATATATCTACCGCACTAAACAATACTGCGCAAAGTCGGTGAAAATTATTTTTTAGATATGGGTAAAGTTTAAGTTTGCCCCAATATGATGAAGTACTAATACATTCAGGTTTCTGTTCGGTCATCAGTACTATACTTGTGAAAAAATATTCATGCGAGCATCCATTTTCATTGTAAAATCCTAGTAGGATTATAAATGGTAAATGCTGTGCTATTTTGATTTTTACGTTCAGTTCAGGTTACAAATATTAATGGATTTATTTTTAGGCCAAATCGTAGTCATGTTTTTTTTATGAACGGAGAGAGAAACAAGTGTTTCTCTCTCCGTTCTATTGTTTGCTTTTATGTTCTTGGTTCTTTGGCATTATTCGGCACCTAAGTATATATAACCGTTCAACTGTTTAAAGTCAGCTCCGTTAACATTTATGATGTAGTAGTAGGTACCTGTAGGGAGGAAGCCTGATTTTCCGAAGGAGTTGTTCGGTGCAAATCCGCCCCAATCATTTCTATAATCCTTTCCTTCGTAGACCATGTTCCCCCATCTGTTGAATATCATAACATCGAAGGTGTAGTCACAGTATTCGGCCCCCCTAATTTCGAACATGTCGTTCACTCCATCTCCGTTGGCCGTTACAGCTTTACTTACTTCGATATCGTCGATGCCGCAAGGAACACAATCGCTATTGGTCGTTATGGTAAAGTCCGCATAATATTTACATTCGCCGCCCGTAGAGGTATAGGCGATTCTATATTCGCCCAATTCCAAGCCTTCGGGGACAAACATACTGCCGTTCAACATTACATCTCCTTCCGTGACCTCGAACACACCGTTTGTATCAAACCCTTCTGGAAGATAGTCCAGAAGATCGATAGGTTCGTCTTCAACACAAATGTCAATAGTGATTTCCTGTAATTGAGGTTGTAACACGAATATGATCTGCTCAAAAGAGGCCGTATTGTCGCATGTATCCGTTACGTTCCACGTTCGTATGATCATAAAATCCTCGGAATCGCTTGCATTTTGAATTTCTTCAGAGAACAGGACCTCGTAATCTCCACTTCCGCCGGTAAAGGTAAGTTGTGGAACCTCTGGAGTCTCGTCTCCACAGAGATTGGTTATCTCTGCCTCAAAATCACTCGATGTCAATGCTTCCTCGTCATCTATTATGGTTATCGTCGCATTACCGTCAATCACCGGAACAAAATCGGGAGCGTTCAATAGTTCCGCAAAAAATACTTCTGTGCTTTCAATCAAGCAATCATCGATTATGACCACGTTAAAAGTTATGCTGGACTGTCCTTCAGCAAAGGCTAAAGTTCCGTTAGACGCTGTATAATCTACACCACCAGCAGTCGCAGTTGCTGTTCCACCACCATCATTGGTTGCGTAGTCAACGTTAAAGGCCGTAAAAGAACCTTGAACGCGAACCGTAACAGTTGCTACACCGGTCTGCTCATTGACTTGAAGGTCGTCTATATAGAGACCGTCGTTCATTCCAGGTGCATCGTTATCGGTAATGGTACCTACACCTGCATCGTCGAGCATGTTCACACCGACAGGTGGAACGGCATCGAAGGTGAGAGCGATATCCATGGTCTCCGTATTCTCTATGATCGTGTCGTCCACGATGTTGATGGTCACCAGTTGTGTATCCCCGGTTGCCGTACCGGCAGGGAAGGTCACAAAGGTATCGGTGTTCGCTACGGTATAGTCATCGGGATCGATCGCTGAATTATCTGTCACGTTAAAGTTGACGTTGAAAGCGTTTTGTACGGTGTTCCCTGTATACGAGATTACGAACGTTGCCGTACCGGCATCTTCGTTCACGGTAAAGTCGCTCACTGCGATACCTTCGGTAGGTCCGTTAGCATCGTTGTCAGTGATGGTACCTACACCTGCATCGTCGAGCATGTTCACACCGACAGGTGGAACGGCATCGAAGGTGAGAGCGATATCCATGGTCTCCGTATTCTCTATGATCGTGTCGTCCACGATGTTGATGGTCACCAGTTGTGTATCCCCGGTTGCCGTACCGGCAGGGAAGGTCACAAAGGTATCGGTGTTCGCTACGGTATAGTCATCGGGATCGATCGCTGAATTATCTGTCACGTTAAAGTTGACGTTGAAAGCGTTTTGTACGGTGTTCCCTGTATACGAGATTACGAACGTTGCCGTACCGGCATCTTCGTTCACGGTAAAGTCGCTCACTGCGATACCTTCGGTAGGTCCGTTAGCATCGTTATCTGTAATGGTCCCCAGTCCCGTATCGTCTACCATGGCCACAAGAGGGTTGGAGATGTTGGATAGGGTAATGTTAAGGTCTTCATTTGCTTCAAGGATAGCGTCGTCCACGATATTGATGGTGACCACCTGGGTAGTTCCGGATGTCGTATTCGCAGGGAACGCCACATTGGTACCTGCGGTAGCAACGGTATAATCATCGGGATCGATCGCCGAACCATCGGTCACGTTGAAGTCCACGGTGAAGGCGTCCTGCACGGTAGGACCGGTATAGGTAACTACAAAGTCAGCGGTACCGGCATCTTCGTTCACGGTAAAGTCGCTCACTGCGATACCGTCTCCAGCACCAGGCGCATCGTTATCCGTAATGGTCCCCAGTCCCGTATCATCTACCATGGCCACAAGAGGGTCGGAGATGTTGGATAGGGTAATGTTCAAATCTTCCGCACCTTCCAATAAAGCGTCGTCCACGATATTGATGGTGACCACCTGGGTAGTTCCGGATGTCGTATTCGCAGGGAACGCCACATTGGTACCTGCGGTAGCAACGGTATAATCATCGGGATCGATCGCCGAACCATCGGTCACGTTGAAGTCCACGGTGAAGGCGTCCTGCACGGTAGGACCGGTATAGGTAACTACAAAGTCAGCGGTACCGGCATCTTCGTTCACGGTAAAGTCGCTCACTGCGATACCGTCTCCAGCCCCAGGCGCATCGTTATCTGTAATGGTCCCCAGTCCCGTATCATCTACCATGGCCACAAGAGGGTCGGAGATGTTGGATAGGGTAATGTTCAAATCTTCCGCACCTTCCAATAAAGCGTCGTCCACGATATTGATGGTGACCACCTGGGTAGTTCCGGATGTCGTATTCGCAGGGAACGCCACATTGGTACCTGCGGTAGCAACGGTATAATCATCGGGATCGATCGCCGAACCATCGGTCACGTTGAAGTCCACGGTGAAGGCGTCCTGCACGGTAGGACCGGTATAGGTAACTACAAAGTCAGCGGTACCGGCATCTTCGTTCACGGTAAAGTCGCTCACTGCGATACCGTCTCCAGCCCCAGGCGCATCGTTATCTGTAATGGTCCCCAGTCCCGTATCATCTACCATGGCCACAAGAGGGTCGGAGATGTTGGATAGGGTAATGTTCAAATCTTCCGCACCTTCCAATAAAGCGTCGTCCACGATATTGATGGTGACCACCTGGGTAGTTCCGGATGTCGTATTCGCAGGGAACGCCACATTGGTACTTGCGGTAGCAACGGTATAATCATCGGGATCGATCGCCGAACCATCTGTCACGTTGAAGTCCACGGTGAAGGCGTCCTGCACGGTAGGACCGGTATAGGTAACTACAAAGTCAGCGGTACCGGCATCTTCGTTCACGGTAAAGTCGCTCACTGCGATACCGTCTCCAGCACCAGGCGCATCGTTATCCGTAATGGTCCCCAGTCCCGTATCGTCTACCATGGCCACAAGAGGGTCGGAGATGTTGGATAGGGTAATGTTCAAATCTTCCGCACCTTCCAATAAAGCGTCGTCCACGATATTGATGGTGACCACCTGGGTAGTTCCGGATGTCGTATTCGCAGGGAACGCCACATTGGTACCTGCGGTAGCAACGGTATAATCATCGGGATCGATCGCCGAACCATCGGTCACGTTGAAGTCCACGGTGAAGGCGTCCTGCACGGTAGGACCGGTATAGGTAACTACAAAGTCAGCGGTACCGGCATCTTCGTTCACGGTAAAGTCGCTCACTGCGATACCTTCTCCAGCCCCAGGCGCATCGTTATCCGTAATGGTCCCCAGTCCCGTATCGTCTACCATGGCCACAAGAGGGTCGGAGATGTTGGATAGGGTAATGTTCAAATCTTCTGCACCTTCCAATAAAGCGTCGTCCACGATATTGATGGTGACCACCTGGGTAGTTCCGGATGTCGTATTCGCAGGGAACGCCACATTGGTACCTGCGGTAGCAACGGTATAATCATCGGGATCGATCGCCGAACCATCTGTCACGTTGAAGTCCACGGTGAAGGCGTCCTGCACGGTAGGACCGGTATAGGTAACTACAAAGTCAGCGGTACCTGCATCTTCGTTCACGGTAAAGTCGCTCACTGCGATACCGTCTCCAGCACCAGGCGCATCGTTATCTGTAATGGTCCCCAGTCCCGTATCGTCTACCATGGCCACAAGAGGGTCGGAGATGTTGGATAGGGTAATGTTCAAATCTTCCGCACCTTCCAATAAAGCGTCGTCCACGATATTGATGGTGACCACCTGGGTAGTTCCGGATGTCGTATTCGCAGGGAACGCCACATTGGTACCTGCGGTAGCAACGGTATAATCATCGGGATCGATCGCCGAACCATCTGTCACGTTAAAGTCCACGGTGAAGGCGTCCTGCACGGTAGGACCGGTATAGGTAACTACAAAGTCAGCGGTACCTGCATCTTCGTTCACGGTAAAGTCGCTCACTGCGATACCGTCTCCAGCACCAGGCGCATCGTTATCCGTAATGGTCCCCAGTCCCGTATCATCTACCATGGCCACAAGAGGGTCGGAGATGTTGGATAGGGTAATGTTCAAATCTTCCGCACCTTCCAATAAAGCGTCGTCCACGATATTGATGGTGACCACCTGGGTAGTTCCGGATGTCGTATTCGCAGGGAACGCCACATTGGTACCTGCGGTAGCAACGGTATAATCATCGGGATCGATCGCCGAACCATCGGTCACGTTGAAGTCCACGGTGAAGGCGTCCTGCACGGTAGGACCGGTATAGGTAACTACAAAGTCAGCGGTACCTGCATCTTCGTTCACGGTGAAGTCGCTCACTGCGATACCTTCGGTAGGTCCGTTAGCATCGTTATCTAGGATAGTCCCAACTCCTAGACCGTCAACAATAGCCACTCTATTATTGGAAATGTTGGAAAGAACTAAATTTAGGTTTTCATCGCCCTCGATAATATTGTCATCCACAATATTAATGGTTACTGAGCGTACTTCGTTCAGAATTCCAGTAAAGTTAAGGTTTCCTGTTGGGGAGGATACAGTGTAGTCATTCGGTCTAGATGCTGAACCGTTGTTTATCGTATAATCTACATTAAAGCCATCTTGTGCTTGCGTATTCAGGGTAACGTCAAAAGTTGCAGTGCCAGCGTTCTCGTTTACCGAGAAATTAGAAACAGAAATACCGTTGGAACCATTACTGTCGTTATCCGTTATTGAAACAGAAACCTGTTGTGTTCTGGCTAATCCGTTAAATACATAATCAATATTAACAAAAAATCGCTCTGTGAGCTGTTCTATATTTAAATCATCCGTAATTGGAACAAAAATATCCAAAAATTCGTCATTTCCATCTCCAACGGTATTTTGAACTCCTGATACCGTAGTGTAGTCCTCACCGGCGATAGCGGTATCATCGGAAAGGGTATAATTTATATCCAAGTTTTCAAAATTGGTACTATACCGTATTCTTACTAAGGCTGTTCCCGCATCCTCGTTTACCGTGACGCTACTGGTACCTATATTCAAATTAGCGTTACCCACATTGAAGTAAGAGGTGGCGGTAGCTCTGTTGCCGTTGGCATCTATTAATTGGTATACAAAGCTGTAACTGCCTTCAGTTTCTAAATAGGTAATGGAAATTACATCGTCTAAAGGATTTGTTGGCGTTCCATTATCATTGACCGTAGCGGTAATACCTCCCGTTGGTTGTGTTATAATTTCTATGGCCGAGTTAGCCCTGGGTCCTGCGGGTCCAAAATCGTCATTTGCCAAAACGTCTATATCCCGCGTTATAGTAAGGGTCGTTCCGGGTAATAAAGTATGTTCCTTATTGGCGGTAGGCATATATACCGGCGTTTTGGTTAACTCCATATTGTCCTTACCCATAACAGGTCTAAGGTGGTTGGCCGAAAACGAGTTGTTGGCTTGGGTGAAAACACCACAAAATAGTACAAGAAGTAGCAAAAACTGCCTCAATAAAATTTTACATTTAGTGAAAATTATAAGTAGCATAAGTTAAGGTTTAAGATTTCGAAATCTGAATTCCACCGCTGATTTTCATTTTTTACCGACGATCAAAAGGTTGAAATTCAATTATAAAAAGTTTGGAATTTTTAGATTTGGGTCAAAATTAGTTTGTCTATGCTAAAGAGCAGATTTTAAACGGTGTTAGCTTGCAATAAGTCGTTTAACTGTTATGAATAGGATTAAAAGCAAGTTATCATCGACATACGCATAGTAGCTCTGATAATGGTTTGTTACCCTATGAGAAACCAGTAATTTATTAGAAATTGCGACTTTTTATAGATCAGTTTTCAAAATTTTTGGTTCTAAAGATGTACCACAAATAGTACACTTAAAAGCTTTGGAAATTAATTTTATGAAAATTATTTCTTAGTTCTAAAATTCTGAATTTCAGCTAAGGCTATGGGTAATTCTGCACTATTAGAGACAAGACTCCGAACTATTGTCATTTTATAAAATTCTATTTGTGATTATGTAATTTTAAGAGATTAACAAAAGCTAGATCTTTGCTAAGAATGTGTAAAAATTTTAACGAAATCGAGAAGAGAATAGAAAAGTGTGGTATATTAAATTACGACCCTTTAAAATGAAAAAATATAGTATGAATTATACTTCTGTAAAATATAAAAAAACAAAGGTTTACTAAATATTTGAAAATCAGCGAGGCTATCAAGCTTGCGTTCAAATGAATGTTGTTAAGCATTCTAATCCTTAATGGGCCTCTTTAAGGGTTATTTAGTAAGTCCTAAAATTAGATGCGCTATGCTGCTCGGCGTATAGGGGGTATGGTTAAACTACTAGGAGGGTAATTTCCATTTTGAGATTTAGAGAATTTTGGCAAATATATTTCCAAATGAAAACGATATTAACCGGTTTATCTAAAGTTATTCAACTTGCAGACGAAGAGCACATAATTTTAGTAAAAACGTGGTTTTGGAGAACATTTACATTTTCTATCCTCAAATTCATATCGTAAAAAGAATTCGAACGATCTACCTCTAAAGCTTTGTCCGCCCAAATCGGTGAGTTCATTGTCAAAAGCAAGGCCCCCGAAAAACTTTTCTGTAAAGTGGTATCCCATTAAAGCACTTGCCGACGAACCAAAACGATAAGATGCGCCAAATTGTAACTTATCCATATATAAAGCATTCAATGAGATGTCTAATTGTAAAGGTGCGCCAGAATTTATTTTGAGTAATGTAGCAGGCTTAATTTTCCAGTCCGGTGAAGTTTGTAAAATAATACCGGCTATGGCATGCCAAGTGACTAATTTTTGATATAGGATTTCAGCATTATTATCATTCGCAATTATGTTTTGTAAGATATTTGGCGTAGAAAGGCCAACATAATACTTAGGGTTCCTTAGAAAAAGGCCAAGTCCAAAGTTAGGGGAGAACTGTGTTCCTTGTTCATTGGTTTGATTGCTCGAAACAACGAGATTCCCTAAATTAACTTCGTTGAACAACCCACCCGCGCTAATACCGAAAGCAAGTCTTGTACTTAGGTCTCTATTTAAAGGCAAGGTGTATGAAAATATTCCCTTAATATCGGTAGTTTGTACCGTGCCGTTTCCTATAGCATCGTTATTCATTGTAAATCCAAGACCCACTCTTCTCTTGACCGGGGCGTGTATAGAAATGTTTTGGGTAGATGGAGCACCATCTATTCCTAACCATTGTGCTCTGTATAGCGATGCTATACTTATAACCTCTCGCGACCCTGCGTACGCTGGATTAAAAAGAAGAGGGTTTAACATATATTGCGAGTACTGTGATTCTTGCTGGGCAATAGCTGTAAAGCATAGCGAACAGGTTACTACGAGTATTATAGTTCTTATCAGTTTCATTTATGCAGTTTTTACTTTTTGTAGAGGTATCCACTAATTTTTTGGTAATCATCTGTGCCTATTTTAAATTCTATTACGTAGAAATAAACTCCATTGGGTAAATTCTCGTCTTGGCTAACGATTAATTTAGTATTGGCTTTGCCATTAAATGAATTTTCACGATTATCGTAGTTACGTACTTCATAAACTATAGCACCCCATCTATTATATATCTTCACCAGGTTCTCGGGAAAATTTTCAATACCTGAAATATTCAATATTTCTAAATCTATCCTATTGGAGTCAATCAGGTCATTTGTTACTTTAGGTAATGGAATAGTTGAACAACTTTCCAAGACATCAATGGGTAGGGTCAATTCACAATCATCACTGTTTGCACTTGTAATGGTAACACTGTGAGCTGTAATACCGTCTGCTGTTCCTGTGCTTAATCTGAATTGTGCCGTACTATTGAACGTTCCCGAACTAGGTTCAACGGAGCCTTCTCCATTATACGTAATAAAATAAAGGTCTCCGGTATTATTTCCGCTAACTGAGAGACTAAACTCTATAAAATCATCCTCATTTTGTGTTTCATAGGGAGTTCCATTATCGTTACATCCTATAATCGTGAGATTAAAATCATCTATGTTACATTGGTCGGAGCATGTTCTTGCCTGAAAGGATATGGGCAATGCGCATGCGGCGTCGTTTTCGTCCGTAATGGTCAGGGTATACGTGGTATCCGTGTCGGTTAGTCCCGTGAAGGTGAAGTTCGTGGTCGTTCCGTAGCTTGCCGTGGTAGGTGTAACGTTAAGACCTCCGTCCACGCTCACGGTATAGTTCGCGCCCAACCTTAGTCCCTGTGGGTTCAGGCTTATGGCGAAACTGTCGTCCGAGGGGTCGGATGGTGTTCCGTTGCCGTCACATCCCAGGATGGTTTCGTTGGCGTTGTCCAGGGTACACTGGTCGGAGCATGTTCTTGCCTGAAATGATAGTGGCAATGCGCATGCGGCGTCGTTTTCGTCCGTAATGGTCAGGGTATACGTGGTATCCGTGTCGGTTAGTCCCGTGAAGGTGAAGTTCGTGGTCGTTCCGTAGCTTGCCGTGGTAGGTGTAACGTTAAGACCTCCGTCCACGCTCACGGTATAGTTCGCGCCCAACCTTAGTCCCTGTGGGTTCAGGCTTATGGCGAAACTGTCGTCCGAGGGGTCGGAGGGTGTTCCGTTGCCGTCACATCCCAGGATGGTTTCGTTGGCGTTGTCCAGGGTACACTGGTCGGAGCATGTTCTTGCCTGAAATGATAGTGGCAATGCGCATGCGGCGTCGTTTTCGTCCGTAATGGTCAGGGTATACGTGGTATCCGTGTCGGTTAGTCCCGTGAAGGTGAAGTTCGTGGTCGTTCCGTAGCTTGCCGTTGTAGGGGTAACGCTAAGACCTCCGTCCACGCTCACGGTATAGTTCGCGCCCAACCTTAGTCCCTGTGGGTTCAGGCTTATGGCGAAACTGTCGTCCGAGGGGTCGGATGGTGTTCCGTTGCCGTCACATCCCAGGATGGTTTCGTTGGCGTTGTCCAGGGTACATTGGTCGGAGCATGTTCTTGCCTGAAAGGATATGGGCAATGCGCATGCGGCGTCGTTTTCGTCCGTAATGGTCAGGGTATACGTGGTATCCGTGTCGGTTAGTCCCGTGAAGGTGAAGTTCGTGGTCGTTCCGTAGCTTGCCGTGGTAGGTGTAACGTTAAGACCTCCGTCCACGCTCACGGTATAGTTCGCGCCCAACCTTAGTCCCTGTGGGTTCAGGCTTATGGCGAAACTGTCGTCCGAGGGGTCGGAGGGTGTTCCGTTGCCGTCACATCCCAGGATGGTTTCGTTGGCGTTGTCCAGGGTACACTGGTCGGAGCATGTTCTTGCCTGAAATGATAGTGGCAATGCGCATGCGGCGTCGTTTTCGTCCGTAATGGTCAGGGTATACGTGGTATCCGTGTCGGTTAGTCCCGTGAAGGTGAAGTTCGTGGTCGTTCCGTAGCTTGCCGTTGTAGGGGTAACGCTAAGACCTCCGTCCACGCTCACGGTATAGTTCGCGCCCAACCTTAGTCCCTGTGGGTTCAGGCTTATGGCGAAACTGTCGTCCGAGGGGTCGGATGGTGTTCCGTTGCCGTCACATCCCAGGATGGTTTCGTTGGCGTTGTCCAGGGTACACTGGTCGGAGCATGTTCTTGCCTGAAATGATAGTGGCAATGCGCATGCGGCGTCGTTTTCGTCCGTAATGGTCAGGGTATACGTGGTATCCGTGTCGGTTAGTCCCGTGAAGGTGAAGTTCGTGGTCGTTCCGTAGCTTGCCGTGGTAGGTGTAACGCTAAGACCTCCGTCCACGCTCACGGTATAGTTCGCGCCCAACCTTAGTCCCTGTGGGTTCAGGCTTATGGCGAAACTGTCGTCCGAGGGGTCGGAGGGTGTTCCGTTGCCGTCACATCCCAGGATGGTTTCGTTGGCGTTGTCCAGGGTACACTGGTCGGAGCATGTTCTTGCCTGAAATGATAGTGGCAATGCGCATGCGGCGTCGTTTTCGTCCGTAATGGTCAGGGTATACGTGGTATCCGTGTCGGTTAGTCCCGTGAAGGTGAAGTTCGTGGTCGTTCCGTAGCTTGCCGTGGTAGGTGTAACGTTAAGACCTCCGTCCACGCTCACGGTATAGTTCGCGCCCAACCTTAGTCCCTGTGGGTTCAGGCTTATGGCGAAACTGTCGTCCGAGGGGTCGGATGGTGTTCCGTTGCCGTCACATCCCAGGATGGTTTCGTTGGCGTTGTCCAGGGTACACTGGTCGGAGCATGTTCTTGCCTGAAATGATAGTGGCAATGCGCATGCGGCGTCGTTTTCGTCCGTAATGGTCAGGGTATACGTGGTATCCGTGTCGGTTAGTCCCGTGAAGGTGAAGTTCGTGGTCGTTCCGTAGCTTGCCGTGGTAGGTGTAACGCTAAGACCTCCGTCCACGCTCACGGTATAGTTCGCGCCCAACCTTAGTCCCTGTGGGTTCAGGCTTATGGCGAAACTGTCGTCCGAGGGGTCGGATGGTGTTCCGTTGCCGTCACATCCCAGGATGGTTTCGTTGGCGTTGTCCAGGGTACATTGGTCGGAGCAGGAACGCGCGTCGAATTGTACTATAAATTCGCAATCCGAATCTTGGTTATCCGTTAACGTAATGGTATAAGTCGTTAAAGTATCTGTAATACCTGTAATTTCGAATGAAGTCGTTTGGGCATAGTTTCCTATGGCCGGTGTTATGGTAAGTCCTCCGTCGATTTGCACACTATAACTTCCATTGGGTTGATTTCCGGTAGGATTAAGCTCTATGTTGAGAATATCATCAGTGCCGTCCGAAGGAGTGGCATTATCATCACAGTTGACAATATTAAGATTGGCTTGGGTTATGGGTTCGTAATTTTCTTGATAGGAGACAAGAATCTCCTCTACCAATAAGGCTACGGGCCCTCCGGTTGAATTAACTTCAATTTGGATGGTATTTATTCCAGGTCTCCAACCGCTATTGAATACGGTGGACCGTATATTATTAAATCCATCTACTATAAAGGTATCACTATCGCTCACTCCGTTTACGCTGATTCTATGCGTATTATCGGAAGAGATATTAGCCACAGCGGAAACAGAAGCGGGTATGACCGTATTGGGCAGGGTGATCGTTGTTTCATATACCAAGCGAACCGCATCTCCCGTTGGGCCGGTTCTCGGTCCATTATTTTCGTTAATATCACCATCTCCGTCCGCATCATCTCGAGTTCTAGAGTCTAAGAGCAATTCACTGGTAATCCACCTAGTACCGTTAGTAGTTTGTACAAACCTTGGGCTAACATAGGCTGCTCTGACATCGCCGTCATTACCGGGAGCAAAGGCAAAGTCATTCGCTACAGATACCCATTCAACCGTCCAATTGGGATCTGCGCTGCCTATGGCAGTTCTGCCCGAGCCAAGGTTCGTATCTTGGTTCTGAACTGTTCTAGAACATAAATCTTCACATACCGTAGAACGAGTGTTGGCGTCTGTAGATGATACGGTACCTTGACCCCCATTTGCTATAACCGGAACCCCGTTAGCATCAACAGCACCATTTAAACTACCATCTGGATTTAAGCTGCTAAAATCCAAAGACAAAGTACCTTCCAACGCATCGGCACAACCGTCGTTGTCAGAATCAAGATCTTTGTCGTTGGTGATACCGTCTCCATCCGTATCAATAGTGCAAACTGCATCTAATTGGCGTAATATAACATCATCTAGCATATAATCATTACCAGAAGCATCTGGCCCTCTTCTTATCTGTATTTCTATTGTGGTATTGGTAATCGTACCTGTATTAAAGTTTAGCGTTCCCAATTCCCAAGCACCAAAAGGCAGGCCAGGAGTTCCTTGATAAGTGTTGACTACGACACCATTTATTACTATTTGAATAATACCCCTAGTACTCTCTATAGGGGCATCTGATCTTGACCAAATCATATGCGCAAGACTTAACTGATAATTTGTATTGGCCTGTAAGTTTTGGTTAAAACTCAGTACTGAGATAAAATCATTGCCAGGGCCGGCCTGTATTCCTAAAATTGTACCTGTTGTCTCAGACCCCGTGGTGTAGTCGGTAATGGTACCAGGAGTTGCGCCAGGGTCAAAACATATATCGTTAGGCTGTCCTATACTATACAAAGGGGCAGCATTGAACCATATGCCTTGTGTGCAATTATTTGCCTCGGTGAATGGTGGCAGGAGTGTAAAGCTATTTATGTCGAAATTTAGTAATTCTGGTAACTGACATTCTTCCGTATCCAATATTCCATCGTTGTCATCATCAAAATCAATATCATCGCAAACACCATCATTATCAAAATCGCTTAGACAACAGGCGTAACTTCTAACGTCTGCATTTTGGTTAGAATCCGATTGTTGCCCGCCATTGGTGAGCGTTGGTATACCATTGGTATCTACTGTACCCGCCAAGCTTTGATTCGGTTGTAAGTCATTAAATTCAAAACCGCCGTTACCCTCTAGCGCATCCGGGCAACCATCATTGTCCGAGTCAAGGTCTCTTACGTCCAATATACCGTCGTTATCGGTATCAAGGGAGCATACACGTTCTATAATACTGAAAGCGTCAAGAACTATATCTGAGCCATTACCTCTTTCTATAGTTTGAATCAATACGATATCTATGTTCTGTGTAGCGGTCGCCGTGAAGTCGGTTTCGTTCAGTTGCCAATTTTGATTGCCCTGGGTTATATTATTAAGGGGAAAATCCGGTATGCCGGCGAGTGTATTGGTTCCTGCAATATAAAAACGAAATCTATAGGAGTCCGTAAAGGGGTCGGTATTGGTAATTTCTGCAGCGTATATGGCTACTGAGTAAGTGGTGCCAACGGTTACGGGTATATTTGATATTGCCGCAATTTCACCAAATCTACCATTACCGTTCTGGTCGCCAATACCGTTACACGTTGAGTCGTCCATTGGTCCTGTAGGTGAAATGAACGCATTGAAAACGAGTGCATTTCCTGTAGGGGTAGGGTGTGCTCCTTTAGTACCTTCGACAACTCCAGTAGTGGGGTTCCAGCAAGTTATGGTAGCGGTATCTCCTATCAGGACACTACCACCTCTCGGATTTAAGTTACATCCGGGAATTTGGCAGTTTGGGTCGTTTACGGCCGCATCACTAACAAAACCTGCAGTTTCAAAATTTTCTAGACTTATGAATACATCTATAAGAGCTCCACATTCATCGGTATCAAGAATACCGTCATTATCATCATCTAAATCGTTTGCATCAACAATGCCATCTTGGTCGGCATCTTGTCCATACGTATTTTGCGTTGCTAGCAATAGAAATCCAATAACAATATAGGATAAAATTTTTGTTAGAATTGAGCTGTTTATTCCAATATATTTTGCTACTTCCAAAAGGTTCATAATTCGTTACGCGTTTAAGTTGTTTTGACCATCTTATCGGTTTGGAAATAATTCAAAACCATAAAGTCAATTTTGGTGTTATTGGGCATTAAAAGAATTGATTACGCTGATCAAACAAAAAAAAACTATATAAATCATTTGGACGATTTTTTGTTGTGAATAAAAGGTTTTTCGTTGTTATCCTAGTAAAAATCGTAGTCATGTTTTTTTTATGAACGGAGAGAGAAACAAGTGTTTCTCTCTCCGTTCTATTGTTTGCTTTTATGTTCTTGGTTCTTTGGCATTATTCGGCACCTAAGTATATATAACCGTTCAACTGTTTAAAGTCAGCTCCGTTAACATTTATGATGTAGTAGTAGGTACCTGTAGGGAGGAAGCCTGATTTTCCGAAGGAGTTGTTCGGTGCAAATCCGCCCCAATCATTTCTATAATCCTTTCCTTCGTAGACCATGTTCCCCCATCTGTTGAATATCATAACATCGAAGGTGTAGTCACAGTATTCGGCCCCCCTAATTTCGAACATGTCGTTCACTCCATCTCCGTTGGCCGTTACAGCTTTACTTACTTCGATATCGTCGATGCCGCAAGGAACACAATCGCTATTGGTCGTTATGGTAAAGTCCGCATAATATTTACATTCGCCGCCCGTAGAGGTATAGGCGATTCTATATTCGCCCAATTCCAAGCCTTCGGGGACAAACATACTGCCGTTCAACATTACATCTCCTTCCGTGACCTCGAACACACCGTTTGTATCAAACCCTTCTGGAAGATAGCCCAGAAGATCGATAGGTTCGTCTTCAACACAAATGTCAATAGTGATTTCCTGTAATTGAGGTTGTAACACGAATATGATCTGCTCAAAAGAGGCCGTATTGTCGCATGTATCCGTTACGTTCCACGTTCGTATGATCATAAAATCCTCGGAATCGCTTGCATTTTGAATTTCTTCAGAGAACAGGACCTCGTAATCTCCACTTCCGCCGGTAAAGGTAAGTTGTGGAACCTCTGGAGTCTCGTCTCCACAGAGATTGGTTATCTCTGCCTCAAAATCACTCGATGCCAATGCTTCCTCGTCATCTATTATGGTTATCGTCGCATTACCGTCAATCACCGGAACAAAATCGGGAGCGTTCAATAGGTCCGCAAAAAATACTTCTGTGCTTTCAATCAAGCAATCATCGATTATGACCACGTTAAAAGTTATGCTGGACTGTCCTTCAGCAAAGGCTAAAGTTCCGTTAGACGCTGTATAATCTACACCACCAGCAGTCGCAGTTGCTGTTCCACCACCATCATTGGTTGCGTAGTCAACGTTAAAGGCCGTAAAAGAACCTTGAACGCGAACCGTAACAGTTGCTACACCGGTCTGCTCATTGACTTGAAGGTCGTCTATATAGAGACCGTCGTTCATTCCAGGTGCATCGTTATCGGTGATGGTACCTACACCTGCATCGTCGAGCATGTTCACACCGACAGGTGGAACGGCATCGAAGGTGAGAGCGATATCCATGGTCTCCGTATTCTCTATGATCGTGTCGTCCACGATGTTGATGGTCACCAGTTGTGTATCCCCGGTTGCCGTACCGGCAGGGAAGGTCACAAAGGTATCGGTGTTCGCTACGGTATAGTCATCGGGATCGATCGCTGAATTATCTGTCACGTTAAAGTTGACGTTGAAAGCGTTTTGTACGGTGTTCCCTGTATACGAGATTACGAACGTTGCCGTACCGGCATCTTCGTTCACGGTAAAGTCGCTCACTGCGATACCTTCGGTAGGTCCGTTAGCATCGTTGTCAGTGATGGTACCTACACCAGCATCGTCGAGCATGTTCACACCGACAGGTGATACAGCATCGAAGGTGAGAGCGATATCCATGGTCTCCGTATTCTCTATGATCGTGTCGTCCACGATGTTGATGGTCACCAGTTGTGTATCCCCGGTTGCCGTACCGGCAGGGAAGGTCACAAAGGTATCGGTGTTCGCTACGGTATAGTCATCGGGATCGATCGCTGAATTATCTGTCACGTTAAAGTTGACGTTGAAAGCGTTTTGTACGGTGTTCCCTGTATACGAGATTACGAACGTTGCAGTACCGGCATCTTCGTTCACGGTAAAGTCGCTCACTGCGATACCTTCGGTAGGTCCGTTAGCATCGTTATCCGTAATGGTCCCCAGTCCCGTATCGTCTACCATGGCCACAAGAGGGTTGGAGATGTTGGATAGGGTAATGTTAAGGTCTTCATTTGCTTCAAGGATAGCGTCGTCCACGATGTTGATGGTCACCAGTTGTGTATCCCCGGTTGCCGTACCGGCAGGGAAGGTCACAAAGGTATCGGTGTTCGCTACGGTATAGTCATCGGGATCGATCGCTGAATTATCTGTCACGTTAAAGTTAACGTTGAAAGCGTTTTGTACGGTGTTCCCTGTATACGAGATTACGAACGTTGCAGTACCGGCATCTTCGTTCACGGTAAAGTCGCTTACTGCGATACCTTCGGTAGGTCCGTTAGCATCGTTATCCGTAATGGTCCCCAGTCCCGTATCATCTACCATGGCCACAAGAGGGTCGGAGATGTTGGATAGGGTAATGTTCAAATCTTCCGCACCTTCCAATAAAGCGTCGTCCACGATATTGATGGTGACCACCTGGGTAGTTCCGGATGTCGTATTCGCAGGGAACGCCACATTGGTACCTGCGGTAGCAACGGTATAATCATCGGGATCGATCGCCGAACCATCGGTCACGTTGAAGTCCACGGTGAAGGCGTCCTGCACGGTAGGACCGGTATAGGTAACTACAAAGTCAGCGGTACCTGCATCTTCGTTCACGGTAAAGTCGCTCACTGCGATACCGTCTCCAGCCCCAGGCGCATCGTTATCCGTAATGGTCCCCAGTCCCGTATCATCTACCATGGCCACAAGAGGGTCGGAGATGTTGGATAGGGTAATGTTCAAATCTTCCGCACCTTCCAGTAAAGCGTCGTCCACGATATTGATGGTGACCACCTGGGTAGTTCCGGATGTCGTATTCGCAGGGAACGCCACATTGGTACCTGCGGTAGCAACGGTATAATCATCGGGATCGATCGCCGAACCATCGGTCACGTTGAAGTCCACGGTGAAGGCGTCCTGCACGGTAGGACCGGTATAGGTAACTACAAAGTCAGCGGTACCTGCATCTTCGTTCACGGTAAAGTCGCTCACTGCGATACCTTCTCCAGCCCCAGGCGCATCGTTATCCGTAATGGTCCCCAGTCCCGTATCGTCTACCATGGCCACAAGAGGGTCGGAGATGTTGGATAGGGTAATGTTCAAATCTTCCGCACCTTCCAATAAAGCGTCGTCCACGATATTGATGGTGACCACCTGGGTAGTTCCGGATGTCGTATTCGCAGGGAACGCCACATTGGTACCTGCGGTAGCAACGGTATAATCATCAGGATCGATCGCCGAACCATCGGTCACGTTGAAGTCCACGGTGAAGGCGTCCTGCACGGTAGGACCGGTATAGGTAACTACAAAGTCAGCGGTACCTGCATCTTCGTTCACGGTAAAGTCGCTCACTGCGATACCGTCTCCAGCACCAGGCGCATCGTTATCCGTAATGGTCCCCAGTCCCGTATCGTCTACCATGGCCACAAGAGGGTCGGAGATGTTGGATAGGGTAATGTTCAAATCTTCCGCACCTTCCAATAAAGCGTCGTCCACGATATTGATGGTGACCACCTGGGTAGTTCCAGTTGTCGTATTCGCAGGGAACGTCACATTGGTACCTGCGGTAGCAACGGTATAATCATCGGGATCGATCGCCGAACCATCGGTCACGTTGAAGTCCACGGTGAAGGCGTCCTGCACGGTAGGACCGGTATAGGTAACTACAAAGTCAGCGGTACCGGCATCTTCGTTCACGGTAAAGTCGCTCACTGCGATACCTTCTCCAGCCCCAGGCGCATCGTTATCCGTAATGGTCCCCAGTCCCGTATCGTCTACCATGGCCACAAGAGGGTCGGAGATGTTGGATAGGGTAATGTTCAAATCTTCCGCACCTTCCAGTAAAGCGTCGTCCACGATATTGATGGTGACCACCTGGGTAGTTCCGGATGTCGTATTCGTAGGGAACGCCACATTGGTACCTGCGGTAGCAACGGTATAATCATCGGGATCGATCGCCGAACCATCTGTCACGTTAAAGTCCACGGTGAAGGCGTCCTGCACGGTAGGACCGGTATAGGTAACTACAAAGTCAGCGGTACCGGCATCTTCGTTCACGGTAAAGTCGCTCACTGCGATACCGTCTCCAGCCCCAGGCGCATCGTTATCCGTAATGGTCCCCAGTCCCGTATCGTCTACCATGGCCACAAGAGGGTCGGAGATGTTGGATAGGGTAATGTTCAAATCTTCCGCACCTTCCAATAAAGCGTCGTCCACGATATTGATGGTGACCACCTGGGTAGTTCCGGATGTCGTATTCGTAGGGAACGCCACATTGGTACCTGCGGTAGCAACGGTATAATCATCGGGATCGATCGCCGAACCATCTGTCACGTTAAAGTCCACGGTGAAGGCGTCCTGCACGGTAGGACCGGTATAGGTAACTACAAAATCAGCGGTACCTGCATCTTCATTTACGGTAAAGTCGGCCACGGAGATGCCATTGTTTGGATCATCGAAGTCACAGGAGTCCCCAATTCCGTCGCCATCACTGTCCGTATCGCCTGTGTTGGACGCCAGAAAACAATCAGGGTCATCGCAATCAACGAGGCCATCGCCATCATCGTCTATACCATTTGCACAATCTTCCGGAAATGGGAGTACAACGGCCAGAGCAAACTCGGAGGTTGATCCGAATGTGGTGCCACTTAGTATTTCGGTAGTAGTTGCGGACAAATGCCATCCACTATTAACTCCATTGGGAGGTGTTATGTTCATAGCTTGATTGGAAACATCACCAGCTACATTCATTGAACCTAAATAAACCTGTCCTTCACCATAACCACTTACACCGACCACAGGGCTGGCAAAAAATTCTATGCGGTAGCCGTTTACAACGTTAGTGTCGTCAATGTCAAGGTCAAAAGTAATGTTGAAAACTCCGTTATTTAAAACAATGGAGTTAATGACCGGATAGTTCAATAAGTCGTTAGAGCCCGTATCGGTATCACCTAAATCATTAATGTCTGGATCGTTCTGGTCTCCGGATAGATCAATACCTAGATTTGTACTTGAATGAATGCTGTTCCCCAAAAAGGAGTTGTTCAGCCCAGCTGGGGCAAATGAAGCACTAATGTTATTACCATTAAAAGCAATGAGGTTGGCAGCTCGCGGGTCTGTACCGCCAACAAGGTTATTACTGGCGGATGGACTTATCTCAACACCTCTTGACATACCCCGATTAAGAGTTCCACTAATATCCGTTCCGATATAATTACCTTGTACTATATTGTTGTCGGAGTAAATGTCAACACCTTCGAAATTTGATCCGATAATATTCCGTTGTGCAGCTAGAATGCCCCCAACAGTATTAGAGCCACCGCCAATGAGTAAAACCCCTGGATTAGTGTTACCCGCCGGGGTTATACCATCTGGCTCCAAACCTACGATATTTCCTATAATGTTATTGCTGTAAGAACTAGGGCCGTCTACAAATATGCCGTTAACAAAGCTATTGGCTATTACGTTCCTGTCCAATGCGTTGGTACCACCGATGGTCGTGAAGGCACCTTGGACCAAAATGGCGTCAATATTTTGCCCAAGCGAGGTATCTCCGGTACCGTCCGTACCTATCCAGTTTCCTGCAATGGTGATATTATCGGCGCCAGGCTCTATTACTATTCCGCGAACAGCTCTGGTTAGTATAATATTCCTAATCTCACTAAAATCGCTATTTGCCGAGAAGGTTAGCAAATCATTAATCCCTATTAAATCCCCATCTATCCTTATCAAAGGGCTGTCTAGAAAACCAGGTTGGGTAGTTCCGTCGATTACTAGTGTTTCCGTGATGTCAGGTAATACGGTATTGGGGCTTATAATTTGAATACCGGCACCGGATATGTTAAAATGAATGGAGTCCGCACCAGCGAGTGCGTTGGCCTCTTCAATGGCGGCCCTAAGGGTACATTCGCAGTTAGAATCTGCACAATTGCCATCACCAGGATTAACGTCACCACCATCTCCGGTACTGTTAACCGTAATATTACCGCCAATAACGTTACTTTCGCTACAAACTTCGTTGTCCGTGATGGTTCCTAAACCGTTATCATCAGTAATAATTCCAGTAGAACCAGAAAAGTTTACCTGAAAGGTTTCACTCCCTTCCAAAATATTATCATCCGTTGTGTTTACGGAGAAAGTCACCGTATTACTATTTGCGAATAGGGTAACGGAAGCTGGGCCGCTGTAATCAGAAGCACTTGTTTCAATATCAGTATAAGACAAGGTAAATACTTGGTCCGTATCAAATTGATGTGAAGAGGAAATAGTAAATACTAAGTCTCCACCTTCTGTAACGGAGGAATCATTTATTGAAATAGTTGGCTGAATGCTGATCTGAAGCATGTCGTTATTACCAAAACCACAATCTTCCAATGTTCCAGAACTTAATGTGCTTATGGATGTGGGGTTAATTTGACCATCGTAGGTAGCCAGTGCCTGTATGCCTGTATTTGTCGAACAATTGGTACACGGGTTAACGACCAAAGCATTAAAATCTATCACATAAGCAGGATCGCCCACATCTGAAATTCCATCAGGAACCTGTATGGTCAATGTACGACTAGGCGCGTCATATGAAGATGTTGTCCCGGCTGGTGAATTGGTTATCGAGGTAAAATCTAACTGATCAGGAAAAGCAAGCGTTACCTCTAAATTTTCGATATTATCGTTACCAAAATTGTCAAAATTCAGTGTTAGGGGCAACGTAGATCCCGGAGGTACATTAATTGTACTACTTGCAGTTTCCAATTGAAAAGAACCTAGATTAGGCTCATAAACTTCTACACTTAATCCTAATAGATATATTCCATAAGACTCCTGTGTAGAGGTAATACGCATTGTAGCCGAAGTTTGACTATTTGCTATTTTATCGTTCGTAGTGTTGTCTAACTCAAAGATAGCAGCATCAAAACCTAAGGTGTTGGTACTGTTTGGAGTTCTGTTCGTAACTATTGTATTATCAATAGTAATTTTACTATTAAAAAAATTAGTCGCAGGCCTTTGTGTCGTGGATAAATTGACCCAATTGTTGGAGGTATCCAGAATTTGTAGTTCGTCACCGGTGATTTCACGGTCACCTTCTAAAGCACCGATCATAACGTCCGCGTTTACCGGTCCTGTGGGAATCGTTTGGAAACCATCAAAATCAATATCCAATATATTTTCAGATGCCGTAACATGGGCATACCCATCGAATAGGGTCACATTTTTTGGGGGCAAATCAAAACTTTCATAAACGAATACGATTTGCCAACCGCCAGAGGTGCCCGTAGCACTCCCCGAATGCGATTGTAACACGCCTTCAGCTCCTTTAACATTCGCCACTTGGTATGTGCCATAGGGGCTAGCTAGAGCATCTACATCAGCGGTGATATCCTTGAAAAGTACGATAGGGTCATTTTCAAAATGATCGGCCCTACCATTGTATATTACTTCATCCGCAGTATACGTAGTATAGGTACTGGATCCTGGTAGCATCAATTTTACATCATCAAAATCCCATATGGGTTCTGATCCGCCGTCACCAGTATTGGCACTATACTCTTTATTGGAAGCTGCCCAGTATAAAAACACTTTACGGTAATTTAAACAAGCGATTGAGCCCTCTGGGTTGGCGAGTACTGCATTACTTGAATTGAAAGTAGTACCATCAGAATCAATATCAATAAATTGTGTGGTTAAGGTTGAATTACCATCTGTTCCATTGTAAGGAACAACTGGGTCCGTACCAATAGTAGTATTTGCAATAAATGTGAAATCTCCTTTTAAATTTTGTGAAAAACGAGGAACAAATGGTCTTTTTATCTCTGCATCGGCGGCGTTGTTGGAAATATTTGTAGAAATACGGAAATGATTAATATGAATTGTCTCACCAGCCGCCCAATCATCTGGTGCTTTAGGTACAAAACGAAAAGCAGTATTGGAATGTAAAAAGCCTGTACCAGAAAATGTTGAAGAACGATTTCCCGAAGTAGCTGTTGTTTGTATGGTGAGCAATTCTCTCCAAGTACCATTTGATTGTAATATCTGCAGTTCTAGTTCTGCATTCCCTCTAAGTGCCGAGGTATAGTTAATTGAAATAGAGGCAGATGAGGCAGCGGCCAAATTAACTGGTCTGCTTAGCGCATCCGTACTTTGTAGACTGGTGAACGTAAGTCTGTTATCTGCAATAAAAATGTTCCCACTATTTTCTGCGCCACCATTTGCATCATTCTCTACCCAATTGGTATCAAAATTAGCTGTACCATCATTATTGCCGTATGAAATAACAGAAAATTCGTCGTTGTATGTGGTTTGTGCGGCTAGTTTGTTTCCGCTGGCCACAAGTAGTAGGAATAGCATAACTTTTAAAACCCTAGATGAAATACGGTTGTTTTTAGCTAACATGGGAAGAAACAAATCCTTCATATAAGGTTGGTTGGTGTTTGAATTCATGTGCATACTTATTTTTTGTCACGTGTTCTCAGTGGGGGGATGTCCGAAAACAATTAGCTGGAAAGAAAGACAATAACACTGTCTTGATAAATAAAAAGTTGTAAAAGCCCTTATTTTTGTGGTGACACAAGACGAACTGCACTATTTGTAAGAATTGTAAGAATACTATTTTGGTTAAAAGAAAATAAGTTATAAACAAAAAACACCAGTCAAAGACCGGCGTTTTTATGATTTGCAATTATTAAAGTTATATTAATTTGAACCTAAATAAATGAATCCGTTGAGTGGTTCCAAAGTATTCCCTGTTTCTGTATCTGTAGTATTAATAATGTAGTAATACGTACCTGCGGGTAGCATTCCAGAGCTGCCAAAAGATCCATCAGGAGCTTCCCCGCCCCATGTATTTTGGTAGTCCATAACTTCGGCTACTTTATTGCCCCATCTATTGAACAAGACCACATCAAAAGTAAACTGACAGAATTCAACGCCTCTTATTTCAAATGTATCATTTACGCCATCACCGTTAGGAGTAATAGCTTTGGAGATTTCAATTTCATCTCTACCGCAAGGCACACAATCTGTATTCACTATGATTGTAAAATCAACATAATACTTACATTCGCCGCCAAGAGAAGTATAAGCGATTTTATACTCACTAGGTTGATGGTCAAGAGGGTCGAACATATTACCATTTATAGTAGCATCTCCTTCTAGGACCATAAATTCACCATTTGCATCAAACCCTTCTGGAAGGTAGTCCAAGAGGTTTATAGCTTCTTCTTCTACACAGATGTCGATAGTAACTTCTTGTAATTGAGGTTGTAGCACGAATATAAGCTGCTCAAAAGAAGCTGTGTTGTCACAAGAGTCGGTTACATCCCACGTACGTATAATCATGAAGTCGTCAGAATCACTAGATTTTTCGATCTCTTCATTGAATACTACTTCATAATCACCACATCCACCAGTAAAGTTTAGTACAGGAGCATCTGGAACAACATCACCACAAAGAATAGTAATCTCTTCTTCGTAAGGTCCGGCCACTATAGGTCCCGTCGGTGGTATCGTAATAATCTGCGTATGATCTACCGTATTCCCTGCACAGTCGCTTGCCGTCCATGTGCGCGTAACGGTATATCCCAAGGCGCAGTTTGCATCATTACTAACTATTTCTAGGAAAGTAACTTCGATATCCGGTTCACAGCTGTCAAGAGCGGTCAGAACGTCCGCTTCTGGAACTTCGTTACAAGCGACCGTGATATCTTGCGGCAAGGCTTCTACAAATGTTGGAGCAACCGTATCTTCAATTGTAATTACTTGGATGTGCTCACGTATGTTACCAACACAATCTGTTATGGTCCACGTTCTTGTAATGGTATACTCGGTTGCACATTCATCATCCTGACCTTCAATTACCTCGTTAAGTACAACGCTAATGGCGCAATCACTTGTTGAAGTTATATCCGCTGGAGGAGGAATCGTATCACAAGCTTCAATTGTAACGTCTTCTGGCCACCCCTCATTACCATCGTTGTCGATGATGTTCACAATAGCAGTATCATTGGCCAAAACCGAAACAAGGGTAGTGGTGATATTGCTCAAGATTACATTAAAGTCTTCCGTACTTTCTATGATAATATCATCGATAATAGGGATTACAATAGTCTGAGTATTCGGATTAGTACCACCAAATGTCAAGGTCTGTGAGCCTGAAGGAATACCTGTATAGTCAAAAACATCCATCGCCAATATATCCTCCGTATGGTATTCAATAGTGAATTCATCTTGAACATTAGCATTAAGTACAACATTTAAGGAAACCGTTCCGGCCGCTTCATCAATATTCACGGAAGTCACATCAAACTGTATCCCTAGAGAAGGGTCGTTGTCATCATCAAGTATAGTTCCGTTTGCCTGTGGTGTATTTATGGTTACCAACGGATTGTTAGTTCCCGTAAGGTTTACCGTATAACTTTCGGTAGGCTCTATAATGTTGTTGTCCAATATGGTAACGACGATCGTTTGAACCTCTCCGTCAGCACCCGTGAAAGAGATGTTCCCGGTCTGTGCTTCAAAGTCCGTATCCGTGGCGGTACCGAAAGCGGTCTCGAAAGATACGTCAAAGGCATCCTGAAAGTTCCCCGTAAGGATAACCTCGAAGGTAGCCGTTACACCTACACCCTCTGTTACTTCAACATCGGTATTCACAAAACTGAGACCATCCGTAACCATAAGGTCATCATCAAGTATAGTTCCGTTTGCCTGTGGTGTGTTTATGGTTACCAACGGATTGGTAGTTCCCGTAAGGTTTACCGTATAACTTTCGGTAGGCTCTATAATGTTGTCGTCCAATATGGTAACGACGATCGTTTGAACCTCTCCGTCAGCACCCGTGAAAGAAATGTTCCCGGTCTGTGCTTCAAAGTCCGTATCCGTGGCTGTACCGAAAGCGGTCTCGAAAGATACGTCAAAGGCATCCTGAAAGTTCCCCGTAAGGGCAACCTCGAAGGTAGCCGTTACACCGACACCCTCTGTTACTTCAACATCGGTATTCACAAAACTGAGACCATCCGTAACCATAAGGTCATCATCAAGTATAGTTCCGTTTGCCTGTGGTGTATTTATGGTTACCAACGGATTGGTAGTTCCCGTAAGGTTTACCGTATAACTTTCGGTAGGCTCTATAATGTTGTCGTCCAATATGGTAACGACGATCGTTTGAACCTCTCCGTCAGCACCCGTGAAAGAAATGTTCCCGGTCTGTGCTTCAAAGTCCGTATCCGTGGCGGTACCGAAAGCGGTCTCGAAAGATACGTCAAAGGCATCCTGAAAGTTCCCCGTAAGGGCAACCTCGAAGGTAGCCGTTACACCGACACCCTCTGTTACTTCAACATCGGTATTCACAAAACTTAAACCGTTTTCTGCCACTGCATCATCGTCATTAATAATACCATTTGCTGTGTTGGAAGTATTTCCATCCACGAATCCAATTCCGATAGTAGACTGTATATTTGAGAGTACCACTGTAAATGCTTCTTGTGGTTCAATAATTACGTCATTAATTATAGGTATATCGATATCGAATGAATTTGTACTTGAAGTAAAAGTTATAGTACCTGATTGCGCTGTTATATCTGCTCCGTTTAGGGCAGTTCCATTGTTAGTAACATAGTCCACAGTTACATTCTCTTCGATATTACCTGTCAAGGTTACTGTGAATCGTGCAAAGGAGTCAGTGCCTTCGGTGACTATAACATTGTTATTGGTGAAAGAAACGCCTGTTCCTGCCACTGCATCATTATCAATAATTCTACCTCTGGCCTGTGCTGTATTAATTGCAATTAGGCTTGTGCTTATATTGATTAAATTGATGTTGAAATCTTCAGTGGTCTCAATTACCGTATCATCAATAATTGGTACTGTAATCGGTAAAACTTGGCCGTCGACGCCGCTAAAAGTTAGGATATCGGAAACACCGGTATAATCTTGTGTGTTAGTCGCAGTACCATCATTACTACTGTAGCTAACAGTAAATGGCGTTGGAAAATTACCAACGAACCTCACGTTGAATGTTGCTGTACCATCTCCTTCGTTTACCGTAACATCGGTATTGTCAAAGAAGATACCCGTGCCCGCACCACCGTCGTTATCGGTAATGGTACCGACGCCGTTGGCATCGACGATATTGATAAGAGTCGTGGAAATATTCGAAAGTGTTATGGAGAGGTCCTCGGCACCTTCGATAAGCGTATCGTCTATAATGTTCACGGTTACGGTCCGTACCTCGCCGTTGTTCCCTGCGAAGTTGAGTGTACCCGAGGCACTGGCCACGGTATAGTCGTCGGGACTGATGGCGGAACCATCGGCAATATCAAAGTCCACGTTGAATCCACCCTGCACGTCCGCGTTGAGCGAAACGTTGAAGGTAGCGGTCCCTGCGCTTTCGTCGACCGTAAAGTCGCTTACGGAAACACCGGTCCCCGCACCACCGTCGTTGTCGTTAATGGTACCTACACCGTTGGCATCGACGATATTGATAAGAGTCGTGGAAATATTCGAAAGCGTTATGGAAAGGTCCTCGGACCCTTCGATAAGCGTATCATCTACGATAGTAACCGTGACGGTCCGTACCTCACCGTTGTTCCCTGCGAAGTTGAGAGTACCCGAGGCACTGGCCACGGTATAGTCGTCGGGACTGATGGCGGAACCATCGGCAATGTCAAAGTCCACGTTGAAGCCACCCTGCACGTCCGCGTTCAGTGTTACGTCAAAAGTAGCGGTCCCCGCATTTTCATCCACTGTAAAGTCGCTTACGGAAACACCGGTCCCCGCACCACCGTCGTTGTCGGTAATGGCACCGACACCGTTGGCATCGACGATATTGATAAGAGTTGTGGAGAGATTGGATAATTTACCTTCCAAGTTTTCTGTCTCTTCAATTATACTATCATCAATTATAGGAACATTTATAACATATGATTCGCCATCGTTTCCAGTAAAAGTAATAGTTCCCGAGCTGCCCGTGTAATCTTCAGCTTCTGTTGCAGAACCATCTATAAGGTCATAATCAACAGTAAAGCTATTTTGGACATTTCCATTTAAGGAAACCGTAAAGCTTGCGGTTCCAACATCCTCGTTTACGGTAAAATCGTTAATCGAAACTCCTTTGTCGGCACCATTGTCATTATCGGTTATGGAAACGGAAACGCTAGCTGTAGCAGAAATAGCTGGTGTGTCATATGCGAAATTCACTAAGAAAGACTCGCTTGGTTCAATTAGATTATCGTCCGTAATGGGAATTAAAATATCAAAAGAAGTGATATTCTCCGTCGCAAGTGTATACGTTTCGGATACCGAAGAATAATCTTCTCCCGCAATCGCTGAGACGTTACTTGTATTATAATTGATAGTTGCTCCTGGTCTATACGTACCCTCAATACCAATGGTTAGTACAGCCAAGCCAATATCTTCCGGTATTGTAAGACTTTGAACGGTTATGGCAAGATTATAAGAAGTATCCAGTTCAACAGTTATGTCTACATTTGCTGTTGCAACGGTTCCGTTAGCATCGGTGATCTCATATGTTAAACTATCTGACCCGCTGTAATAGGCATCCGGCGTGTATTCAATGAAATCATCTAAGGGATTGGTTGGCGTTCCATTGTTATTAACGGAAGCCGCACCATATGTTGGGCTAGATAGTATTGTTAAGGCGGTATTTTCTTGTGGACCGTCTAGCCCAAAATCATCATTGCTCAGTACGTTAAAAGCATTGTTGGTAGTGCCTTCGTCGATGGTGTAGTTATCATCAATTGCCGTTGGTGAATTATCTGGTTTTACCGTAAGCGTTACTGTTGAAGTGTTACATACGGCTTCGTTAGGAGCTGGTAGGCATACTTCAACTTCAAAAACATCTGTACCCACAAAACCAGGATTTGGAGTGTAGGTAAAAGTACCGTCAGCGTTGACGACTACAGTTCCGTTTAAAGGTGAAAGACTAGTAAAATAACTATATGAAGAACCAACAGGAACGTTATCATTTGCTCCCACATCACCGTTGAACGTTTCGTCAAACTCCGAATCAAATATATCATCAACGGCATAGGTCTGCATCAAAAAGAATTTTCCATCTCCATTATCATTGGAAGCGGATAAATATCTAATGGAAGTAATCGTTGAGCCTACAGGAGCAATATCGGACAACTTAAAGAGGGCTATTCCGATAATTTGATCATTTTCGTTATTTCGGCCACTACTCCAATAGTCGGAATTACCAATAGGTGGAGCTTGGGGCTTAATACCTCTTAGGTCTCCGCTTGACCTAACAAAAGTTCTTCCCAATAGACTTTCTGTACTTTCTCCATTTCGGATTCCGTATAACTCTAAATATTGACAGTTATTACCACCTCTTTCTGTTACTGCAAGAATGCCATCTGGATTGGAAGGAATACCCGGACTATAGTTAATTGTTTGTATTTGTGAATCCGTAATAAGAGCTTTATCAAAATTCCCACAAAAAGAATCCCCATTATTATTAGATTCGAAATAATGATTTAGATTTATTGATTGGTAAGCTTTGATAGCTTCGCTTTCCCAATTTGAGGCATTACTGGCTCCCACTATTTGTGTGCCGTTCTCCCAAATACGGTTTCCGCTGTGACCTCCGGGTCCTAAGCGCGTCATTTCATACGTAGAGGGGACTAAAGGTATTGTAGATGGCCCCATCTATTTCAATGAAATCCAGTGTAGCGGGGTCATCAAATGTAGTCTGAGTATCTGACCAATTAAATGTAACACCAGAGGAAATTCCTTGAGCGTTAATTTCTGTTTGGATACCTAGTGATATTAGTACAAAAAGTACCAGACCTATAAGGTTGATTTTTTTCTTTTCAATTGCTTGTTGCGTGGAATGTTGCATAGCTTAAAATTTGGCGGGATTTTAGATTGGGAAACTGAAAATCTCTAATTTGGGTTTTGATTCTTTAGGTTAAATTTCTAACATCAAATAAAGGACAAAGTCTTCAGGCCCCGTAGCTAATTGGTTTAAGGGTGCATTTTGTCGATAGCGAACAAATCTTTCGGTGAAGTGTAAATTTTGATAGATAAAGGAAAAAGACCAAGAACTATAAAGTGTCGGTGAGTGGTCTAGAATATACTTTGAACGGAATTTATTTTTAATAAAATTCAGTTGAAAATCAGCTCTTTGTATGTTCTAATGAGAAGGTGTTAGTACGATTTTATAACAACAAAAAGTCCTTTTCAATCTGAATTGAAAAGGACTTTTTTATATATAGACGCTCTCGCGGAATAGTTTCTTTATGTACGTTGCAAAACTAATTTTTAGACGTATGACCCACGTTAAATAAAAGTGAAATCTGGATTAATAAATATCGGGATTCTTGATAATATCTTGCGCTCTATTTTTAAGTTCTTGGAGCTCGTCTTTATCTTTCTTATGTAGTAAATTCATCATCATTGCCATACGGTTGTTATTGTTAAAATGCTCTTTTTTCTCATCTAAAAAGTTCCAGTACAACGAGTTAAAAGGACAAGCGTTTTCTCCTGTTTTTTTAGTGTGACTATAATCACATTTAGTGCAATAATTACCCATCTTATTGATGTAATTAGCGCTACTTACGTAAGGTTTTGTGGCTACGATACCGCCATCGGCAAACTGGCTCATTCCTCTAGTATTGGTGATTTCCACCCATTGGATGGCGTCTATATATACCCCTAAGTACCATTTGTCTACCTCATCCGGGTCTATTTGAGTTAAGAGGGCATAATTGCCTATAATCATTAAACGTTGAATATGATGGGCGTAGGCTTCGTCTAAACTTTGGCCTATGGCATGCTTCAGGCAGTTCATCTTTGTTTTTCCTGTCCAAAAGAAATCGGGTAGGGGATTCTTGTTCTCTAGACTATTCATCTGTGCATATTCCGGCATTTCTTTCCAATATATACCTCGCATATATTCTCGCCAGCCCAAGATTTGCCGTATAAAACCTTCTACCTGCGAGATATCTATTTGCGAGCTATGCTCATAGTAATGGTCCAGTACGGCGTTAATCACCTCTTTTGGAGCTATTATTTTGGCGTTCATGGCAAAGGAAAGTCGGGAATGGAATAAAAATTTCTCTTCCGTATGCAGCGCATCTTGATAATCGCCAAAGTGGACCAAGAGATTTTCACAGAAATAATGAAGTGTGGCCAAACAATCTTCTCTGCTAGTGGGCCAATTAAATTTGGTCGTATCAATTTCTCCAAACGATACTATGGCCGCACTATTAATTTCGTCAACTACTTTATGTGCATCTTGCCCAAAAGTTAATGCTTTTGGTATGCCCGGTGTGCCTTTCCACTTTTTACGGTTGCTATGGTCAAAATTCCATTTACCCCCTTCAGGTTGTCCGCCAACAATCATGATATCATGTTTTTTTCGCATCATACGATAAAAATTCTCCATGATCAATTGCTTTTTCCCTTCAAAAAAGTTTTTAAGTTCATAACGTGTGGTGTAAAAGTGTTCGGTGTCTACCGAAGCGGTTTTCGTTTTTAAGCGTTCGCAAATACCTTTTAACTGGCTGTCTAGACGGTATTCATCAGGTAATTGGTATTCGAATTTGGCTGCGCTCGTAGATTCAATATTTTTCTGTATAATTTTTTCTAAATCATGCAGATTGTTATTGTCACTAATTTTGTAGTATATAAAATGATGTCCCTTTTTAGACAGCTCATCGGAAAAGCTACGCATGGCCAGGAAAAATGCGGTAATTTTCTGTATATGATGTTTTACATAGTCAGTTTCCTGTCTCATTTCTGCCATGAGATACGTAACGTTTTCATCGACTTCATTGAACCAAGAATGGTTTTGGTTCAGTTGGTCACCAAGAATTAAGCGAAGTACTTTCACGAATATTAATTTTTTTAAATGTTTAGAACAAGGTTTCTTGTAACCATAGTTTTTGAAATTTACCATTAGCATCGTACATGCTAGCTTGTCTTGGAATATTGAATTTTCTGTTCCTAGGGTCATTTCCCACTCCGCTGTTGTACATCCAATTGCCCCAATTACTATGTACATCGTAATCAATGAGCATGCTTTCAAAATACGCCGCACCAATACGCCAATCTTGTTCAAGCTCTTTGGACCAAAAACTGGCTACGTTCTGCCGACCGCGATTACTCATCCATCCGGTTAGGGCAAGTTCCTTCATATTTGCGTTCACAAAGGGTTCTTTGGTATTTCCCTTAATCCAATTTTCTTTTGCGAGCCTAGCGTTATCCCAGTGATAATCCGCATTAAGAATGCCTCCAAGATGAAAAATCTTATTTTGATGTTTTAGGGAGACGTACTTAAAATAATCGCGCCAAATGAGTTCAAAAATAAGCCAATAGGTATCTTGGTTTTTTATGACCTCCTTTTCAAATTTTTTCACTTGCCAGTAAATAGTCCTCGCCGATATACTGCCGTTTGCCAACCAAGCCGAAAGTTTGGAACTGTAGTCCTTTCCGATTAGTCCGTTCCTGGTCTTTTTGTAGTGGGCTAGTTTCCCTGTTTCCCAGAAGTATGATGCTATGCGGTTATTGGCTTCATCCTCTCCTCCTTTAAAAGGAAATGCCGTGCGGGAATCCGTTGTAAAGTCCGATAATCCTAATTGAGCAAGCGTGGGTATTTTTGTGGTATTCGCTATGAAGTTGGTGGGGTTCTTTGACTCAGGGATTGGATATGTTGATTTAATTTGTGCATATTTTTCACATTTTTTCCTGAAGTTGGTAAATACCTCAGGTATATTTTCAAAGCTATCAAATGGTATGTCATCAGGGTGAAAAAGAAACTGCTGATAAGCCGTTTCAAAATTGACCAAAGCGGGAACATTTGCTATGACCGAATCAAAAACAGCATTTTCTTCAGAAGTCCACTCTTTTTGAAGAAAGATATTATTAATCTCGTTTTCCTTGACCAGTTTGGGAAGCACAACTTCCGGTTTATCATGAAACACGAAGAGGGTTACGTTTAGTTGTTTAAGATTGGCGCGTAGGTTGGCAATGGTCTCCATTAGGAACTTGGCACGGTATTTTTCTGTTTTTTTAAATCCAAAATTATCCGCCTCGTAATGCCTTGGGTCAAAACAATATACTGCTATAACATTATTGCCGTTCATAGCCTTGAGCAATGATTCATTATCAGTAACCCTAAGGTCATTCCTAAACCAGATGAGATTGTTCATTCTATATTATTTATCGGCTTTATCCGTTTTATTACTGCGACACCTCTTGCTGCAATATTTTACATGAGCCCAGTTCTTTTCCCACTTCTTTCTCCAATTAAAGGGTAGGCCACACGTAGCACAGGTTTTGCTAGGCAAGTCACTTTTTTTATAGCCCATCTAGTACGGAGCTTGTTTCTTGGTCCGGTTTGGCATAGGATAGTCTATCCAGAATTTTCGGTAAGGCATAGCCATCTAGCCCTATGTTCGTTACAGTATCCGCTTTGTCTAATTGTACCCAACCATCTTTATGAATAAGTTCTTCTGGTAGGTACAGGTGTTCTATTTTACCAATTATCAAAATGCACCCGTTCTCTTTTATTTCGTATTCATTTTCATAACTACAGCCTATCTTTATGGTACTTTCCTTTACGTAAGGTGCTTTAAAATCGTCTAAATATTCTTCGGAGAGTCCGGTTTTCGCAAATTCTGAAACTCCTTTGTCATATTTTGCCGCGGTTTGGTGCGCTTGCTTAAAGTTGTTCTTGGAAACTTGATTTACAGTGAAATATCCAGTTGCCTTAAAATTTTCATAGGTGTCCCTTCGCACGGTCAGTGGCCTTAACACAAAACCCAACATGGGCGGGTTGCTTCCAATATGTACTATAGAGTTGAAAATAGCCAAGTTGCTTTCCCCTTTCTCATTACAGGTAGCCAATAAATTTGAAGACCTATATCCGCTGCAACTATTTATAAGGTTCGCCTTGAATCTACTTTGAAGATTAGAAAAATGGACGGTATTAAAATGTTTCAAACGATTCTATTTTTGTTTATCAAATTTATAAAAAAGCTAAACATTTTAAAGTTAAATTTTACACAAATACGAACTGTCCATAGCGTTTTATAGTTCATTTTGTCCGTTTATATTTCTTATTTTAGCGATTGAACCAATCTAGGACATCACTCCATTTTCTATGAAACAGACCCCAAAGAACATAGCCATTATAGGATCCGGCCTAGTGGGTTCTTTACTTGCTATTTATCTGAGAAAATACGGCCATAGTATCACTGTTTTTGATCGTAGGCCAGATATAAGAGGGATAGAATTCTCCGGACGGTCCATCAATTTAGCCATGAGTAATAGGGGGTGGACAGCATTGGAGGAAGTGGGTATAGCAGAGGATATAAGAAAAATAGGTATTCCGCTCGATAAAAGGGCCATGCACGTAGTTGGCAAGGAAGAGTACTATCAAAAATACGGAAAAGAGGGGGAGGCCATTTGGTCTATCTCCAGAGGCGTTCTCAATAAAAGGATGATTGATTTAGCTGAAACGGCCGGCGTTCATTTCAGGTTTGAAGAAAAGGTTTGGGATATAGATTTGCCGGAAGCGAAAATTTATACGGGAGCTTCGGAAAAGAGTGAATGGAAATCATACCAATATGATATGGTTTTTGGGTGTGACGGAGCTTTTTCCCGGGTAAGGCATAAAATGCAACGAAGGAGCCGGTTTGATTATTCTCAAGATTTTATAGATGTAGGGTACAAGGAATTGACCATTCCGCCAAACACCGACGGAACTCATAAATTAGATAAACACTCTTTTCATATATGGCCAAGGGGCAAATTTATGCTTATTGCCATGCCTAATTTAGACGGTAGTTTTACCTGTACCCTGTTTCTTCCTTTTGAAGGGGACATCTCCTTTGAAAAGCTTACCACCAGAGCGGAGGCCAAGCATTTTTTTAAGACGTATTTCCCTAATGTCAGCAAGGATATAGAAAACTTAACGGAGGACTTTTTTAACAATCCCACAAGCGCCATGGTTACCATGAAGTGCTATCCTTGGACGTATTGGGACAAGGTGGCCTTAGTCGGTGATTCTGCCCATGCTGTGGTTCCCTTCTATGGACAAGGAATGAACGCTGGTTTTGAGGATATTTATAGTTTAAACAAAATCATTGGTAAATTTGGGGACGATTGGGAGGCTATTTTTAGAACCTACCAAGAGGAGCGGAAACCTAATGCCGATGCCATTGCAGAATTAAGCTATCGAAATTTTATAGAGATGAGCAGCAAAACGGCTGATAGCAATTTTTTATTACAAAAGAAGATTGAAAAGCATTTTGCCGCTAAATACCCAGATAAATGGATTCCTGTGTACTCCCGTGTTACTTTTTCTAATAGGCCTTACGCTGAAGCCTTGTCCATTGGGGACAACCAAGAATTGATTATGAAGCAGATTATGCAAATCCCAAATATCGCCGACATTTGGGATTCGATGGAGGTTGAAAATAAGATTTTGGATTTATTATCTTAATCTTTCATTTCTGCCCTTCGCATTGGCATACCATCAATGAGCTCAAAAATAGTTTCCGCTTTAACGGGGTAAGGTTCCTTGAATTTTACGCCTCCATCTTTACCCAGTAAAATAATACCGTCAAAAGAAGATTCAATAGGGCGGCTACTCTTTAATCGAAGACGTACTCCGTCGCAATTGAAGAACGCACCTTTTGAGTACACAAAGAGCAGTAGTGCCCGCTCCTTAACCTCTTTTTCTAACGATTTAAAAACTTGTATTGCGGATTTTGCTTTGATAAGCTTTTGGTCACTATCGGCAAAGATGAGTATCCTGTTTGTCCATTTAAAATCGGCCATATCTTGTGAGTATAGCATAAAGCAAATAGCATAAATGATTGTGAAACAAAAAGTCTTTTTGGAATGCATGTACATTAATATAAATAAAAAAGCCATCTTTTTAAAGATGGCTTAACTATTAAATTTTCTATGCTCTTATAATTTAGCGAACATCTTTTGCATTTTTTCTGATTCTTCTTCCGCCAAAGCAGGGTCAACCAAAATTCTACCACTGTGTTCGTCCGTGATTATTTTCTTACGAGAAGCAATTTCTACTTGTACTTGAGGCGGTATTGTAAAAAATGAACCCCCAGAAGCTCCTCTTTCGATGGGAACAACCGCCAGGCCGTTTTTAACGTTATTACGTATGCGGGCGTAGGCCTTCACCAAGCGTTCTTCTATTTTATCTTGGAATTTTATTGATTCTTCCAATAGTGCTTTTTCTTCTTTCTCGGTTTCTGCAAGAATAGCATCTAGCTCTCCTTTTTTATGTTTAAGATGTGCCTCGCGTTCGCTTAAACGCTCCTTTGTTTCAGAAATAACCTCTTTCTTTTGGTCTATCTGAGCTTTGAATTCCTTGATGTTTTTTTCAGCTAGTTGTATTTCCAACTCCTGAAATTCTAGTTCTTTACTAATAGAGTTGAATTCTCTACTGTTACGGACATTTTTCTGCTGCTCCGTGTATTTCTTGATTAAAGCTTTTGCTTCCTCGATTAGATTTTTCTTAGCACCTATTTCAAAATTGATAGTTTCTAAATCGGTTTTAAGTTTATCCATTCTAGTTTTTAGGCCTAGGACGTCATCTTCCAAATCTTCAACTTCCAAAGGTAACTCACCGCGAACGTTGCGTATTTCATCTACTCTAGAGTCAATTAATTGCAGGTCATATAAAGCTCTTAATTTTGCTTCTACAGATGAATCTTCTTTTTTTGCCATACTTAAAAATACTTGATAGGATTTGTTATACTTTCCGATAAACGGATTGCAAAATTAGGAATTTTTTTTGTAAGATAATCAACTAATAGCGTTTTTGTAAACTGCTCAGTTTCAAAGTGTCCAATATCCGCAATTACCATTTGTTTTTCCGCTTCGTAAAATTGATGGTATTTTATGTCGGCCGTGACAAATACATCTGCCTTGGCTCGCTTTGCCGCACGTATTGCGAACGCTCCGCTACCTCCTAGAATAGCAACTTTTTTGATAGGCTTCCCAAGGAACTCGGAATGTCTTACGACCGATGCGTTCATTTTGTCCTTAAGAAAGGTCATGAAAGCTTCTTCGGTTTGTGGCTCGTCTAGTTCACCTATCATCCCCATACCAATATGTTGGTTGGTGTTTTCCAGTGTTGTCACTTCATAAGCTACTTCCTCATAAGGATGGTTCTCTTTTAGGGAAGTTAAAATCTTATGCTCGTTCATTTTTGGATAAGTAAGAGATATCATTACCTCTTCTTCGATATGTGTTTTTCCTTTTTCTCCTTTTAGCGGATTGGTGTTTTCTCCAGGCCTAAAACTTCCTTTGCCTATAGTTGTAAAACTACAGTTGTCGTAGTTGCCAATAGTGCCAGCTCCTGCTTTAAATAATTCTTCTCGTAGTTGGTCTGCGGCGGCGATAGGTACGTAGGTGACCAATTTTTTGATCGTTCCTAATTGAGGAATTAATATTTGTCTATTTTCTAATCCTAAAACTTCGCAAATTTTTGCATTTACACCATTAAAAGAATTGTCTAAGGCCGTATGAGGAGCGTAAATGGCTATATCGTTCCTAATGGCTTTTAAAACCGTACGCTCCACGTAATTTCTACCAGTCAGTTTTTTTAGCCCTTCAAAAATTATTGGGTGAAAGCTTATGATAAGGTTACAGTGGTTCGCGATCGCTTCATCGACAACGTGCTCCAAGGTGTCAAGGGTTACCAGTATGCCGTTGACCTTCATATCTTTGTCACCAACGAGAAGGCCCACATTATCGAAGTCCTCTGCATAATCTAGTGGGGCCAGGTCTTCTAATATTTCTATAACGCCATTTACTGTCATTTTCAATAAAATATAAGGTCATCAAAGATAAAATATTATATTTTCGTTCTGATGCAACTGTTGAGAAAACTTCTTTTTCCCATTTCCTTGATTTATGCCCTGGTTGTACGTGTTAGGAACCTATTCTATGATAGAGGCCTATTTAAATCAACAAGCTATGAAACACCCATAATTTGCGTTGGTAACCTCAGTGTTGGTGGTACCGGTAAGACGCCCATGGTAGAGTTTTTGATTAGAAGACTCCAAAAGGAAAATAAGTTGGCCGTATTGAGCAGAGGGTATAAACGTAAAACATCAGGTTTTATAATAGCAAACACCAATACAGAGGTCGAGGATATTGGTGATGAACCCTTTCAGATATTTAATAAATTTCAAAACGTAAGTGTTGCGGTGGATGCCGATAGAAGAAACGGCATAGCTCGCCTTGATAAAACAGTTAATCCAGATATTATTATACTGGACGATGCTTTTCAACATAGACGCGTAAAGCCTTCACATAACATTTTACTTACTGCATATAACAATTTATATGTAAATGATTGGTACCTACCCACTGGCGATTTGAGGGATAGTAAATATGCTTCCCAAAGAGCGGATTTAATCGTCATAACCAAGTGTCCTGCTTCTATTTCTAAAAAGGAGAAAAATACGTTACGGTCACAAATTAACCCAAAAGCACATCAGAAGGTTTTATTCTCTTATTTGGAGTATGATAGTAAACTGTATAGCGGAAAAGGCGAAATTTATTTAGAGTCGCTCAAGGATAAAAAAGTTACCCTTGTCACGGGCATTGCCAATCCACAACCATTATATCAATACGTAGTAACCAAAGGGTTGAGAGTAGAGCACTTGTCATTTGCAGACCATCATTTTTTTACGGAAAATGAGCTGAAGTCGTTAAGGGCAAAAAGTATAATCATTACTACAGAAAAGGATTATATGCGTTTGGCTGGCAAGATTGAGAACCTTTACTATCTACCGATAAAACATGCTTTTTTTCCAGAAGATGCGACTGTAATAGAAAAGTATTTGAGTGCAATTACGAAGTAGAGTTCTGAATTTTCTTATCAAAAATGTTCTCCCCTATTTTTTGATAGAAAATTTCTGGTTTAAAAGGTTTGGTGACTACATCGTTACATCCTGCGGCGTAAAAACTCTCCAAACTATCATCCAATGAAATAGCCGTAAGCGCTATAATCGGGGTTTGTTGGTCAAACTCACGTATTTGTATCGTTGCCTCTTCGCCACTGATTCCAGGCATGTGGATGTCCATTAAAATGGCATCATAAACATTTTCCTTTGCAAGCACAACGGCCTCTTCGCCAT